>NZ_JBPPGD010000007.1:17070-164130 GCF_051303165.1 Actinomyces sp. W5033 | reverse complement strand
CCAGTTGCTGTGGGCATGATGTCTTGCCCCTGTCCGTAGATGATCCGGGGGGTGTTGTCACCCGCAGCAGCCGGACGCTGGTGACCGCTGATAAGGGGAACGACCCACCGCGTGTGAGGTCTTTCGTAACGTGGGTGCGGAACCGGTCGTCCACCGGCTGGCCCCGTATCGACTTGACCGAGAGGCGGCAGGAGAGATGGATATCGAGGACATCGAGGTCTTCATCGGCATCGACGTCGGCAAGACGGACCACTGGGCCACGGCCCTGAGCCGGGACGGGCGGAAGGTCCTCGACAAGCCCCTTCCCAATGACGAGGCACGTCTGCGTTCCCTTTACGGCAAGCTGGCCGACCACGGGAGGCTGCTGGTGGTGGTCGACCAGCCCGCCACCATCGGGGCCCTGGCCGTGGCGGTGGCCCAGGACATGGGCATCACCGTGGGCTACCTGCCCGGACTGTCGATGCGACGCATCGCCGACCTGACGCCGGGCAGCGCCAAGACCGACGCGAAGGACGCGGCCGTCATCGCCGGCGCGGCCAGGAGCATGCCTCACACCCTGAGAGCCGTCAGCGCCTCGGACGAGGACGCGGCCGCCTTGTCGATGCTCACGGGATTCGACCTGGACCTGGCCCGCCAGGTCAACCAGAGCGCTAACCGGATCCGGGGCCTGTACACCCAGATCCACCCCGCCCTCGAGGCCGTGGTGGGGCCCTGGCTGGAGCACGACGCCGTCTTGGAGGTCATCGCCGCCTGGCCCACCCCAGCCGATCTGAAGCGAGCGGGCAAGGCAAGGATTGACGCCAGGCTCAAGAAGCACGGGTGCAGGCGGCACGCCACCTGGGCCGGCCAGATCGTCTCGGCCCTGGAGCACCAGACCGTGGTGGTCGCCGGCACCGACGCCGCCGCAACGGTGCTACCTCACCTGGCCAGGCAGCTCATCGCCCTGCACGCTCAGCGGGCCGATGTCGCCGCCCAGGTCGAGGCCCTGGTGGAGGCCCACCCTCTTTATGAGGTCCTGATCTCCATGCCCGGGATCGGGGTCAGGACCGCCGCCGTCTTCCTGGCCGAGACCCTGGGCAAGACCTTCGACACCGGCGCCCAGCTGGCCTCCTACGCCGGGCTCGCTCCCGTCACACGCCGCTCCGGCTCATCGATCCGTGGTGAGCACGTCTCCCACGGCGGCAACAAGAGGCTCAAGCGCGCCATGTTCCTGTCCGCCTTCGCCTCCCTGCGCTCCGACCCCGTCTCCCGGGCCTACTACCAGCGCAAACGAGACCAGGGCAAGCGTCATAACCAGGCCGTTCTCGCCCTGGCCCACCGCCGCATCCTGACCCTGCACGCCATGATCCGAGATGGAGCCCTCTACGACCCACAACCAGCCACGAAACTACCCGCCGCCGCTTGACACACCACATAGGGGCACCCCCCCCCCAGGCCTCCGTCCCCAGTTTCTGGGGACTGTGCCCAATTCAGGGGTCTTTTCTTATCATTGCGCCGTGCCCGAGCGACTGCCACAGGCCTACGACAAGCGCCCGCTGAACGAGGACGAGCTGCTCAAGCTACTGGTTGAGCGCGGACTCCGCCGTCCTGGCTGAGCATCGAGCTCCTCACGCTCGGAAACCTACGGCACCTCTACAGCGTGCTTCCTCAGACGTACCACAAGCCGATCGCGCAACAGCTAGGGCTGCAGGACCCGGTCCTGGAGTCGTGGCTGGCCAGCTACGTCCGTGTCAGGAACATCTGCGCGCACCACGGCCGCCTGTGGAACCGGTTCCTGGGGGCCTACCCCATGATCCCCACCTCGAAGAAGATCCGGTGGCTGGAGGACCGCAGCGTCCTGTCCACCTCGGACCCGAACGCGCTCGAGCGCAAACGCCTGTGCCCCGTGCTCGTGTCGTTCCAGACGATCCTCTACGCCATCAGCCCGCACTGAACGTGGGCATCACGGCTGCGGTACCTGCTCCGTCAGTCCCCCTTCGTCCCTCTGACAGCACTAGGGATGACGGAAGGCTGGGATGAGGACCCGTCCTGGGCGGAGGCCCTCGGCGCTGCTCAGCCCTGAGCGCGCCGCTCGCGCAGGGCCTGGCCCTTGGCGTGGGCGACGCGGCCTAGCGCGGCCTGGAAGTCGCGCATGGCGGCGCGCAGGCGCTGTGCCTCCTCGCCCTGCCCGGCGCCCAGGATGCGAGCGGCCAGCAGGCCGGCGTTGCGGGCACCGCCGATGGAGACCGTGGCGACGGGCACGCCGGCGGGCATCTGGACGATGGACAGCAGGGAGTCCATGCCGTCGAGGTACTTCAGCGGCACGGGAACGCCGATAACGGGCAGCTCGGTGACGGCCGCGAGCATGCCGGGCAGGTGCGCGGCACCGCCGGCCCCCGCGATGATGACGCGCAGACCGCGCGCGCTGGCGCTGCGCCCGTAGTCGATCATCTCGGTGGGCATGCGGTGGGCGGAGACGACGTCGGCCTCGTAGGCGACGCCGAGCTCGTCGAGGGCCTCGGCGGCCGCCTGCATGGTGGGCCAGTCGGAGTCCGAGCCCATGACGATGCCGACGACGGGGCTGGCTGTGGGAGTGCTCATGAGGGTCCTTCCAGGGGGACGGGGGGGGTGGTGGTCAGGCCTCGCCGCGCAGGACGGCGACGACGGCGCGGGCACGACGGCGGGCCTCGGCGACCGCCTCGGGCGAGGCCGGGACGGACGGGTCTCCGGGGACGGTGACGTTGACGTGGCCGAGCTTGCGTCCGGGCCGCCACTGCTTGCCGTACAGGTGGATCCTGGCGCCCGGGTCGGCCGCGAGCGCGCGCGCCCAGGCGTCGTCGTCGGGCTCCGTCTCACCGCCGAGGAGGTTGACCATGACGGTGGCGGCGGCCGTCGGCTCGGTGGAGCCCAGGGGCAGGTCGAGCACGGCGCGCAGGTGCTGTGCGAACTGGCTGGTGACGGAGCCGTCCTGGGTCCAGTGGCCCGAGTTGTGCGGGCGCATGGCGAGCTCGTTGACCAGCAGGCGGGTGGGCTCCCCGGGGGCCTCGACGGCGAAGAGCTCGACGGCGAGCACGCCCGTGACCCCGGCGTGCTCGGCAACAGCCAGGGCGGTGTCGCGGGCGAGCCCGGCGGCTGCGGCGTCCAGCCCGGGTGCCGGGGCGATGACCTCCGAGCAGATGCCACCGGCCTGGACGGACTCGACGACGGGCCACACCGCGCTGCGCCCGCTGGGGCTGCGGGCCATGAGCACGGCAAGCTCGCGGGTGAAGGGCACGGCCTGCTCGACCAGCAGGCTGGTGGCCGCACCGCCGCCAAGGCTGCCGCCGCCCAGCGTGGCGGCGCCGCCGGGGCCACCTGCGGCGGCGGCAGCGGTGGCGGTGACCCAGGTGGCGGCCTGGCCGTCGCGCAGCTGTGCGGCTGAGCCCACCAGGAGCACGCCGTGACCGTCATAGCCGCCGCGGGGGGTCTTGAGGACGACCGGCCAGCCGTGGTGCGAGGCGAAGGACTCGATGCCGGCGCGGATCTGCTCGGCGGTGCCGGTGACCTCGGCCCAGGCGGGCTGCGGGGCACCGATCTCGGCCATGGCGCGGCGCATGGCGATCTTGTCGCGGGCGAGCAGGAGAGAGTCGGGGCCGGGCTGGACGGAGACGCCCTCGGCGACGAGCCCGGCCAGCAGGCCGGAGTCCTGGTGCTCGTGCTCGAAGGTGAGGACGTCGGCGGGTACGGCCGCCTGCAGCTGCGCGGCGCTGGCACCCGGGCGTGTGCCCGCACCGGTGCCCGACACGAGGCGACGCACGGCCACGGCGTCGCCCGCCTCGCCAACGGGGGCATCGACAACGACCTGGCCGGTGGAGCCGTCGGCCGCCTCGACCAGCGCCCGCAGGTGGACACCCAGGGCGCTGGCCTCCTCCTGCATCATGCGGGCCAGCTGCCCACCGCCGATCACGGCGACGACGGGGGCGGGGCGGTGACAAGGGACGGCCGCAGCCGTGGGAGCGCTCACGCGGGCCAGGCTACCCGGCCGCATAGGCTGGGACGGTGCCCGACCACCCGTCCCCGGGGCCGCAGCGGCCCCTCGCGAGGCTGTCCCGTCCCCTCCACGTGCTGCTCGTGTGGGCGGCCTGCACGGCCTTGACGCTCCTGCTGGCGCGCCTGGGAGCCCAGGACACGCCCGCCACCGCCTGGGCGGGTCCGCGACCCTCCTGGGGCGAGCACCTGTCCTTCTGGGACGCCGGCTGGTACGCGCGTATCGAGCTCGAGGGCTACCCCACCGACCTGCCTGTGGACGCCACCGGCCGGGTGACCCAGAGCACCTGGGCCTTCATGCCGCTGCTGCCCACGCTCGCCGGGCTGCTGTCGTGGACAGGAGCCTGCTTCTACACGCGCGCGGCGCTCGTCTCCCTCATCTCCTCGGCCGTGGCGGCCGTGCTCACCGACCGCTGGCTGGCGCCCCGCACGGGTCCCTCCACCTCCCTGTGGGCGGTGGCTCTCGTGTGGTCCGGCCCCTGCGCCCTCGTCCTGCAGGGCGCCTACGCCGAGCCCCTGGCCCTGGCCCTCGTGGCCTCGGTGCTCCTGGCGGCGGACCGGCGGCGTTTTCTCACGGCCGCCGTCCTCGTGCCGCTGGCGGCGCTGTCGAGGCCGGTGGGCCTGCCGCTGGCCGCCGGGCTGGGACTGTGGTGGCTGATGGACCTGCTGCGCTCGCGTGGCGCGCTGCCCGCCGTGCTGCGGCGACCGCTCGCCCCCGTCCTGGGGGCAGGGCTGTCGGCGGCCGAGCGCACGCGTCTGCTCCTGCTGACGGTGGTGGCCCTCGCCTCGGCGCTGCTGTGGCCGGCGCTGGCCTGGGCCGTGACGGGGCGCGTGGACGCCTACACGGCGACGGAGACCGCGTGGCGGGGCTCGCACCTGCTGCCCCTGACACCCTGGGTGCTGCGCTCGGGCTGGTGGGCGGGTGAGCACCTGGGGCCAGTTCTCCTGGCCGGCGTGCTGGTGCTCGTGGGCGCGGCCCTGGGCTCGCGTGCCCTGCGCTCGACCGGTGCGGCCGCCTGGACCTGGTGCGTGGGCTACGTCCTCTACCTGCTCGTCTTCTTCGACCCGACGACCTCCCTGCTGCGGCTGCTGCTGCCTCTGCTCCCGGCTGGCTGGGCCCTGGCAGGCGCGCTGGAGCGCCATCACGGGACGCGTGGCCTGGTGCTGGCCCTCGTGTGCTGTGTCCTCGGGCAGGTGCTGTGGATCAGCTGGGTGTGGGACTACTCGAGCGTGTCGGTCCAGTGGGTTCCCTGACGGGGCCCGGTTGTGGGCAGGCGGGTGTCTTCTAGGATCACCCCCGTGCCGAACCCACCCACCCCGACGCCCGCTGGTCCCACCGGCCTGCGCGGGCGCCTGGTCGTCTGGGTGCGTGAGCTCCTTCAGTTCGGCCTCGTGGGCGCCCTCGCCTTCGTCCTCGACGCGGGGCTGTTCAACCTGCTCCAGCACGGGCCCCTCGGCTTCCTGTCCGGCCACCCGAACACGGCCAACGTGCTGAGCGCGACGGTCGCCACCGTCTTCTCCTGGGTCGCCAACCGGCTGTGGACCTACCGGGGCCGCACCCAGGACAACGCCGCCCGGGAGGCGCTGCTCTTCGCCTTCGCCAACGTCGGGGGCGTGCTCATCACACAGTTCTGCCTCTTCTTCACTCACGAGGTGCTGGGCCTGACGTCCCCGCTGGCGGACAACGTCGCCGCCTACGTCGTCGGCTTCGCCCTGGGCACCGCCTTCCGCTTCGTCTTCTACCACTACATCGTCTTCACAGGCACGGCCGACCAGCCGCAGTCCCCCGGGGCGGTGGCGGTCGCCGTCGTCGGCGGGGCACCGGCGACGCGGAGAACCCCCCAGCAGGGTCCGACGGCGACGCCGCGCCCCTGATCCCCGCCGCCGGGCCAGGGGGGATCTCCACGTGCGCCACCCCACAGCGGGGACGTGACCTGCGACGGTGCCCGCACCGGCCGGCAGTCCCTACCCTGGGGCAGTGCTCGCTCTGACCTCTGCCCTGTCCCACGTGACCGCCGCCACGACGCTGCCAGCGCTGGGCCCTGACTGGCTCGACCCCGCCTCGATGATCACGGCCTTCGTCCAGTGGGTGGGACCGTGGGCGGTGCTGGGCGTCATGCTCGTCATCTTCGCCGAGACCGGGCTGCTCGTCGGCTTCTTCCTGCCGGGTGACTCCCTGCTGTTCACCCTGGGCCTGTTCGTCCACACGGGTCAGGTGCCGGTGAGCATCTGGGTGGTGTCCTCGCTCATGTGGGTCGCCGCCGTCGTCGGGGACCAGACCGGCTTCGTCATCGGCCGCAAGGCGGGGCCCGCCATCTTCAACAGGCCGGACTCCCGGCTGTTCAAGCAGGAGCACGTGACGCGCACCCGAGCGTTCTTCGACCGCCACGGTGGCAAGGCCGTCACCCTCGCGCGCTTCGTTCCCATCGTGCGCACCTTCACACCGGTGATGGCGGGGGTCGGCCAGATGCGTTACAGCCACTTCGTCGGCTTCAACGTCCTGGGGGCGACGGTGTGGGCCTTCGCCCTCGTGTGGCTGGGCTACTTCCTGGGCGGGCACGACTGGATCCGAGAGAACATCGACGCCGTCATCCTCGCCATCGTCCTCGTCTCGGTGCTGCCGATGCTCGTCTCCTGGCTGTCGGCACGCCTGCGCCGGCGCGAGAGCGCCGGCCCCGCCTGAGCCGCCCTCAGGAGCCTGAGCCCGCCCTCAGAAGCGGCGTCGGCGTCCCACGCTCACCAGAGCCCCCTGCGGAAGGACCTTGTCCGGGTCCAGCGTCTTGGGCACCGAGCTGAGCAGGACCGAGAACACCGGGGGGCGCCGCTGGGACAGCTCGATGCGGCCGCCGTCGGCCTCGATGAGGTTGCGGGCGAGTGCCAGACCCACACCCGTGGAGCCGTGGCCGGAGACCGCACGCTCGAAGAGCGTCGGCGCCAGCTCGTCGTCCACGCCCGGGCCCTCGTCCGTGATGTCGATGAAGACGCCGTGCCCGCCGTTGGCGCTGCGCACGCTCACCGTCGTCGTGCCCGCCCCGTAGCGCAGGGAGTTCTCCAGGCAGGTGGCCAGCACCTGGGTGAGCGAGCCGGGGGTCGCCAGGACCGGCACACCCACCTCGTCGCTCATGACGAGGCGACGTCCCGCCGCCCTGAAGGCCGGCTCCCACTCCTCGCGCTGCTGCTCGAGGACGTCCACGAGCCGCAGGGCCTCGGTCGAGCCCCCTCCCTTGCGGCGGGAGACCTTAAGCAGGTCCTCGACGACGCCGGTGAGCCGGTCCACCTGCTCGATGCAGGCACGGGCCTCCTGGCGCACCTCCTCCTGCTCGGCGATCATCTCGATCTCCTCCAGTCGCAGCTCAAGGGAGGTCAAGGGCGTACGCAGCTGGTGCGAGGCGTCGGAGGCGAACTGCCTCTCCACGGCCAGACGTCCGGCCACCCGCTCGGCCGAGCGTACGAGCTCGGCCTGGACGAGGTCGATCTCCTCGATGCCCGAGGTGCGCAGGCGCGGGCGCACCTGGCCCGAGCCGAGCTGCTCGGCCTCCGCCGCCAGGTAGATGAGCGGCGCCTGGATGCGGCGCGAGCCCTTGGCGGCGACGACGTAGGCGGTGACGACGGCCACGAGCGCCAGGCCGAGGATGGCCAGCACCATGGTGACGATGATCTGCACCTGGTCCTCGGCCTCGCGCGTCAGGCGCAGCGCCAGCAGGACCCAGGCGGAGCCCAGCGGGACCCCCAGCAGGACGACGGCGACCGTGACCGCACCCATCGTCATGAGCATGACCCGGCGTCGCACGCCAACCTCCTCCCCCGGGCCCGGCCCGGAACGTGTGGGCCCGGTACCACCGGGCCGTGTGGCTCAGGCAGTGCCCCAGCCTGAGGCCGCGGCCGGGCCTCAGACCCTCAGGCGGTAGCCGGCGCCCTCGGCGACGAGGAGCACGGGGGCGGCCTCGTCGTCCTCCAGCTTGCGGCGCAGCCAGGTCACGTGCATGGCCAGGGCCTGCTCGGAGCCGGCCGGGTCCTCACCCCAGACCTCCTTGCGGATGTCCTCGGAGCCCACGACGCTGCCAGCACCGCGCACGAGCACGCGCAGGAGCTCGAACTCGCGGGTGGACAGCTGCAGCTCGCGCGTGCCCACGAAGGCCCGGTGGGCGGCGACGTCAACCCGGATCTCACCGGCGACGAGCTCGTCCTCACTGACCTCCCCGGAGGCGCGGCGCACCTGGGCGCGCACACGGGCAAGCAGCTCGGCCAGCCGGAAGGGCTTGGTGACGTAGTCGTCCGCTCCTGCGTCGAGGCCGACGACGAGGTCTCTCTCCTCCGAGCGGGCGGTGAGCATGAGGATCGGGGTGGTCAGGCCCTGGGCGCGGACCTGGCGTGCGACGTCGAGGCCGTCGATGTCTGGCAGGCCGAGGTCGAGCACGATGATGTCCGCGTCGGCGACCTCCTCCAGGGCCCTGGCCCCGGTGCCGTAGGCGCGCACGGTGTAGCCCTCGCGGCCGAAGGCGCGAGCCAGGGGCTCGGAGATGGCGGGATCGTCCTCGACGAGCAGCACGGTGGTCATAACCAGGATCGTATGGGACAGTCCCGGCTCGCGCCATGCCCCTGCGGCCCGGCCCCCTGAGCCGGTCCTGTGGCCGGCCCGGGCCGTGGTGTTGGCGCCCCGGCCCGGGATCAGGCCGCCTCGAGCGCCCAGGGGACGATGTTGCCCAGGCCCTTGGCGACGACCTCCTTGCACTCACTGACCCGGTAGCGGGCGGCGTCGGGGCCGTTGATGATGGCGCGGGCCGTGGCCTCGTCCATGCGGATCCCACCGGGCTCGGCGGTGTCCACCAGGCGTGAGGCCAGGTTGACGGTGGGTCCGAAGACATCGCCCGAGCGCGAGACGACACGGCCCTGGACGAGGCTCGCGCGCACGTGCATGGGCACGGGCCCGGCCTGGAGCTCGCGCACGAGGGCGGTGACGACATCCGCGGCGGTGACGACGTCGTCGGAGATGTACATGACGGCGTCGCCGATGGTCTTGACCACCCGGGCGCCGCGGGAGGTGACGACGTTGCGTGCCGTGGTCTCGAAGTCGTTGAGCATCGACTCGAGCTGAAGACGGCTCATCGTCTGTGCCCGCTGGGTGAAGGCCACGATGTCAACGAAGCCGAGCGAGCGGGTCAAGGGGTACAGGTCGGGCCCGGCGTCCTCACGGCCGCGCCCGGCGACCTCGGCGTCCGTGCGGCTGAGCAGGGCGGCCATGTGCCGGCTCCACACGTAGTCGAGCTGGGAGCGCAGGGCAGTGGCCATCGCGTCGATGTGGTCGAGGACGACGAGCCGGGCGGCGGTGTCGTCCAGGTGCAGGCGCTGGGAGACGTCGGAGACGAAGGTCTCGAGCTGCCACAGCACGAGGCGGTCCATCGTGTAGGACTGGGCGCGCAGCATCTCGAAGACGCTGGAGGCCGCCAGCCCGCCCCCGGGGGCGCAGGGGGAGGGCAGTCCGTCGTCGTGCTCGTCGATGAGGTCGGCGACGCCGCGCAGGGCCTCGACGTCACGCTCGGTGAAGCGCACGTCGTCGGGATCGACGTCGGCGAAGCCCATGGCGCGCCAGAAGCGGCGGGCGACGTCCACACTGGTCTCGGCTCCTGCGGCGAGCTGGCGCAGCGTGAGCGTGGGGCTGGCGCCCAGCAGGAGGCGCTCGTGCCGTCCGAGCGTCGAGGGTGTGCGCTCGTCACCGTCCTCCCCGGCCCGCTCCTCGGGCCTGCGATGCGCAGTCACCGTCGCAGAGTAGCCCAGGTCACAGCGTTGTGCTCAATCGAGCAGGCCGCTGGGCGCGCAGGTGGCTCACGTCCCCCGCGGCGACAACCCGTCTGCTCCCTCCGGCCTCCACCACGAGACCGGGCTCGAGGTCAAGGGCCCGGCCCTCGAGCACGCCGCCGCCGGGCACCTCGACGCGCACCGTCTGGCCCAGCGTGAGGCAGGCCGCACGCAGTCCCTCCAGCAGCGCCGCCCCAGGCAGGCCGCCGTCGCGCTCCCACTGCGCGCTCCGGGCCGCCAGGGCGCTGCCCAGTGGCGCGAGAAGCTCCTGCGGGCCCAGGCGGGCGCCCGCCAGGCGCAGCGAGCCCGCCCAGGGCACCGGCAGCTCCTCCGGGCCCTGCCCCACGTTGACACCGATGCCCAGGACGACGGCGGCGGCCTCCTGGCGGGTGGGAGGCGCCACCGTGGGGGCGCTGCGCGCCGGGTGAGCCACCTCGGCGAGGATGCCGCAGACCTTGCGTCCCCGGCCCCAGCCCGCCACCTCCTCAGCAGGGGCCTGGGACGGTGGCAGGAGGAGGACGTCGTTGGGCCACTTGGTCCAGGCGGTCCACGCCGACCCCGCGCCAGCCAGGACCTGGCTCAGGGCGTCGCGGACAGCCAGCCCGGCCAGCAGCGGCAGCCAGGGCAGGCGGTCACTGGGCACGAGCGGGCGCAGGACGACGGAGAGGGTGAGGGCGCCCTGGCCGGGCACGACCCAGCTGCGGCCCGCACGCCCGCGCCCCGCGGTCTGGTGCACGGCTCGCAGGGCGGACAGGTGGGGCCACTGGCGCTGCGCCGCACGGGCATCACGGGCCAGGGCGTCAATGAGGTCACTGTTGGTCGACCCGGTCCGTGCGACGGTGGTCAGGCGAGACAAGGCCGGGGCGGGCCGGGTGGCGGCGCTGTGCTCGCTCATACAGACGACGCTAGCCCAGGCGGCGGCCGAGCGCCGCGAGCCGCCTGCCCCGCGCAGCCGCCCCTCTAGGGTTGGGGGCGTGAGACCAGCCGCCCTTGTCCTCGCCTCCCAGTCCTCCGGCCGCCTCGCGACCCTGCGTGCGGCGGGCGTCACCCCGCTCGTGCGCGTCTCACAGGTCGATGAGCCCACGGTGCTCGAGGCCCTGGCCCGCGAGCGCGCCCGCGACGGGCTCCCCCAGCCCACGCCCGTCGAGCAGGTGCAGGCCCTGGCCCGGGCCAAGGCCCTCGACGTCGCCCGCCGCTCAAGGCCTCTCGAGGGGGCGCGAGCCACCGTCGTCCTGGGCTGCGACTCGATGCTGGAGATCGGCGGGCAGGTCGTCGGCAAGCCCCGCACGGACGCCGCCGTCCGCGAGCGCTGGGCCGCCCTGGCGGGAGCCACCGGGGTGCTGCACTCGGGGCACACCCTCGTGCGCCTGGGTGAGGCCGTCTCCCAGGAGACGGTGACGGAGGGGGTGTCCTCGACGGTCGTGCGCTTCGGGTCGCCCACGCCCGAGGAGCTCGAGGCCTACGTGTCCACGGGCGAGCCGCAGTGTTGCGCGGGGGCCTTCACCATCGACGGCTACGGCGGCGCCTTCATCGAGGGCGTCGAGGGGGACCCGCACGGTGTCGTCGGCCTGTCCCTGCCGCTGCTGCGCCGTCTCCTGGCAGACCTGGGGGTGACGTGGACCCACCTGTGGGACCTGCCGGCCTCGGCGTCCTCGGGCGAGGCAGCCGGCGGGATCGCATGAGGCGGCTGCTGGTCGCCGCCCGCTCGGGCACGGCCCTGCGCCTGGCCCGATCAGCCCGTGCGCTGGGCGTCAGCCCCATCGGCGTCCTCACGGCCGCGGACCGCGACAACCTGTGGTCGCGGGCCCTGGACGACGTCGTCGAGGTCAGCGCCTATGACGACGTCGAGGCGCTGGTCGCGGCGGCGCTGGCTCTGGGTGCCGACGCCCTGCACCCCGGGGTCGGCTTCGCCGCCGAGTCCGCACAGCTGGCCCGGGCAGTATCCGCCGCGGGCCTGACCTGGGTGGGGCCCTCGGCCCAGGCTCTGGACCTGCTCACCGACAAGCTCGCCCTGGCCGGGCTGGCCCAGCGCCTGGGCGTGCCCACGCCCCTGTCCCTGCCGGTGGGGCGCGAGGACCTCGACGAGGTCCTGGGGCGCGTTCCGGGGCCCGCCGTGCTCAAGACGGTTCACGGCGGGGGCGGGCGCGGCGTCGTCGTCCTGCCCGGCCCCGGGGCGCCCGCTCGTGGGTCCCGTGCCCGCCAGGCGCTGACCTCGCTCGCCGGCCTCGGTCCGCTCATGCTGCAGGAGGTGGTCGGCGGGGCGCGTCACGTCGAGGTGCAGGCCCTGGCGGACGCCTCCGGCCGCCTGGTCACCCTGGGCACACGGGAGTGCTCGGTGCAGCGGCGTTCCCAGAAGCTCCTCGAGGAGGCCCCGGCGCCCTTCCTGCCCGGGCACGTCGTGGGCCTTCTTGAGGAGCACACGCGCGCGGTCCTGGGTGCGGCCGGCCTCACGGGGGCGGCGACCTGCGAGTTCCTGGTGCCGGCGGACGGTGAGCCGGTGCTTCTGGAGGTCAATGCGCGCCTGCAGGTGGAGCACGCGGTGACGGAGGAGGTCACGGGCGTGGACCTCGTGCGCGCCCAGCTGCTTGTGGCGCAGGGAGCGCCCCTGGAGCTGGCGCTGGACGGCCTGGGGCGCGGCGAGGTCCGCGTGCCGACGCACGGCCACGTGGTGGAGGCACGCCTGTACGCCGAGGACCCGGACACGCTCGTGCCCGCCTCCGGCGACCTGCTCGGCCTCGACGTCCCCCTGAGCCTGGCGGTGGAGCGCAAGCGTGTGGCGGCGGGCCTCCCGGCCGGCCTACCGCGGCTGCGCACGCAGCGCTCGGTCTTCACCGGGGACGCGCTCGTGCCGGGGGTCTCGGACCCGTTGGCGCTGCTGGTCGCCGTCGGCCAGGACCGGCAAGGTGCCCTGGACGCGCTGGACGAGGCGCTGGCGCAGGTCAGGGTCAGGGGGGTGCGCACGCTCGCGCCCCTGCTGCGCGAGGCCCTGGCCCACCCGGACCTGCGCGCTGAGAGCGGCTACACCGTCACCACCCACTGGCTCGAGCAGGTGCTGCGCCCGGCCGCCTCGAGCACCACCGGGCCAGGCAGGCGGCCGGGCAGCGACACCCCCGGGGGCGGAAGGCGCCCCGAGCGGGCGGTGGCAGGCGGCCCGAGCGGGCCACTGGTCCTGCGCGCGCCGATGGCAGGCACGGTCGTCGCCGTCGAGCAGGGCCGTGTGGGCGCCGGCTGGCCCGTCGTGGTCCTCGAGGCGATGAAGATGCGCGTGCCCGTCGCGGCCCCCACGCAGGCGGTGCCCCTCCCCGAGCCCGGTGCCGTCGTCGGCGCCACGGTGCGTGCGGGTGAGAGGCTGGCGCTCCTGACCCCGCTTCAGCCACCGGGTCAGGCGGACGCGCTGCCTGCGGCCACCTCGCCCGGCCCGGCACAGGTGGCTGCTCGCGACGCGGTCTCACGCGTCAGCGCCCTCGCCGATCCCGGTTCCCTGTGCGAGGTCGTCGAGGACGACGCCGTGCTCACCGCCCGCGCGCGCCTGGACGGGCGTGAGGTCCTGGTGTGGGCGCAGGATCCGACCGTCAGGGGCGGCACCATCGGCCTGGCGGGCGCCAGGCGCGTCGCCGCCCTCATCGAGCGCGCCGCCGACGAGGCCACCCCCGTGATATCGCTGCTCGACGGCGGCGGGGCCCGCGTGCAGGAGGGTGTGGACGCCCTCGGGGGCGTCGGCCTGGTCCTGGCCGCGCAGACCCGCGCGCGCGCACGCACGTTGCAGGTCGGGGTCGTCCTCGGCGCCGCCGCCGGTGGCGCCGCCTACTCCCCCGCGCTGACGGACGTGCTCGTCATGGTCGAGGGACGGGGTCAGGTCTTCCTCACCGGGCCCGCCGTGCTCGCCGCCTCCACCGGTCAGCGGGTGGAGGCGGAGGCCCTCGGCGGTGCCCGTCTGCACGCCGAGCAGGCCGGCACCGCCCACCTGACGGCGCCTGACGAGGCCGGGGCGTGGCAGGAGGTGCGCAGGCTGCTCTCCTACGCGCCCGTCCGCACGCCTGAGGGCCGCGCCCTGCCGCTGCGCCCGGGTGGGGCTGGCACCGGCCTGCGTCCCAGTGACGCGGGCACCGGACGGGTGGTGCCCGAGCGCGCCGAGGCCTATGACGTGCGCGCGCTCCTGACCCGGCTCATCGACCGCGGGGACCTGCTCGAGCTGCGGGGCAGGTGGGCCACGAGCGTGGTCACGGGCCTGGCGCGTGTCGAGGGCGTGCCCCTGGGGGTCGTGGCGACGCAGCCGCTGTGCCTCGCCGGGGCGCTGACGCCGCAGGCCTCCCAGAAGGTCGCCGGGCACCTGGCCCTGTGCCGTCGGCTCGGGCTCGGGGTCCTCACCGTCGTTGACACCCCCGGTTTCCTGCCCGGACCTGAGGCCGAGGCTGCCGGGACGGTGCGCCACGGGGCAGACCTCGTGGCCGCCTACGCCTCCTTCGGCGACGGCCGCGGCCGGCTCGTCACGCTGGTCACACGCCGTGCCTACGGGGGAGCCCAGGTGGCGCTCGGCTCGAAGGCCCTGTCCGGGGCGCTCACGCTGGCGTGGCCGGGAGCACGCCTGGGGGTCATGGACGCGGGCAGCGCCGTGGGGCTGACCTCCCGCCGTCTGCTGGCCCGGGCCGACCAGGAGGGTGACGACGCCCCGGCGCTGCGCCGGCGTCTCGTGGCCGAGCAGGAGGCCCGGGAGACAGCCGCGACCGCCCGCGACCGCGGCTGGGTCGATGAGCTTGTCCAGCCCGAGGCCACCCGCGCCCGCCTCGTTGCCGCCGTGACCGGCGAGGACGGCCCGGGGCACCCGCCACAGCTCGCCCCCTCCGGCTCACAGCGCCACCCCGGTGACGGCTGGGTGGAGTGCCTCTGCGGCAGACGGCACTGGGGACTCAACGGTGCGGCCGGCCTGCTCGTGTGGCGGCAGGCGCCCTCGGCCGCTGTCGGCGGCACGCGGGGTGGAGGGTCCGCGCGGGGCGGTGGGCCGCGCGTGGAGGTTCTGCTCCAGCTGCGTGCGGGCTGGACGCACCGCGGCGGCACGTGGGGGCTGCCCGGAGGGGCAGTCGCCGACGGCGAGGAGCCCGCCGAGGCCGCTCTGCGCGAGGTCGAGGAGGAGGCGGGGCTGCCCGCCCGCCTGCTCGTGCTGGGACAGCCCCATGTCCAGGAGCACGGGACGTGGCGCTACACGACCTTCGCGGCGCAGGCGCCGTCGCAGGCGGCCTGGGACCGGCTTGTCCCGGTGGACCGCGAGTCCTCGGGGCTGGCGTGGGTGGCGCTGACCGTGCTCGTGGAGCCGGACGGGACGCGGCGCTGGGCTCCTCCCCGCCCGCCCCATGAGGCGGGGTGCGACGCCTTGCACGAGGGGCCGCAGTGCCCTCGGCAGGAGCTGCGGCGCCCGTTGCTGGCGTCGCTGGCGGCCGTCTGGGAGGAGCTGGCGGCGCTGCTGCCCCAGCCCTGAAGCGGACCTGCGGCCGCAGCGGGCAAGGCGCCCCGCCGTGCCCTGGCACGGCGCACGGGTCAGATGCCCTCGTCCTCGTCCACGAGGGCGCTCATGAGCGCGGTGAAGGCCGCGCGCTGACCGGGCGGCACCCGGTCGATGACGTGGCGGCGCACGCCGGCCAGGTGCAGGGGCGCGGTGCGGCGCAGGAAGGCGAGGCCCTCCTCGGTGAGTGCGGCGACGACACCGCGCCCGTCCGAGGAGCACGAGCCCCGACGCACGTGGCCCTCCTTCTCCAGGCGCCCCACGGTGTGGGTCAGGCGCGAGCGCGAGTGGCTCACGCTCTCGGCGAGGGCGGACATGCGCATTCGCATGCCCTCGGCCTCAGACAGGCGCACGAGGATCTCGTAGTCGTTGAGGGAGATGCCGGCACCCGCCTCGAGCTCGCGGTTGAGCCTGGTGGTGACGGCGAGCGAGGCGCGCAGGAAGGCGCGCCAGGCGGCCATCTCGGCGGCGTCGAGGACGCTGGTGTCCTCCAGGGTCGCGAGGTGGCGCACACCGTGGTCCTGGCCGCAGCCCGGCAGGGGGGAGGGCTCCGGGCAGCCGCCCTCGACGGCCGGCGCGCCCGGGGGTGTCCGTGTGCTCATCGCGCCTCCCGCTGCTGTCTGCGTCTCCCACACATCGTTCACATTTGAACGACCTGCGGGGACAGGTATACCACGCCCGCCCCTCAGCGCCGCCTGAGCAGGAGCCTGCCCCCGCTCACGACGTCGCCGCCCGGCGCCAGGTGCAGCGGCAGGCCGTCGGGTGGGACGACGGCGGGGGCGAGGAGCCGCAGGTCCGCCCGCTGCGCCGGGGCCACCGCGAGGCTGAGGGCGGCCAGCAGCGTCCCGTGCGCGACGACGTCGGCGCCCCCTGCGCTCAGCCCCGCCCGCGCAGCGGCGCCGGGGAGCAGGTGCAGGGTGTTGCGGTCCCCGGTCGCCCGAGCCCAGGCGGCGACGTCGGCAGCCGTCAGGCGCAGGCAGCGGCCCGCACGGTCCTCACCCGGGTCCCGTGCGGTGGCCGGGCAGGCTGCGGCCGGGGGTGGGAGCACGCCCCGCGCCCCCGTGCCGGGCCGCAGCCCCGCTCCCGTGCCCTCACGGCGCGCGAGCCAGTGGGTGACCCTGATGGGGCCCGCCACAAGGCTCACGGTGAGGGTGCGCCAGCCGCCCGGGGCCTGCACCCAGGCGGGCGCGCCCCGGGTGCCGCCGCCTGAGGGGACAGCGGCCCCGGCGTCGTCGGCCGTGAGGAAGCCCGCTCCCCCGCCGGCCTGGGCGCCACCCGCCGTGACGTCCAGGGGCACCAGCCGGCAGCGCCGGTGGACCACCCCGTCCCAGGGCCCAAGGAGCGGGCGCAGGGCCGCCAGGGTGGTGAGCGCGGGAAGGACGCAACGAGCCGCACGAGCGGCGGCCTCAGGGACGGCGTCGCAGTCCCACCGGCAGCGGGACAGCAGCGGGCCCAGGCAGTCCTCGAGGGCGGCAGGCCCGACGTCGGCGCCCCGGCACGACGAAGCCCCGCCGGTCTGGTGACTGGCGGGGCTCTCGGTGCTCATGCCCGGATGCTACCGGGACGAGGACTCAGCGGGTCTCGCGGTGCTCCGTGTGCTTGCCGCAGCGGGCGCAGAACTTGCTGATCGCGAGACGGTCGGGGGTGTTCCGACGGTTCTTCTTCGTGATGTAGTTGCGCTCCTTGCACTCCGAGCAAGCCAGAGTGATCTTGGGGCGGACGTCAGTGGACTTGCTGGCCACGTGTCTCTCCTCTGTCTGATCCTCGAGCCAGGTGCGCTCGAACCTTGCGTAGCGGGGGAGGGACTCGAACCCTCGACCTCACGATTATGAGTCGTGCGCTCTAACCAGCTGAGCTACCTCGCCATGTCAATGCATGAGGGGCCTTACCGGCCCCCCGTGCACCAGAGCCTCGAACGAGGATTGAACTCGTGACCTCTTCCTTACCAAGGAAGTGCTCTACCACTGAGCTATCGAGGCAACGAGCGGAATCGTAAGCAGAACCGCCTTGCCTGGGCAAACCGGATCCGCGTGGACTCGCTCACTGCGGACCACCCCGTCAGGGGCTCTGACCCTCGGGTCCACGGACCCTTGGATCATGGTGGCGGGTGAGGGATTCGAACCCCCGTAGCATTCCGCGGCTGATTTACAGTCAGCTCCCATTGGCCGCTCGGGCAACCCGCCGTGCTCCGCGCTCGCGCTCCGAGGAGCGTTCGCTTGGCGCCGTGGAAGAATAGCAAGCCGATGAGCCACGGCGCCAATCACGGCTGTAGGACCCTGCTCACAGGCCCGCACCGTCCACCCGCCCCTCGTCCACGCACCACCACCCGTGCCGCACCGGCCCGACGAAAGGACGCCCATGGCCTCCGAGTCCTCATTCGACGTCGTCTCCAAGCTCGACCGCCAGGAGGTTGACAACGCCGTCAACCAGACGGCCAAGGAGATCTCCCAGCGCTACGACTTCCGCGGCGTGGACGCCGCCGTCGAGCTCAGCGGTGACACGATCACCATGCAGGCCAGCTCGGCCGAGCGGGTGCTGGCCGTCCTGGACGTGCTCCAGTCCAAGCTGTTCCGCCGGGGGGTCTCGCTCAAGGCCCTCGACCTGGGCGACAAGGAGCCGCGGTTGTCGGGCAAGGTCTACAAGCTGGTGTGCCCTCTCAAGGAGGGGCTGACCCAGGAGGTCGCCAAGAAGATCACCAAGGCGGTGCGCGAGGAGGGACCCAAGGGCGTCAAGGCGACGATCCAGGGCGATGAGGTGCGCGTGTCCTCCAAGTCGCGCGACGACCTCCAGGCGGTCATCGCCCTGCTCAAGGACCTCGACGTTGACGCCGCCCTCCAGTTCGTCAACTACCGCTAGGCCCCGTCGCCGCCGGGCTGGGCCGGCAGCAGGGCCAGGACGGCCTTGACCCGGTGGCGCACGCCCCAAATCCTCGGTTTGCGCTCGAGAACCACGGTTCTGGCCGTACGTTCGCGCGCAAACCGAGGAGGTGGGTGGGGGTCAGTAACCGGCCATCTGCTCCAGGCGGGCGATGCGCTGCTCCATCGGCGGGTGGGTGGCGAAGAGGTTGCGCACCCGGCCGAAGGGGTTGGCGATCATCATCGCGCTGACCGTCTCCACCCGAGGCTCCTGGCCCATGGGCGCCGCGGCGACGCCGCCGTCGATCTTGCGCAGGGCGCTCGCCAGGGCCAGGGGGTCATG
Organism: Actinomyces sp. W5033; assembly: GCF_051303165.1. Classification (NCBI taxonomy): domain Bacteria; kingdom Bacillati; phylum Actinomycetota; class Actinomycetes; order Actinomycetales; family Actinomycetaceae; genus Actinomyces; species Actinomyces sp. W5033. The sequence continues at coordinate 145,634 of NZ_JBPPGD010000007.1, read as the reverse complement.
GGTGAGGACCGCCCCGTCGTGGTCGGCGTCGTACTCGCGGGTGCGGGAGACCGCGAACTGGGTCAGGCTCGCCGCCAGCGGTGCCAGCAGCGACACCAGGAGCAGGACGACGACGTTGCCGTCGCGCCGGTCGCGCCCGCCCCCGAACCACAGGACCATCTGCGACACCGAGGCGACGACCCCGGCGATTCCGGCCGCAACCGAGCTGGTGAGGATGTCCCGGTTGTAGACGTGGCTCAGCTCGTGACCGAGCACGCCGCGCAGCTCGCGCTCGTTGAGCAGCTGCAAGATGCCCTGCGTGCAGCACACGGCGGCGTGCTGCGGGTCGCGGCCGGTGGCGAAGGCGTTGGGGCTCATCGTCGGGGCGACGTACAGGCGTGGCATCGGCTGGCCGGCGGCCGCCGACAGCTCGCGGACGATCGCGTGCATCGTCGGGGCCTGCGCCTCGCTCACCTCGATGGCCCCCATGGAGCGCACGGCGATCCGGTCCGAGTTCCAGTAGGCGTAGGCCGTCTGCGCGACGCCGATGGCCGGCATGATGAACAGCCAGACGCTTGAGCCGGTCCCCTGAGCGAGCAGCCATCCCAGGGCGAGAAGAATCGCCCACAGGCCGCCCATGAGGACGGCGGTCTTGATCCCGTTGCGGTGGTTCACGAGCGCACCCTACGACCCGCGCCTGGAGGGTTGCTGAAGGCGGGTTGGCGGGCGGCGCGGGCCGCCCTCAGACCTGGCCCAGGCGGTGGGCCAGGCGCGCCGGCACGCGGTCGGCGTCGGGCTGGCCGATGAGCTCCGAGGGGTCCTGGGTGGCACCGTCACCACGTGAGATGGCGGTCATGGCCGCGCGGGAGACGACCTTGACCCGCTCGCGCTGCCTCAGCTGCCCCGTGGTGTCCTCCACCGGCCCGAAGCTCTCACCGAGTGCCCGCTCGTAGGCGTCCAGCAGCTCCCAGCCCTGCCAGGTCGTGTACGGCACGCCGCGCTGCTCGAGCAGGGCCACCACGGCACCGTGCCCCACCTGGGCCTTGTCCTGGGCCCCAGCGTGCAGCACACCGGCGTGGGCGTCCGCCACGAGGTTGCCGATGGTCTCCTGCGCGTCCGACTTCGTCGAGCCGATGAGGCCCACCGGGCCGCGCCGGATCCAGCCGGTCGCGTAGACGCCGCGCAAGGGCTGGCCGTCCTCGCCGAGCACCCGGCCGCCCTCGTTGGGCACGACGTGGCGCGCGGAGTCGAAGGGCAGCCCCTCCACTGGGCTGCCGGCGTAGCCGACGGCGCGGTAGACGGCCTGGCAGGGCCAGTCCTTGAGGACGCCGGTGCCGCTGACCGAGCCGTCACCGTTGAGACGGGTGCGCTCGGTGCGCAGGGCGCGCACGTGCCCGCCGTCGTCGAGCAGGACCTCGCGGGGCGCCTCGAACAGGTGGATGTGGATGGTCCGCGAGGCGGTCAGCTCCGCGGGGTCCTGCATGGCGTAGCCCTCAAGGGCCTTGACGACCTGACGCTGCTGGTTGGAGGCGCGCAGGGCCGCCTCACTGCCGGCGTCGTACTCGAAGTCCTGCTCATCGACAGTGACATCGACGTCGTTCTGGTGGCCGAGCTCGCGCAGCTCCAGGGGGGTGAACTTCACCTGGGCGGGGCCCCGGCGTCCGAAGACGTGCACGTCCGTCACGGGCGAGGCCGCCAGGCCCGCGGCGACATTGGCCGGGATCTCGGTGGCCATGAGGTCCTCGGGGTGCTTGGCGAGCACGCGGGAGATGTCGAGGGCGACGTTGCCCACCCCGATGACGGCGACCTCGCGGGCACTGAGGTCCCAGGTGCGCGGGTGGTCGGGGTGAGCGTCGTACCAGGACACGAAGTCCGCGCCGCCGTAGGACTCGGGGGCGTCGATGCCCGGGATGTCGAGCCCGGCGTCGGTGTCCGCACCGGTGGCCAGGACGATGGCGTCGTAGTGCTCCCGGAGCTCGGCCACGCTGATGTCCCGGCCGGCCTCCACGTTGCCGATGAGGCGGATGTCGCCACGCTGGAGGATCTTGTAGAGCGCGACGATGATCTGCTTGATGCGCGGGTGGTCGGGGGCGACGCCGTAGCGCACCAGGCCGTAAGGGGCCGGGAGCCGCTCGAAGAGGTCGATGCTGACGTCCAGTCCCGACTTGGACAGGATGTCCGAGGCGTAGATGCCGGCGGGGCCTGCGCCGATGACGGCGACGGAGAGCGGGTTCACGTGACTCCTTCGGTTGCGGTGCCCAGTGTAGGGACCAACGTCACGGACCAGGCCATTACCTGCGTCACCCGACGGCGGCCCGGGGGCCGGCCGCGAGCTGCTGCAGGCAGCCGGGTGCGGGCGCGACGGGGCAGTGGCTCGGGGCGTGACGGGACGGCGGCAGCGGGGCCGTGCCTACGCCGCCCGGTCCACGAGCAGGCGGGCGAACTGCTCCATCGCTGCGCGCACGAGGGCCGCGCGCTGCCGGGTCGAGGACAGGACCTCCTCGCGCTGCTGCGGGTCCTCCAGGTGCGCGGCGTCCAGGCGCTCCACGGCGCCCGCGACGGCGGCCTGCTCCAGGCCCTCCAGCGCCGTGACGGCCTCCTCCGCCCAGGACATGGCCATCCGGCGGGTGCGCTCGAGCACGGGGTGCTCTCGCAGCCGGGCGACCACCCCGGCCAGGACCTCGTCCGAGGACAGGTCCGCCGAGGACAGGGTGGACAGGATGGACTGCCCCTCGGCGTCGAGCTCGCCTGCGGCCAGGGCGCGGCGCAGCAGCAGCACCGGCATGGTGTCCACCCCCTCACGCAGGTCCGTGCCCGGCGTCTTGCCGGTGGTGGCAGAGTCGCTGGTGAGGTCGATGACGTCGTCGGCGAGCTGGAAGGCGACGCCGATCTTCTCCCCGAAGTCCTCGACAACCGCCTCGGTCGCCTCCCCGGCGAGCGTGAGCATGGCGCCGTAGCGGGCGGAGACGGCGATGAGGGAGCCGGTCTTGTCCGCCAGGACCTGGATGTAGTGCTCGACCCGGTCCACGTCGGCGGGGACGGGCAGGGTCTCGTGGAGCTGGCCCATGCACAGGCGCTCAAAGGTCTTGGCGTGCGCGAGGACGGCCTGGGGCCCCAGGGCGGCGACGAGCTGGGAGGCACGAGCCACGAGGACGTCCCCCGTGAGGATCGCGGCGGAGTTGCCCCAGACGGTCTGGGCGCTCGGGGCGCCGCGGCGCAGCGGGGCCTCGTCCATGACGTCGTCGTGGTAGAGGGTGGCGATGTGGGTCAGCTCGACGGCGACGCCGGCGTCACGCACCTGCTCCCCAGTGGCGAGCGCCGGGTCACCGAGCTGGGCGGTCAGGAGGGTGAGGACCGGACGCAGCCTCTTGCCGCCGGCAGCCGCAAGGTGGGAGGTCGGCGGGTTGATGGTCTCGTCGGCGCTCGAGACCACCTCCATGAGACGGCTCTCGACGGCCTCGAGGGCCGGGGAGATCCGGCCCTCGAGCTCAGGGGCGTCCAGCAGCATCGATCCGATCACGGGGTGAGCATAGCGGCGGAGTCGAGCAGCGCGAGCAGCGGCTGGGGCAGGACGCCGACGACGAGCGTGAGCGTGACCGCCACGGCGACGGCCGCAGCCACCGGCCCGCGAGAGCCGACGACGACGACCTGCTCGTCCTCGGGCTCACGGAAGTACATGAGGACGATGAGGCGCGTGTAGAAGAAGGCGGTCGCCGCGGAGGAGACGACTGCGGCCACGACGAGCCACACCCCGCCACCCAGGGCCGCGGCGAGGAAGAGCTCGTACTTCGCGACGAAGCCAGCCGTCAGGGGGATGCCCGCGAAGGACAGCATGAAGACCGTCATCGCGGCGGCGAGCCACGGGGCGCGCCTGGCCAGACCCCGGTAGGAGTCCAGGTCCGTGGCCTCGGGACCGGCCGCCCCGACGTGGCTCACCCGCACGAGGCTGATGACCCCGAAGACCCCCACGGTGGACGCGCCGTAGGCGAGGGAGTACAGCAGCAGTGCGCTCAGGCTCATCGTGTTGAGGCAGGTCAGCGCGATGAGCATGTAGCCCGCGTGGGCGATGGCGGAGTAGGCGAGCATGCGCTTGACGTCGCGCTGGACGATCCCGACGACGGTTCCGACCAGCATCGTCAGGAGCGCGATGGCGCTGAGCACGGGCACCAGGTCGGCGCCGCCGGCCACGCCGAGGACGCCCAGGACCCGCACGAGGGCGAGGAAGGCGGTGGCCTTGACACCGGCGGCCATGAAGCCGGTGACGGGGGTCGGCGAGCCCTGGTAGACGTCCGGGCTCCAGGCGTGGAAGGGCGCGGCAGCGATCTTGAACAGGAGTCCAACCAGCAGCAGGAGCAGGCCGGCGGGCAGGATCCAGCTGGCACCCACGCCCCGGGTGAGGACGACGACCTGCGCGACCTCGGTGTAGTCCACCGAACCGGTCGCCCCGTACAGCAGGGCGGCGCCGAGCAGGAGGAAGGCTGAGGAGAAGGCCCCCAGGACGAAGTACTTCAGGGCCGCCTCCTGACTGAGCAGGCGGCGGTGCCGGGCCATGGCCGCCATGATGTACAGCGGCAGGGAGACGAGCTCGAGCATGACGAACAGGGAGATGAGGTTGCTCGCCAGCGGGAAGAGCATCATCCCGCCCAGTGAGAACATCGTCAGAGGCAGGGCCTCAGTACCCATCCACCCGGCGTGAAGGGACTCGGCCTCCTCGGCGCGCCCGGGCCGGTCCGCCGCCTGGGCGGCGAAGGCGCCGTCCCCGGCGCTCGTGCGGTCCGCCATCGCGAGCACGGCCAGCAGGCCGATGACGAGGATGACGCCCTGTGCGGCGACGCCGAAGGGGTCGAGGTCGAAGCCGTGCGCCATCTCGCCCGCCAGCCTCTGGCCGGACACGAGCGCCCACTGGCCCGCGAGCAGGACGAAGGCGCCCATCACCGCGGCGACGGCGAGCACCGTCTGGACGGCCAGGCGTGCGCGGCGCGGGACGAAGGCCTCCACGAGCACGCCCAGGACGGCGGCGCCGAGGATGACGAGGGCGGGGGCGAGGCCCGCCCAGTAGATCGCAGGCTCGGTGAAGGTGCTCACTTGGCGGTCCCTTCGGTGGTGAGGGTGGCAGCTGCGACATCGCCGGCCGGGGCCTGGACCATCGTCGCAGCGACCTGCTCGGCGACGCCGTCGAGCGTCGTCGTGAGGAAGGAGGGGGCGAGGCCCAGGACGAGCATCGCCAGGACCAGCGGCACGAGCACGGCCTTCTCACGGCCGTCGAGGTCGCTGGAGCCGACGCGGGCCAGGGCGGGGGCGCCGGTGAAGACCCGCTGGTAGGGCAGCAGCACGTACAGGGCGGCGATGACGACGCCGAGGACGGCGACGACGCCGAGGGCCACCGACACGGAGAAGGTGCCGGTGAGCACGAGCCACTCGGGCACGAAGCCGCTCAGGCCGGGCAGGGCGATCGAGGCCAGGCCTGACACGAGCCAGGTGCCGGCGAGCACCGGCACCACCCGCGCCATGCCGCCGAGCTCGCTGATGAGCACGGTGCCGGTGCGGCGGGCCAGGAAGCCGGTGGTGAGGTACAGGCCGGCGATGGACAGCCCGTGGGCCACCATGTACACCATGGCGCCGGTGGCGGCGGCCTGGGAGCCGATGAAGACACCCAGGACCATGAAGCCGAAGTGGCTCACCGAGGTGTAGGAGATGAGCCGGTACAGGTTGTCCTGACCGATGGCGGCCAGGGCCCCGTAGAGGATGGACACGACGGCGAGGACGAGCACGACGGGCGCGGCCCAGGTCGAGGCCTCGGGGAACAGCGGCAGGACGAGGACGATCATCCCGTAGGTGCCGATCTTGTCCAGCACGCCGATGAGCAGGACCGAGGTGCCCGGGGTCGCCTGCTCGGCGGTGTCCGGCAGCCAGGTGTGCACCGGCACCATGGGGGCCTTGATCGCGAAGGCGATGAAGAAGCTGAGGAAGAGCAGGCGCCCCACCTGCGTGGGCACGAGGGGGACGGTGAGCACGAGGTGCTCGAGGAGGTAGGCGCCCTCCCCAGGGCCGGAGTACAGCGGCAGGCACACGACACCGACGAGCATGACGAGTCCACCGGCGAGGGAGTACAGGAGGAACTTGGTCGCCGCGCGCCTGCGCCCGGCCCCGCCGAAGCGTCCGATGAGCAGGTAGACGGGCACGAGCATCGCCTCGAAGGCGACGTAGAAGAGGAAGACGTCGCGGGCGGCGAAGATGACGACGACGAAGGCCTCCAGGGCCAGGACAAGACCGGAGAACACGGCCTGGCGGTCGGCGGGGACCTCGCCCCAGGAGGCGATGAGCACGAGCGGTACCAGCGCGACCGCCAGCAGGAGCATCGCCAGCCCGAGGGCGTTGAGCCCCAGGGCCCAGGAGATGCCCAGTCCCGGGATCCAGGCGTGGGTCTCGGCGAGCTGGGTGGCGGCGCGGGCGGAGTAGTCGAAGAGGCTGGCGGCCCACACGCCCAGGCCGAGCTCGACGAGGGCGACGGCCAGGCCCAGGGACCGGGCCCAGGCACGCAGCGCCGGCAGGGACAGCAGGAGCGCGCCGACGGCCGGCACGAGCACCATGGCGGTGAGCACCGGGAACGCGGAGTCAATGATCTGCATGTGGCGTTTCCTCTCAGAGGCGGCCGGCCAGGACGGCGACGAGCGCGATGACCGTGCCCACGAGCGTGTAGGCCGCGTAGGTGCGCAGGTACCCGGTCTGGGTGAGGCGGGCGAGGCGGCCCAGGCCGGCGGTCCCCGCCGCCAGGGCCTCGACGGCACCATCGACGACGTAGCGGTCGGCGGCGGTGGTGGCCAGGACCAGGCCCTGTCCCGGGCGCATGGCGACAGCCTCGTTGAGCGCGTCCTGGTACATGTCGTGGCGGGCGGCCTCGACGAGCACGTTGCCGGGCTGGACGACGGTCTCCACCGGGCGGCGCACGTACCGTGCCCAGGCGATGAGCGCTCCGGTGACGACGACGGCGAGGGTGGCCGCCATGATGACGGGGGCCGGCACGACGGGGTGGCCGTGCTCGGCGTGGCCGGTGACCGGCTCGAGCCAGGTGACGAAGGCGTCGCCGACGGTGAGCAGGCCGCCCAGGGCGATGGAGAAGACCGACAGGATGACGAGCGGGGCCGTCATGAGCCAGCCGGACTCGTGGGGGTGCACCTCGCCCTCGATGTCCGCGGCCGTGGTCCACCGGGCCTCGCCGTGGAAGATCATGAAGAACAACCGGGACATGTAGAAGGCGGTCAGTCCCGCGCCGACCAGGGCCACGCCTCCCAGCAGCCAGGGCGTCAGCCCCTCGCCGACGAAGGCGGTCTCAATGATCTTGTCCTTGGACCAGAAGCCGCTGAAGGGCGGGATGCCGAGGATGGCTAGCCAGCCGATGCCCATGGTGGCCCAGGTGACGGGCATGACGGCGCGCAGGGCGCCGAAGCGGCGCATATCGACCTGGTCGCCCATGGCGTGCATGACGCTGCCGGCGCCGAGGAAGAGCTGGGCCTTGAAGAAGCCGTGGGTGAGCAGGTGGAAGATGGCGAAGGCGTAGCCGGCGGGACCGAGGCCGGCGCCCAGCATCATGTAGCCGATCTGGCTCATCGTGGAGGCAGCCAGGACCTTCTTCATGTCGTCCTTGGCGGAGCCGATGACCGCTCCGAGAAGGAGGGTGAGGGCACCGACGACGGCGACAGCGGCCTGGGCCGCGGGAGCGCCCTGGAACACCGTGCCCGAGCGCACCATGAGGTAGACGCCCGCGGTGACCATCGTGGCGGCGTGGATGAGGGCCGAGACCGGGGTGGGTCCGGCCATCGCGTCGCCCAGCCAGGCCTGGAGGGGGAACTGGGCGGACTTGCCGCAGGCGGCCAGCAGGAGGAAGAAGCCGGTCGCGGTGAGCCAGGCGGTGGGGATGGCGCCCTCGGCGGCCAGACCGAGGACGTCGTCGAAGGCCACGGAGCCCGCCTGGTGGACCATCGCCATCATCGCCAGGAGCAGACCGAGGTCACCCACGCGGTTCATGACAAAGGCCTTCTTGGCGGCGGTGGCGTTCTCACGGCTCCTGGCCTGCTCGCGTTGCGGGGCGTCGGCGTCGGCGGTGTTCCAGAAGCCGATGAGCAGGTAGGAGGCCAGGCCCACGCCCTCCCAGCCGACGAAGAGCACGATGTAGGACGAGCCGAGCACGAGCGTGAGCATCGCGGCGACGAAGAGGTTGAGGTAGGCGAAGAAGCGGCGGCGGTCGCGGTCGTGTGCCATGTAGGCCACGGAGTACAGGTGGATGAGTGCGCCGACGAAGGTCACGAGGGTGACGAAGGTCAGCGACAGGGGATCCAGGCGCAGGCCGACGGTGACGTCAAGGTCCCCGGCGCTGAACCACCGCCACAGGTCGAGCTGGAGAACGCGCTCGTCGGCGGGCAGGGACAGGACCTGCAGGAGGAGGGCCAGGCCCAGGCCGGCGCTGAGGACGGCGGCGGCCAGGCCCAGCCAGTGGCCCCAGCGGTCGCTGCGGCGCCCGAGCAGGAGCAGCAGGGCGGCGGAGCCGGCCGGCACGGCGATGAGGAGCCAGGCCAGTGAGGCGACGCCGGTGGCGGGCAAGGCCACGGCGTGGGCGGTCCCGGGGGCCGCGGCCGCCAGTGCGAGGGAGGTGCTGGTCATTCCCGGTTTCCCTCTCAGTGCTGGAGCAGGTTCTCGTCGTCGACCGACGTGGACCTGCGGGTACGGAAGATGGACACGATGATGCTCAGGCCGATGACGACCTCGGCGGCCGCCACGACGATGATGAAGAAGGCGAAGACCTGTCCGGTGAGGTTGCCGTGCAGGCGCGAGAAGGCCACGAGCGCGAGGTTGACGGCGTTGAGCATGAGCTCGACTCCCATGAGCTCGATGATCGCGTTGCGGCGCAGGAGCACTGTGAGGGCGCCGAGGGCGAAGAGCACGACGGCGAGCAGGACGTAGGCGGTGATGGGCAGGCTCACTTGCCCTCCTCCTTCGCGTCGGTGGGCAGGGCGGACGGGGCGCCGTCCTGCGGTGCGCCGGCCTCGAGCGCCGGGGCGGCGAGCGGCTGGACGACGCTCGGTGCGCCGGCGCCGGGCATGGAGTCCATGCCGGACTGCCCCACGGTGGCGTCGATGCGGCTAAGGACCTCGCCCGAGCGCTGGGCGGCGCCGAGCTCGGGTGAGACATCGGCGAGGTCAAGGGCCTGCCCCCTCACGCGCAGGACCCGGGGCACGGACTCCTCGACGGCCTCGCCGCTGGCCGCCAGGGCCGGGGCGGTGGCCGCGTTGGTGGCGGCGTAGACACCGGTCATGGGCTTCTGCCCAAGGTGGGCTCCGGTGTCCTTGTAGGCCTTCATGCGCTCGGCCATGAGGGAGCGCTGGGTGAGCCTGGCGCGGATGCGCTCGCGGTGGGTGAGGGTCAGGGCACCGGTGGCTGCGACGATGAGCAGCAGACCGGTGAGCTCCATCGTGACGACGTGCTGCCCGAAGAGTACGACCGCGAGGGAGGCGGGGGTGGCGGCGGCGCCGTCGGCCAGGCCCCTCGGGCTCGGCAGGACGGTGCGGGTGACGACGGCGCCGACGACGAGGGCCAGGCCGAGGGCGGCGGCCACCATCGCGGCGCGCCCGGCGCGCCCTCCGGTGCCGACGACCGGCTCATCGCCCCCGACCCCGACGAGCATGACGACGAAGAGCACAAGGGTCATGACCGCGCCGGTGTAGACGACCACCTGGACGACGCCGAGGAAGGGGGCCTCGTTGGCGACGTAGAGGATGGCCAGGCCGATCATGACGCCGATCATGTTGACGGCGGCGGTGACAGCCCGGCGCGAGACGAGCAGGCCCAGGGCGCAGCCCACGCACAGCAGCGCGACGACGGCGAAGAGGACCGTCTCACCGGTGCCCATGGCGCCGGTGTCACTGAGGGTGGCCGCCAGCGCCTGGGCGCGGGGCAGTGACGGGAGTGTGGTAGCCATCAGTGGACGGCCTCCTTGGCGAGCGTCGGGGCGGCGACGGGGCGCGCGGTGGCGAGCGTCGGGTCCTCGGGTCGGTGGGCACGGACCCAGTCGACCTGGGCCTGGGTGGGGCCGGTGACCTCACCGCGGTAGTAGTCGCCGTCCTCGGTGCCCTCGACCATGGGGTGGGGGGCGTTGAGGGCGCCGTCGGGCACCGGGGCGAGCAGGTCCTGCTTGTCGTAGATGAGGCCCGTGCGGTTGGGCCCGACGAGCTCGTCGATCTCGTGCGTCATCGTCAGCGCCCGGGTGGGGCAGGCCTCGATGCACATCCCGCAGAAGATGCACCGCAGGTAGTTGATCTGGTACACGCGGCCATAGCGCTCGCCGGGCGAGAACTGGGCGTCCGGGGTGTTGGAGCCGGCCTCGACGTAGATCGCGTCAGCGGGGCAGGCCCAGGCGCACAGCTCGCAGCCGATGCACTTCTCGAGGCCGTCGTCGTAGCGGTTGAGCTGGTGACGGCCGTGGTAGCGGGGCATGAGCACCGGGCGGATGAAGGGGTACTGCTCGGTGACCGTCGGCCGGAAGATCGAGGACAGGGTCACCCCGTAGCCGGCGACAGGGGCGAAGAGCCGCCCGAGGGGGCCGGGCTCCTGCGGCAGCCACTGGTCGTGGTCGGTGCGGGCCTGGGGCGCGGGGGTCTGGTCAGTCATCGTGTCCCTCCTGGACGGGTGCCTCGGAGACGGCGGTGGTGGCTGCGACGGCGCCAGCCGCGCGACGCTGCGCGCGCGGGGACAGGGGCAGGGCCTGTCCGGGCAGCGGCGGGACGGGGAAGCCGTCAGCGAGGGCGTCGATCTCATCGGCTGGGGTGACGACGTCGTCGTCGGCCCGCTGCGTGACGGCGCCCGCAGCCGTGTCCGTGGAGGGCAGCAGCAGCAGGACGAGCATCGCGACGAGGAAGACGACGGCGAGGATGAGCAGGAGCGTGCGCGGCGAGCCCAGGCCGAAGGCGCGGTAGCCCTGAACGAGGGCGACGAGCACGAACCAGGTGAGGGAGACGGGGATGAGGACCTTCCAGCCCAGCTGCATGAAACGGTCGTAGCGCAGGCGCACGAGCGTGCCTCGCGTGATGATCATGAAGAGCATGACGCACCAGACCTTGGCGATGAACCACAGCATGGGCCACCAGCCGGTGTTGAAGCCGTCCCAGAGGGAGGCGAGCACGAAGGAGCGCCAGCCACCGAGGAAGAGCGTGACGCACACCGCCGAGACGTTGAACATGTTGATGTACTCGCCCAGGTAGAACCAGGCGAACTTCATCGAGGAGTACTCGACCATGTGCCCGGCCACGAGCTCGCCCTCGGCCTCGGGAAGGTCGAAGGGCAGGCGGTTGACCTCGCCGACCATGGAGACGACGTAGATGAGGAAGCTGGGGACCATCGCCAGGCCCCACCACAGGCGCTCCTGGGAGCTGACGATCCCGGAGGTGGACATCGTGCCCGAGGCGAGGAAGACGGTGAGGATCGCCAGGCTCATGCTCAGCTCGTAGCTGATGACCTGGGCCGCCGAGCGCACAGCCCCCAGCAGCGGGTAGGTCGAGTGCGTGGACCAGCCGCCGAGGATGAGGCCGTACACGCCGAAGCCGGTGACGGCCAGGACGTAGAGCACGGCGACAGGGAAGTCAGTGAGCTGCAGGGGCGTCCAGTGTCCGAGGATGCTCACCTGGGGACCGAAGGGGATGACCGCGTAGATCATGAAGGAGCTGAAAGCCGTGATGACCGGCGCCAGCAGGTAGATGGCCTTCTCAGCCCCCTTGAGCCAGAAGTCCTCCTTCATGATGAGCTTGGCGGCGTCGGCGATGAGCTGGGGCAGGCCGAGGAAGCCGTTGACGTTGGGGCCCGGGCGGGTCTGGATGCGGCCGAGGACGCGGCGCTCGGCCCAGATCGCCAGGATCGTGCTGAGGATGAGGAACAGCATGATGAACACGGCCTTGATGAGGCTGAGCCACCAGGTCTCCTCGGAGAAGTCGGCGGTGACGCCGCCGACCGTGGCGAGGGCCGTGTGAAGAACAGTCGCGGTGCTCACCGGACCACCTCCGTGTCGTTCGCGGTACGGGTCGCCAGGCTGACGACGACGGCGCTGCCGTGGTGGGCGCCGAGGGTCTGGCGCACGGTCGAGCCGGCCGAGCACTCGGGCAGCCAGACCACGCCGTCGGCGACGTCACCGACGACGACGGGCAGCTCGACGGCCCCGGTGGCCGTGGACACGCGCACCAGCTCGCCGCCGGCGGCACCCAGGCGCTGGGCGAGGTCGGCGCCGAGGCGGGCGACGGGACGCAGGGCCGTGGCGGCGAGGAAGGGCTCACCGTCCTGGAGGCGGCCGTCGTCGAGCATCGGTTTGTGGGTGGCGAGAAGGGCCTTCAGCCCGCTGACCGTGGACAGGCCCGGGGCGGGCGCCTCGGCCGGGGTCCCGGTCTCCTGCTCGGGGGCGGCGGTGAAGACGACCGCCGTGCGCGGGCCCCGCCACAGGCCCAGGCCCGCGAGCTCGGCGTGCAGGGTCTCCAGGCGGCCGACGCCCAGGTCGGTGCCCATCTCCTCGGCGAGCATGCCCAGGACCTGCCGGTCCGTGCGGGCGCGCGAGACGTGTGCCTGCCCGAAGGGGCGCACGCGCCCCTCCCAGTTGACGAAGGTGCCGTTCTTCTCGACGGCGGGGGCGACGGGCAGGACCACGTCGGCGTGCTCACTGACCTCCGAGCGGCGCACCTCGAGCTGGACGGTGAAGCCGGAGCAGGCCAGGGCCGTGCGCGCCAGGCCGGGGTCCGGGAAGTCGCGCAGGTCAACGCCGCCGATGACGAGGCCTCCGAGCTCGCCGTCGGCCAGGGCGGAAAGGATCGCGGTGGTGTCCCGGCCGGGCTCGGCCGGCAGGGGCGAGCGGGTGTGCAGCCCAGTGGTCTCCACACCCCATGCCTGCTGGACGCGGGCGCGGGCCTCGGCGTCGGCCACGGGGTGACCGCCGGGCAGCAGGTGCGGCAGGAGACCGGCCTCGATGCCGCCGCGCTCACCGGCGCGTCGCGGCACCCAGGCGAGGCGGGCGCCGGTGGAGGTGGCGAGGGTGTCGATGACGGTGAGCAGGCCGGGGACGGCGGCGGCGCGCTCCCCGACCAGGATGGTGGCGCCCTCACCGCGCAGGGCCTCGACGAGCCCCGGGTGGCTCTGGGGCAGCAGGGCGACGGCGCGGGCCTCGCCCCCCGGAGCGGTGAGGATGGTCTGGGCCCCCAGCTTGCGTCCTGCGCGGGTCAGGACGCTGGTGACGCTGGCGACCGCGACGCCACCGGCGCGCACGCCCTTGCGCAGGCGCAGGAAGAGGGAGCCGCACTCGTCCTCGGGCTCGAGGCCGACGAGCAGGACCTGCCCGGCGGTCTCGAGGGAGCGGTAGGTGACGGCGCCCAGCCCGGTGCCGGCCACCCGCGCGGCGAGGAAGGAGTCCTCCTCAGCGCTGTGGTCGCGCACGCGCTGGTCGATGTCGTTGGTGCCCAGCACGGTGCGGGCGAAGCGGGACCAGGCCCAGGCGTCCTCGAGGGTGAGGCGGGCGCCGGGCAGGAGCCCCACGCCGCCGTCAGCACGTGCCTGTGCCAGGCCGCGGGCGGCGACGTCAAGGGCCTCGGACCAGCTCGTGGGTACGAGCTCGCCGGTGCCCTCATCGCGCACGAGCGGCACGCTCAGGCGGTCGGGCAGGCTGGACCAGGCGAAGGCGAAACGGTCCTTGTCGGTGATCCACTCCTCGTTGACCTCGGGGTCGTTGCCCGCCAGGCGGCGCAGGACGACGCCACGGCGCATATCGACGCGGATGGCGGAGCCGGAGGCGTCGTGCTCGGTGACACTGTCAGTGGACACGAGGTCCACGGGGCGCGCACGGAAGCGGTAGCGGGCGCTGGTCAGCGCCCCGACGGGGCAGATCTGGATGATGTTGCCGGAGAAGTAGGAGGCGAAGGGCCGTCCCGAGACGTCGAGCTCGTCGTGGCCCAGGGGGCCGTAGGCACGGCCGTCCACGACGCCGGGGCCGCCACCAGGCCCGGCGGTAGCGGCGTCGGGAGCGAGGCCGGACTCGCCGCGCACGCTCTGGAGGCCCTCGGGGTCCACCGCAGGGTCGGTGAAGTCGAGGACGGTGGAGTCGAAGCGCCCGATCTGCTCGGAGTACAGGCCACCGGTGAGCTCGCCGCCGGCGTGGCCGGCACCGCGCCCCTGCAGGGCGATGAAGGCGTCGCCGGGGATCTGGTCGGCGAAGCGCACGCAGCGCTGGCACAGGATGCAGCGGTCACGGTCGAGCAGGACGTTGCTCGTCAGGCGCAGGGGCTTGGGGAAGGTGCGCTTGACGTCGGTGAAGCGGGAGACGGCCTGGGCGCCGCTGGCCATGAGCTCGAGGGCCTGGTTCTGCAGGGGGCACTCGCCGCCCTTGTCGCACACCGGGCAGTCGAGCGGGTGGTTGACGAGCAACAGCTCCATGGTGCCGGCCTGGGCCCGCGCGGCCTGGGCGCTCGTGGCCTGGGTGCTCACCTGCATGCCCTCGGTGGCGGTCATGGCGCAGGAGGGCTGGGGCTTGGGCATGGGACGCACGACGCCGTCGCGGCCAGGCATGGCGACGTCCACGAGGCACTGGCGGCAGTTGGCGGAGGGCGACAGCAGGGGGTGGTCGCAGAAGCGCGGGATGCGCACGCCGACCTTCTCGGCTGCCCGGATGAGCAGGGTGCCCTTCTCCACCTCGACGGGGATGCCGTCGATCGTGATACTCACGAGGTCAGTCATGTCTCACCGTGCGCTTTCAACCGTGTCGTTGACGACCGAGGAGGCCGCGTAGGGGAAGAGCTCGCGGGCCGGGGTCGTGTACCCGGCCTCGAACTCGCTGCGGAAGCGGGCGATGCCGGAGCGCACCGGGGTGATCGCCGCGTCGCCCAGCGCGCAGAAGGAGCGTCCGCCGATGCTGTCGGTGATGGACTCGAGCTTGTCGATGTCGCCGGGCAGTCCCTTGCCCGCCTCGAGGCGCTCGAGGATCTGACGCATCCAGTACGTGCCCTCACGGCAGGGGGTGCACTTGCCGCAGGACTCGTGCTGGTAGAACTCCACCCAGCGGGTGACGACGCGCACGACGGAGACGGTGTCGTCGAAGACCTGCAGGGCGCGGGTGGCGAGCATCGACCCGGCGCCGACGACGGACTCGTAGTCGAGGGGAACGTCGAGCTCGTCGGCCGTGAACAGCGGGGTGGAGGAGCCGCCGGGGGTCCAGAACTTCAGCTCGTGGCCCTCGCGCACACCCCCGGCCATGTCGATGAGCTCGCGCATGGTGATGCCGAAGGGCGCCTCGAACTGGCCGGGGCGGCGCACGTGACCGGAGACGGAGAACAGGCCGTGGCCCGAGGACCTCTCGGTGCCCATGGAGGCGTACCACTCGGGCGAGTGGCGGAAGATGCCCGGGACCTGGCAGATCGACTCGACGTTGTTGACCACCGTGGGGCGGGCGTAGAGGCCGGCGACGGCCGGGAAGGGCGGCTTGAGCCGGGGGTGGCCACGGCGTCCCTCGAGGGAGTCGAGCAGCGCGGTCTCCTCGCCGCAGATGTAGGCGCCGGCGCCGGCGTGGGCGGTGATGCGCAGGCTCTGGCGGCCGTCGAGGCCGAAGCCGGTGTCCAGCAGCCCGGCCTCGCGGGCCTCGCGCACCGCGGCCAGGAGGCGGCGGTAGACGTGGGGGGTCTCGCCGCGCAGGTAGACGAAGGCGTGGTCCCCGCCGATGGCGCGCGAGGTGATGGCGATGCCCTCGACGAGCGCGTGGGGGTTGGCCATGAGGGTGGGGATGTCCTTGCAGGTGCCCGGCTCGGACTCGTCGGCGTTGACGACGAGGTAGCGGGGCCCGCCGTCGGGGGCCGGCAGGAAGGACCACTTGAGGCCGGTGGGGAAGCCGGCGCCGCCGCGTCCTCGCAGGCCGGAGGCCTTGACGGCGCCGACGAGCTCGTCGGTGCTCAGCGTCTTGGCCTTGGCCAGGCCCTCGTAGCCGCCGTGGGCGCGGTAGACGTCGAGCGTCCACGAGCGGTCCTTGTCCCACATGTCGCTGACGATGGGGGTCAGGGTGCCGGGCGCGGTGAAGGCCGGCGCCTGGGGCTCAGGGGTGTGCTGCTCGCTCACTTGCTGTCCTCCTCGACCGCGGTGGGGGCCGTCCAGCCGTGCTCGCGGGCCATGCGCAGGCCGCGCAGGCTCGCCTGGCCGGCGCCGGGTCCCTCATCGACCCGACCGTCCTCGAATCCGGCCAGCAGCCTCTCGTTCTCACGGAAGGTGGGCAGGGTCTCGGGCCCGCGCGTGGGGGTGACGTCCTCGCCCCGCTCCAGGCAGCTGACGAGGTCAACGGCGCTGGCGGGAGTCTGGTTGTCGAAGAACTCCCAGTTGACCATGACGACGGGGGCGTAGTCACAGGCGGCGTTGCACTCGACGCGCTCGACGCTGATGCGCCCGTCCTCGCTGGTCTCGTCGCTGGCCAGGCCCGTGTGGGCGCTGACGGCCTCCCAGATGTCGTCACCACCCATGACGGCGCACAGGGCGTTGGTGCACACGCCGACGTGGTACTCACCGGCGGGGTGGCGGCGGAACTGGCTGTAGAAGGTCGCCACGGCGGAGACCTCGGAGCGGGTCAGGCCCAGCACGTCGGCGCACAGGGCGATGCCGCGGGGGGCCACGTAGCCGTCCTCGCTCTGGACGAGGTGGAGCATGGGGATGAGGGCGCTGCGCTCATGGCCGGCGGGGTAGCGCGAGGCGATCTGGGCGAACTCGTCGCGCAGACGGGCCTCGTCCTCGCTCGGGTAGCCGAAGGCGCCGGTGGTGCTCGGGGTGTGCTGGGTGGTCATCAGCGGTCCACGCCTCCCAGGACGGGGTCGATCGAGGCCAGGGTGGGCACGAGGTCGGCGATCATGCCGCCCTCCCCCATGGTGGCCAGGGACTGCAGGTTGGAGTAGGAGGGGTCGCGGAAGTGGACCCGGTAGGGGCGTGTGCCGCCGTCGGAGACGGCGTGGACGCCCAGGACGCCCTTGGCGTGCTCGACGGTGCGGTAGACCTGCCCGGCGGGCACCTGGAAGCCCTGGGTGACGAGCTTGAAGTGGTGGATGAGCGACTCCATCGAGCTGCCCATGATCTCGCGCACGTGCTCGAGGGACTGCCCCTGGCCGTCAGTGGCGATGGCCATACGGGCGGGCCAGGCGATGGTGGGGTCCGCCACCATGGTCGTGTTGGAGGGGTCGAGCCCGCGGGCGGTGACGTCGTCAAGGCGGTCCAGGGCCTGGGAGACGATCCGCAGGGACTGGTCGCACTCCTCGAAGCGCACGAGCTGGCGGTTGTAGACGTCGGAGCGCTCGTAGGTGGGCACCGTGAAGTCGTAGGTCTCGTAGCCGCAGTAGGGCTGGATCTTGCGCATGTCGAGCGGGTAGCCGGCGGCGCGGATGCAGGGTCCGGTCAGGCCCAGGGCGAGGCCGTGGGCGAGGCTGATCTCACCGGTGCCGATGAAGCGGTCCTTGAGGATGGGGTTCTCCAGCAGCAGGGCGCGCAGCTCGCCGAGGTCGTTCCTGATCTCCGGCAGGGTGGAGCGCACGAAGTCGCTGAAGCCCTCGGGCACGTCCTGGGCGAGGCCGCCGGGACGCACGTAGGCGTGGTTCATGCGCAGGCCGGAGACCATCTCGAAGGCGCGCAGGATGTTCTCGCGCAGACGGAAGGCGATGGTGAGCAGGGTGGTGCCGCCCAGCTCGTTGCCGCCGGTGCCGATGGCGATGGCGTGGGAGGCGATGCGGTTGAGCTCCATGAGGATGACCCTCATGACGGTGGCCTTCTCGGGGACCTGGTCGGTGATGCCCAGCAGCTCCTCGACGGCGAGGGCGTAGCCGACCTCCTGGAAGAACGGGGCCACGTAGTCCATGCGGGTGACGAAGGCCTCGCCCTGGACCCAGGTGCGGTACTCCATGTTCTTCTCGATGCCGGTGTGAAGGTAGCCGGTGCCCACACGCACCTCGGTGACCTTCTCCCCGTCGGTCTCCAGCAGCAGGCGCAGCACCCCGTGCGTGGAGGGGTGGACGGGACCCATGTTGACGACGATGCGGTCGTGCTCGAGGCGGTCGCGCTCGTCGCGCGCGGCGATCTGGTCGGCGATGTCCTGCCAGTCGCCGCCCTCGGCGGTCCACTGGGGAGCGCCCTCGGCCAGTGACTCGAGCGCGGGGCGTGAGGCCCGGGGCTGGGTGGAAGCGGTGCTCATCAGCGGTACGACCTCCGGGAGTCGGCGGGCGGCGTGGTGGCGCCCTTGTACTCGACGGGGATGCCGCCGAGCGGGTAGTCCTTGCGCTGCGGGTGGCCGACCCAGTCGTCGGGCATCGCCGAGCGGGTGAGGTTGGGGTGGCCGTCGAAGACGATGCCCATGAGGTCCCAGGTCTCACGCTCGTGCCAGTCGTTGCCGGGGTAGATGCTCACGAGGGAGGGCACGTGGGCGTCGCCGTCGGGGGCGGTCACCTCGAGGCGGAGCTGGCGCCCGCCGTGGGTGAGGGAGACGAGCTCGTAGCAGGCGTGCAGCTCCCGGCCGGCGTCGCCGGGGTAGTGCACGCCCGTGACGCCCAGGCACAGCTCGAAGCGCAGGTCCTGGTCGTCGCGCAGGGGGCGGGCGACGTCGAGAAGGTGCCCGCGGGTGACGAAGAGGGTGAGCTGGCCGTGCTCGATGACGACCTTCTCGATGGCGTCGGCAGGCTCGACGCCGGCCTCGGCGAGGTCCTCCAGGAGGGCGTCAACGGCGTCGTCGAACCAGGAGCCGTAGGGGCGCGTGGCCGCGGGGGCCAGGGTGACGACGCTGGTGGTGGCACCGTAGCCGGTGGTGTCGCCGGCGTCGGCGGCGCCGAAGTGGCCGGTGTGGGTGGACACGACCTCCAGGCGCAGCTCGGGGCGGACCTCGCGCCCGGCGACCTCGGGCACGGCGGCCTGGGCCGGGGCGGCCCCGGCGCTCTCGGGTGCGGTGCTCACGCGAGCTCCCCCTTCATCTCGGACAGCGGGGTGGCGGCGAGGGCGGCGGCCTCGACGGCGCGGGCGATCTCCTCGCGGTGGCGGAACAGGGGCTTGCGCTCGATCTGGCGGGTGAGCTCGAGCATGGCGTTGATGAGCATCTCGGGGCGCGGCGGGCAGCCGGGCAGGTAGATGTCCACGGGGACGATGTGGTCGCAGCCCTGGACCACCGCGTAGTTGTTGAAGATGCCGCCGCTGGAGGCGCAGGCACCCATGGAGATGACCCACTTGGGCTCGGGCATGGAGTCGTAGACGTTGCGGACGATCGGTGCCATCTTGTGGGAGACGCGGCCGGAGACGAGCATGACGTCGGCGTGGCGAGGCGAGGCGCGGAAGACCTCCCAGCCGAAGCGCGACAGGTCGAAGCGGGGGCCGGCGGTGCCCATCATCTCGATGGCGCAGCAGGCCAGGCCCATGGTGACGGGCCACAGGGAGCGGGCCTGCGCAAGGCCCGCGAGCCTCTCGACGCTCGTGAGGAGGAAGCCGGGGGTCTCGACCGACTCGGCGGCCTCGGCCCGCAGGTCCCCGCGCTTGGAGGGGATGTCGAGCATCTTGGCCCTGTAGGCCTTGAACTCTGTCTTGTCCATGCTGTGGCTCGCTGTTCTTCGTGGGGTGCGGCGTCGGGCGGTGCGGGCGGTCGGGTCAGTCCCAGTCGAGGCCGCCGCGGCGCCACTCCAGGACGTAGGGCACCGTGATGAGGGCGATGAAGAGGAGGGCCGCGAGCATGCCGAAGACGCGCAGCCCGGCGAAGGCGGTCGCCCAGGGGTAGAGGAAGACGACCTCGACGTCGAAGATGATGAAGGTCATGCCCACGAGGTAGAAGCCGACGGGGAAGCGCCCGTGCTCGGTGTTGGCGGGCGTGGGGTCGATGCCGCACTCGTAGTTGGCGGTCTTGACCCGGTTGCGCCTGTTGGGGCTGACGACGGCGCTCAGCGCGAGGCCGCCGACGGCGACGACGACGGCGACCGCCGCCATGATGAGCAGGGAGACGTAGGGGTTCATGCTTGCGGCACCGTCCTTGTCAGGCCCCCGCGGTTGGCGGCTCCGGCCCGTGGGCGGTGGCAGCGGACGCTTGCGCTCACGGGCCTGTGCACCTCCTCAGGGAAACAGTGTTCGTCGCGGGGTCATCGACGCGCCCCGGGCAGAGGGCGCCTGCGGCGAATGTACCGAGACGGGAACAGGGCTCGTGCCGGGGCAAGCGGACCGCGACATTCCGCTGTGTTCCCGCGCTCTGGGGGCGGACGGGGGCTCTCGTGGCGCAGGCGAGCCGTCCCGATTTAGGTGTTGCGGCCCTCACGAATTTCACGATCCGAACCGGGACCTGGGTCCCGCGCGCCCTGGCGGGGTGGGCCTGACGGCCCCGGGAGCGGGCGCCGGGCCCCTGCTCGGGCAGGCCGGTGCACCCGCCCGGCGTCCGGCACGCGCGTGCGCGACCCCGACACCTCCCCGTGCCCGCTGCAGGCCCGGACGCCGCTGGCACCACGTCCGGCATGATGGGCTCATGAGCCGAGCCACCCTTGCCAAGGACCCCCGTGAGGTCGCCAGCATGTTCGACACCGTCGCGCGCCGCTACGACCTCACCAACGACGTCATGAGCCTGTGGCAGGTGCGCATGTGGCGCCGCGCGACCCGTGCGGCCGTCGCGGCCAGGCCCGGCACGCGCGTGCTCGACCTCGCCGCCGGAACCGGTGCCTCGAGCGTCGGGTACGCCGACGACGGCGCGGAGGTCATCGCCTGCGACTTCTCCAGCGGGATGGTCGCCGAGGGACAGGCCCGCCACCCCGAGATCCACTTCGTCGCCGGGGACGCCATGGCGCTGCCCTTCGCGGACGCCTCCTTCGACGTCGTCACCATCTCCTACGGGCTGCGCAACGTCCAGGACACGCTCGCCGCCCTGTCCGAGATGAGGCGGGTGACGCGCCCCGGCGGCCGCGTCGTCATCGCGGAGTTCTCCACCCCCGTGCGCCGGCCCCTGCGCGAGGCGTACCGCTTCTACCTGGACAGCGTCCTGCCGGCCGCGGGACGCGTGCTGACGCCGAACGCGGAGGCCTACTCCTACCTGGGTGAGTCCATCCTCGCCTGGCCGGACCAGCAGTCCCTGGCCGCGCTCATGCAGCAGGCCGGCTGGCGCGAGGTCGCCTACCAGAACCTCTCCGGCGGCATCGTGGCCGTCCACCGCGCCACACGGCCGGCCGCCTGAGCCGTGGCGGCCCCCACCCCGGCGGACGCCGTGCCCCTTGTGGTCGGGGCCGCCGCCGCGCGCGCACGTCCCGCCCGCCTGGTCCTTAGCACCGACCGGCTCGGCCCCGCCCAGGTCCGCGCCCTCGGCCTCGACGCACCGGGCGGGCTCATGCGTCTGCTCGCCGGGCGCGGTGACGCGCTGTCCTGGGTGCGCCACGGGCTCGGCCTCGTGGGCTGGGGGCGCCTGCTCGAGATCGAGGCACGGGGCACGGCGCGTGTGGAGGAGCTGCGCGCCGCCTGGCGCGAGGTCGTCTACGCCTCCTGGTGGCGCGACCCCCTGGTGCGTCCGGGCACCGGTCCCGTCGCCCTGGGCACGATCACCTTCTCGGCACGCTCGGCGCAGCGCTCGGTGCTGCTCGTGCCGAAGGTGCTCATCGGGCTCGACGACGAGGGCGCCTGGGTGACGACGGCGGCGCTGAGCGGCCAGGAGCCCGCCTCACCCGACGAGGTCGTGGCCGAGGTCCTGGCCCGGCAGGAGCGCAGCGGGCCAGCCCGGCCAGGTCCCGCCCCGGCCGGGCGCACCGGTGGGGTGCCCTCAGGGCACGGAGCCGGCGCCCCCGCCACTGGCGCCGCCGTGACGGCCGCCTCGCGCACAGAGCCCGAGTACCTCGAGGGGCTGCGCGCCGTGCAGGAGCGCATGCGCGCTGGCGAGGCGGACAAGGTGGTCATCGCCCGTGACGTGCTCGCCACGCCGGCCCGGCACCTGCCCACCGGCGACATCCTGGCCCGCCTCGCCCACGACTACCCCTCCTGCTGGACCTTCAGCGTTGACGGGATGGTCGGGGCGAGCCCCGAGCTGCTGGTGCGGCTGCGCCAGCGCCGTCTGGAGAGCCGGGTCCTGGCGGGCACGGCCCGCCGTCGGCCGGGCACCGGGCACCAGCGTCAGGAGGAGGCTGCGCGCCTGGCGGCCTGGCTCAAGGCGGACAGCAAGAACAACCGGGAGCACGCCCTGGCGCGCGCCTCGGCCATCGAGGCGCTGGAGCCGCTGTGCTCGGTGGTCGAGGCCCCCGAGCGCTTCGTCCTCACCCTGCCCAACGTGCTGCACCTCGCCAGCGACATCTGCGGCGTCGTGGCCGGGGACACGGGGGCCCTGTCCCTTGTGGGGGCGCTGCACCCGACGGCGGCCGTGGGCGGCACCCCCACCCCCGCCGCGGTGGCTCTCATCGACGAGCTCGAGGGCATGGACCGGGGCCGCTACGCGGGGCCCGTCGGCTGGGTCGATTGGCACGGCGAGGGCGAGTGGTGCATCGCGCTGCGCTCGGCCGAGCTCAGTGGCCAGGGGGCCGGGCCCGGCGCGCCGGCGCGCGTCTTCGGCGGGGGCGGCATCATGCCGGACTCCGACCCCGCCGACGAGCTCGCCGAGACCCGGGCCAAGATGCGCCCGGTGCTGTGCGCCCTCGGCCTCGGCTGAGCCCGGTGCCCCGGCTCAGGAGTCCCGTCGCTCAGCGAGGGTGGCGGTCAGCTCCAGGGTCTGACCGCTGCGCACCACCGTGAGCGTGACCTCCTGGCCCGCCGAGAACTGGCGCACGAAGCCGGTCAGTGCCGCCGACTGGCTCGTCGCCTTGCCGTTGACCGCCGTGATGACGTCGCCCTCCTCGACGCCGGCCCGGTCCGCCGGCGAGCCGGACTCGACCGCGCCCACGAGCGCTCCCGCGTAGGTCGCGGTGTCCGTGCGGGCCTCACCGTTGGTGATGGACACGCCCAGGAAGGCGTGGGTGGCCGTCCCGGTCTCGATGAGCTGGTCCGCGACCTTGGTCGCCAGCATCGAGGGGATGGCGAAGCCGATGCCGATGGAGCCCGAGTCGCCGGAGGAGCCCATCGAGGCGATCGAGCTCGTGATGCCGATGACGGAGCCGGACTCGTCGAACAGCGGCCCGCCGGAGTTGCCGGGGTTGACGGCCGCGTCTATCTGGATGGCGTTGGTGACCACCTGCGAGGAGACCTCGTCCTGCTGCCGTGAGGTGACGACAGGACGGTTGAGGGCGGAGACGATGCCCGTCGTCACGGTGGAGGACAGCCCCAGGGGGTTGCCGATCGCCATGACGTCCTGTCCGGTGACGACGGCGTCCGAGTCGCCGAAGCGGGCCACCGTGAGGTCGCCGGGGGCGTTGACGAGCTGGATGACCGCCAGGTCGGTGGCCGCGTCGGAGCCCGTGAGCTCGGCGTCATAGATCCGCCCGTCGGCGAGGGTCGCCTGGATCCGGGTGGCGCCGGCGACCACGTGGTGGTTGGTGAGGATGTGCCCCGCGGCGTCGTAGACGACCCCAGAGCCGACGGAGGTTCCCGAGGGTGTCGCGACCGTGATCGACACGACGGAGTTGGCGACCGCCTGGGTGACGGTCTCCCAGTCGGGTGAGGTGCCGGACGGGGCGACGACCTGCGTGGTCCCGCCGGTGGGCTGGGCGGAGGCGGTGCTGACGGCGGTCGTGCCCGCCTGGGCGTCGTCGAGGTGGTGCAGTGCCGCGACGGTGCCGCCGCAGGCGAGCATCGCCGTCACGAGGCTGGTGGCGATGACGCCGCTCCAGCCGGGTCCGCGGCGCTGCCCGGAGCCGGACGGCTGGGTCCCGTCGGAGGCCGGGCCGGTCGCGGTCTGAGGGGCGGCCCAGCCTGGGCGGGCGGAGAAGGGGTCCGGGGCTAAGGAGGCGGCCGGTGCGCGGTCGAAGGAGTAACCGGCCGGCGCCTGAGGAACCGAGGCGTAGCGGCTCGTGGCGGCGCCGGACGAGTGGGGGGAGCCCGCACCGGTGTACGGGCTCATCGGCGTCCCGGCTGCTGCGGCGGCCCAGGTCCCGGCACCTGTCTCGGTCCCGGTTCCCGCCGCCCCGGCGCCTGACGCGCTACCAGCTCCCGGCGCGCTCCCGGCTCCCGCCGTCTGCGGGTCCCCGGAGCCCGCGGCCCAGACCCGCTCCTGTCCGTCGCTCCACTCGTCCCTTGTGCTCATCTCGTCCTCCCCGGGCGCGTGGCCCTTGTTGACAGCCTGCGTGGCAAACGACTGAAGACAACTCCTGACGTCTGAACTCTCGCCGACCTCGACCTGGAACCTTCCTGTGAGCGGGCGAGGGCGCCCCTCTCACAGCCGCAGGTGGACGACGCTGAGCCCCTTGACCGGGCGCGCCAGCAGCTCCTCGAGCTCCCCCAGCCCTCCCGGCCGGCTCACCTGGGCGCCGAGAGCGGCCGCGAGGGCGGCGACGTCGGTGGCCTGCGGCGTGGTGAGGAAGCGCTCCACGACCTCCGGCTCCAGCGCACCGGGGTACTCCAGGGTGGAGAAGATCGCTCCTCCCCGGTCGTCGAGGACGACGACCTGGAGGTCGGGCTCGCTCTCCAGCCTCCCGCGGCTCAGGCTCATGGCGTCGTGGAGGAAGGTGAGGTCCCCGACCACGGCCCGCACCGGGTCCCCCGTGGCCAGGTGCAGCCCCACAGCGGTGGCCAGCGTGCCGTCGATGCCCGCCAGGCCGCGGTTGGCCACCGGTGCCGGGGCCGGGCCCTCGGCGGGACGGGCGAGGCGGTCGAGGTGGCGCACGGCCATGGAGGAGCCGATGACGAGGCGCGGGGCGCCGGGCCGCAGCCCGGCCTCCCACACGGCGAGGGCGCCCGAGGCGCTCGTGAGGGCACCCGGCTCGACGGCGGCCGGGAGCGCGGCGACGGCGTCGTGCCACTGCCCGGCCCACCCGGCGGGGGCGGGGCGCAGGGCCAGGGCGTGGGCCAGGCGCGCCGCACCGACGTCCCCCCCGGCCGGGACCGGGGTGACCCGGGTGGCGGCGCCGGCGACGTCGGTCCACCGCGGGGTGGAGGCGAGCACCTCGACGGGGACGTCGGTGCGTGCCAGCAGGGCGCTGACGGGGCGGGTGAGGGAGGGGTGGCCGAGGACGAGGACGTGCTCGGCCAGGGCGGCGAGCCGTTGGCCCGCCGGGGTGGACAGGAGCTCGGCGTAGCGGGTGAGGGCGAGGCGGCCGCCGCGGGCACCCGAGGTGGGCTCGGCGAGCAGGGGCCAGCCCAGGTGCTCGGCGAGGTCCCGGGCCAGGGCGCCGACGCCGTGCGGGCTGTCCCCCGCGACGACGAGGCCGCGCTCGGCGGCCCCCTGCGGGGCGAGGGGCCGCCCGGTGGGCGCGGCGGTCGGCAGGTCGGTGCCCTCATGAGGGGCGCGGGCAGCAGGCACCGGGTCCCCGTCCGCGGTCTCGAGCCCCAGGACCGCACCGGCAACGGGCACGAGGGGAGGGCGCAGACGGACATTGATCTGGGCCGGACCGGGGTCGTGGCTCAGGCCGCCACGGGCGGCCTCGACGGCGCGGCGCACCTGGCCCTCGATCGCCGTCGTCCCCCGGCCCTCCCCCAGGTCAGCCGTGACGTCGGCGGGCAGGTCCACCACGAGACGCACCCCCGGCTCGAGCAGGCGCGTCTGCTCCGTGGTCTGGGAGGCTCCCGTGCCGACGAGCTCGTGGGGGCGGTCGGCGCTCACGACGAGCAGAGGGACCCCGGCGGCGTCGGCCTCGAGGACCGCAGGGTGCAGGTTGGCCACGGCCGTGCCTGAGGTGGTGACGACGGCGGCCGGCTCACGGCGGCCCTCGAGGAGCGCGGCGCGGCACATCCCCAGGGCGACGAAGCCGGCGCTGCGCTCGTCCAGGACGACTCGCAGCCGCAGCAGCCCCTGGGCCTGGGCGGCGGCCAGGACGGGCACGAAGGGGGCCGAGCGTGAGCCCGGGCAGAGCACGACGTCGCGCACGCCCGCGCGCACGAGCGCTCCCGTCACCGCGCGGGCGGCGAGGACGGAGGGGCTCTGCGCGGGCGAGCCGACACGGGCCGTCCCCCCCACCACGTCGGTGCTCTGGACCGCCCTGGCCCGGGCGCCCCCGGTGCTCACAGGGGCACTCCCCCGACGGCCTCGGCACCGGCGGCCTCCCGCTCACGGCGGGCCCGCAGCGCCCCGAGCACGTGGCCCAGGCGGGTGTGCCAACGGGCGGTGAGCCCGGCGTCGGCACGCGCGGCGGCGAGCATCGTCTGTGACACGTGCGGGGTCCTCACCGGCAGCCGTCCGCCCAGGGGCACGGCGCTGGGCACCGCGACGTCCGCACCTAGCAGGCTGACCGTGCCCAGGCCACAGGCGTGGATGAGGTCGGCGAGAGCGGCCGCGAGCGCGCTGCCGGCACCGATGCCCACGCTCGTGTCCAGCGCGGAGGACACGACGGCGGGCAGGGCCAGGCGCTCAGCGAGTGCCAGGGCCCGGCGCACGCCGCCCAGCGGGGCGGCCTTGAGGACGACGACGTCGGCGGCGCCCAGGCGGCGCACGGCGAGGGGGTCGTGTGACAGGCGCACGGACTCGTCGGCGGCCAGGGGCACGTTCACGGCCTCGCGCAGGGCCGCGAGGTCCTCGACGCGGGCGCAGGGCTGCTCGGCGTACTCGAGCCCGCCGGCCGCCTCGTCCATCAGGGGCAGGACCCGCCGGGCGGTGGCGAGGTCCCAGGCGCCGTTGACGTCAATGCGCACCCGACCGTCGGGGCCGAGGGCATCGCGCACGGCGCCCAGGCGCAGGAGGTCGGCGGTGAGTGTGGCCTCTGAGCCGGCAACCTTGACCTTGGCGGTGGTGGCGCCGGAGATGGTGACGAGGGCGTGGGCGCGGTCCTCGCTGACCTCGGGGACGGTGACGTTGACGTCCACGCTCGTGCGGTGGGACGGCAGGTCGGCGTAGCCGGTCACCGCCTGCTCGAGGGCGCTGGCGAGCCAGGGTGCGCAGGCGTCAGCGCCGTAGTCCCAGAAGGGGGCGACCTCGCCCCAGCCGGCGCGCCCGTGCAGGAGGACGCCGTCGCGCCGGGTCAGGCCGCGAAAGCGTGTGCGCAGGGGTAGGTCCCACACGACGGCCCGGTCGATGCCGTCGAGCAGGCCGGTGCGGTCCTGCTCGCGCAGGGCGGCGAGGTCGATCTCGCCTGCGACTGAGGGGGTCATGGTCGCAGGATACGGCCGCGGGCGCTGGCGTCCCGGCACGTGGCCGCGTCGATCGTGTCAGTGACGCGACGGCGCCGTGCCCGGTGGCAGGCGTGAGGGCCCAGGAGATGGCCCCCACGCACCGGCACAGGGGTGGTCCACGGGCGCGGAGGGCAAGCCGGCGGGCGCCCGGCCCCCAGGCGGCGGGCTGGGCGCCCGCCGCCTGGGGGCTCAGTCGCCCAGTGTCGCCACCATGACGGCCTTGATGGTGTGCATCCGGTTCTCGGCCTGGTCGAAGACGATGGAGGCCTCGGACTCGAAGACCTCCTCGGTGACCTCAAGGCCGTCCATGCCGGTGGCCTGGTAGATCTCCTCGCCGATGGCGGTCTCGCGGTTGTGGTAGGCGGGCAGGCAGTGCATGAGCTTGGCCTGCTCACCGGCGACGGCCATGAGGTCGGCGTTGACCTGGTAGGGGCGCAGCATGGCGATGCGCTCGTCCCACACCTCCTTGGGCTCGCCCATGGAGACCCAGATGTCCGTGTGGACGAAGTCAACGCCGGTCACGCCCTCCTCGACGGACTCGGTGAGGGTGACACGCGCACCCGTCGAGGCGGCCACGCGGCGGGCCTGGGCCACGCAGTCCTCGTCAGGCCACAGCGCCTTGGGGGCGACGATACGCACGTCCGCACCGATCATCGCGCCGGCCACGAGCAGGGAGCGGCCCATGTTGAAGCGGGCGTCACCGACGTAGGCGTAGGAGATCTCCTGCGGGGCCTTGCCCGCGTGCTCGATCATCGTCAGGCAGTCGCACAGCATCTGTGTGGGGTGCCAGTCGTCGGTGAGGCCGTTCCACACGGGCACACCGGAGAGCGTGGCGAGCTGGACGACCTTGGCCTGCTCGTCACCGCGGTACTCGATGGCGTCGAACATGCGGCCCAGGACTCGGGCGGTGTCGGCGACGGACTCCTTGTGGCCCATCTGGGAGCCCGAGGGGTCGAGGTAGGTGACGTGGGCGCCCTGGTCGTGGGCGCCCACCTCGAAGGAGCAGCGGGTGCGGGTCGAGGTCTTCTCGAACAGCAGGGCGATGTTGCGCCCCCGCAGGCTGCGGGTCTCGCGCCCCTCCTTCTTCGCTGCCTTGAGCTCGGCCGCGAGCTCAATGAGGGTCATCCACTCGGCTGGGGTGAAGTCCAGCTCGCGCAGGAAGCTGCGTCCCTTGAGGCCGGCCAGGAGGGTGGCGTCGGGGGCGGGCAGGGTGTAGGTCATGGGTGGTCCTCTCGTCGGTGTGCCGCCGCCCAGTATCGCCCACGCCCGCCACTCGGCCCGCGGGCGGCCCGCAGGCACTATGGTGTCCGCGTCGGGCGAAGGGAGGCAGGACGTGGCAGGAGTGGTCCCGCCCAGCACGGACCTGTCCAGTGCCTCCCTCCTGGCCGCCACGCGTCCGGCCGGCCCCAGGGCCCACACGGACGTGCGCGTGTCCAACCTGTCCCTCATCCTGCGCAGCCTGAGGCACAAGCCGCTCTCGCGCACGGCGCTGTCCCAGCACACCGGTCTGTCCAAGGCGACGGTCTCCACGCTGGTGGGTGACCTCACGGGACTCGGGCTGGTCACCGAGGGCAGGACGGCGGCCTCCGGTGCCGTGGGACGGCCCAGCACCTCGCTGCACGTGGCCGCCGGCGCGGTCGCCGGCGTCGGCCTGGAGATCAGCCCCGACTGCCTGCTGCTGACGACGACCGACCTCACCGGCCAGGTGCTGGCCCAGCGCTCCAAGCCTGTCCAGGACCCCAGCCGCGACCCGGAGGCGGTGATCGCACGGATCGGGGTCGTGCTGGCCGAGGAGCTCGTGCGGCTGGCCTCCGCCGGGACCGTGGTGCCCGCCGTCGTCCTGGCACAGCCGGGCCTGCTGGACTACGGCACGGGACGTGTCCACTACTCCGCGACCTTCGGCTGGCACGACGTCGACCTGGCCGCCGGGGTGAGCCGGGCGGTCAGCCTGTCGCTGACGGAGGCCGGCTGCGCGCAGATCCCGGTGCCGCCGGTCCTCATCGAGCACGACGCCCGGCTGGCGGCGCTGGCTGTCCACGACGCCTTCCCGCAGGTGCGCAACCTCCTGTACCTGTCGAGTGGGCAGGGCATCGGCGCGGGCATCGTCGCTGACGGTCACGTGCTGCACGGGTGGCTGGGCTACACGGGCGAGGTGGGGCACATGCCGGTGGAGCCGGACGGGCAGTGGTGCCGGTGCGGGCGGCGCGGCTGCTGGGAGACGCTCATCGGCTTCGAGTCCGTGGTGGCGGTGTACCCCGAGGACGACCCGGTGCGTGACGCCTCCCAGCCCGTGGGTGAGCGCACGGCGCTGCTGCGCGAGCGCTTCGAGCAGGGGGACCCGGTGCTTGAGCGGCGGCTGGAGCAGGCGCAGACGAGCCTGGAGCGGGGCCTGTCGGTGCTCGTGGACGTGCTCAACCCGGAGGTCATCGTGCTGTCGGGCTGGCTGCCGGTCTTCGCGGACGTGCTGCTGGCCCCGACGGCGGCGGCCCTGGAGGCGCGGCGCCTGGACGTGCGCTCGCTCGTGAGGCTTGAGGTCTCGGCCCTGGGCCAGTGGGCGCCGTCGTGGGGAGCGGCACGGGTGGCGCTGGAGACGGTGCTCGAGGACCCGACGTCGATGGACGGGCTGCGGGCACTGGCGTGTCGCGGGTACGTCCGGTAGTTTGTTCGAAGTCCGAAGTATTCGGGGCGGGGACGCCCGACCACGACGGCGCTCAACGACGAGAACCGCACGAGCCTGCGAGAAAGACACTCCCATGATCAAGTTCGGCACCGGCGGCTGGCGAGCCGTCATCGGCGACGAGTTCACCAAGGCCAACGTGCGCCTGCTCGTGCAGGGCCTCGCCGACCGCGTCAACGAGGAGGCCGCCTCACGCCCCGACGGCCAGCCCGGGCGGGTGGTCATCGGCTACGACAGGCGCTTCCTGTCAGACACCGCCGCCTGGTGGGCGGTCGAGGTCCTCGTCGCCAACGGCGTGCCCGTGACCATCATCGACCGCCCCTGCCCCACGCCCACCACCATGTGGACCGTGCGCAACCTCGACGCCGCCTACGGGATCGCCGTCACCGCCTCCCACAACCCCGCTGTCTACAACGGCATCAAGATCTTCCTGCCCGGCGGGCGCGACGCCGACGTCGAGGTCACCGACGAGCTCACCTCCCACATCAGCACCCTCACCGAGGCCGACGTCCGCTCCGTCGAGCCCCATGTGGCGCGCACGAGCGGGCTCGTCACCATCCAGAAGTCCCTCAACTGGTACCTCGATGCCATCATCGACAAGCTCGACATCGAGACGATCCGCCACGCGCACATGCACATCGTCCTGGACCCCATGTTCGGCGTGTCCGAGACGAGCCTGCAGACCATCCTCCTGACCGCCCGCTGCCAGGTCGACGTCATCCACGACCGTCACGACCCCCTCTTCGGCGGCCGTATGCCCTCCCCCACCGAGGGCACCGTCACCGCCCTGCGCCACGCCGTCCTCGACTCCGGCGCGGACCTGGGCATCGCCACCGACGGCGACGCCGACCGCCTGGGCATCATCGACGACACGGGCCACTACCTCACCCCCAACCAGGTCCTCGTCCTGCTCTACGACTACCTGCTCACCCGCAAGGGCTGGTCCGGGCCGGCCGTGCGCAACATGTCCACCACGCACCTGCTGGACCGCGTCGCCGAGGCCCACGGCCAGGTCTGCTACGAGGTGCCCGTGGGCTTCAAGTGGATCAGCGCCAAGATGGCTGCCACCGACGCCGTCATCGGCGGGGAGTCCTCCGGCGGCCTCACCGTGCGCGGCCACATCCCCGGCAAGGACGGCGTCTACGCCGGCAGCCTGCTGGTCGAGGCCGTCGCCGCCTCCGGCAAGAAGCTCTCCGAGCTCTACGCCGACCTCGTCGAGCGCTACGGCGAGCTCGTCATGGTCGAGGCCGCCTACGGATTCACCACCGAGCGCCGCAGCGAGCTCACCGCACGGGTCTTCCAGGCCCACGACCTGCCGGACTTCGCCGCCCTGGGCCACGAGACCGCCAAGGTCACCTGGGACGACGGCTGCAAGGTGTACTTCACCAACGGCGGCTGGACCACCATCCGCTTCTCCGGCACCGAGCCGCTGCTGCGCGTCTTCAGCGAGATGCCCACCCATGACGAGGCGCAGGCCGTCGTCGAGGCCGTCGCCACCTACTACGCACTGGACTGAGGACATGACCGAGAACACCGCAGCGGCCCCCGGCCGCACCCGCACGGCCCTGGTCCTGGCCCGGGGGCTGGGCACGCGCATGCGCGCCGCCTGCGGCGCCTCGCACATGACGGCCGCCCAGGCCGCGGCCGCCGCCTGCGGTTACAAGGCCCTCATGCCCATCGGAGGGCACCGCCTCATCGACTACTGCCTCAGCGCCCTGGCCGACGCCGGCATCGAGCGCGTCGTCCTCGTCGTCGGCCCCGAGCACGCGGACTTCACCGCCCACATCAACTCGCTCGGCCTGAGCCGCCTGCGTGTTGAGCTCGCCGTCCAGGTCGAGCCCCGGGGCACGGCCGACGCCGTCCTGTCCGCCGCCGAGGTCATCGGTGACGAGCCCTTCCTCATGGTCAACGGGGACAACTACTACCCCGTCGAGGGCATGCGCGAGCTCGCCGAGCGCGGCGGCAACGCGCTGCTGGGCTTTGACCGGGCAGCCCTCGTGGCCGGCTCCAACATCCCCGCTGAGCGCGTGGCCGCCTTCGCCCTGGTCGAGGCCCGCGACGGCGTGCTCACCGGCATCATCGAGAAGCCCGCCCCCGAGGTGGTCGAGGCCGCCGGCGCGCACGCCCTGGTGTCGATGAACTGCTTCGGCTTCACTGCCGAGATCTTCGAGGCCTGCCGCTCGATCGGCCCCTCGGCGCGCGGAGAGTACGAGATCGTCGATGCCGTGCGCGCCCTGAGCGGCCCGGTCGCCGTCGTCACCACCCAGGCGCCGGTCCTGGACCTGTCGCGCCGTGAGGACGTCGCCGACGTCGAGGCCCGCCTGGCCGGGACGGCGGTCGCGCTGTGAGCGCACCCGTCACCTGGCGCGTGCCGGGACGCATCGAGGTCCTGGGCAAGCACACGGACTACGCCGGCGGGCGTGTGCTCGTGGGCGCCGTGGACCGGGGTGTCACGGCCACCGCCGAGGTGGTGGACGGCCCCGCCGGGTCCCTGACGGCGACGACGACGGCGGGCGGCGAACCGGTCACCCTCGTCGCCGGCACCGACCCCGCTCTGCCCAGCGGCCACTGGGGACGCTACCTGCAGACGGTCCTCGACCGCCTCGCGCAGAACTTCGCGGCCCTGTCCACGCCGGTGGCCGCGCGCCTGACCATCACCTCCGACCTGCCGCCGGCCTCCGGGATGAGCTCGTCCTCGGCCCTCGTGTGCGCCAGCGCCCTGGCCCTGGCGGACCTCAACGGCTGGAGTGCCAGCGACCTGTGGGCGCGCAACGTGCCGGACCGTCTGGCGACGGCCGGCTACCTCGCCGGCGTCGAGGCCGGCCGCCCGTGGCGCGAGCTGCTGGGCGCTGAGGGCGTGGGCACGCAGGGCGGCAGCGAGGACCACACGGGCATGCTCTGCGGCGCCCCGGACACGCTGCTCCTGGCCCGCTTCGCCCCGATGGAGGTCCTGACAACCGTCCCCTTCCCGCAGGACTGGGCCTTCGTCGTCGGCGTCAGCGGCGTGGCGGCGGAGAAGACGGGGGCCGCCCTGGAGGACTACAACCGGGGGCCGCTCACGCTGCGCGGGGTGCTGGCCCGCTGGAACGAGGCGACCGGCCGCTCGGACGAGCTCCTGGCGCAGGCGGTGGCCTGCCTCATCGGTGAGGCGACGGGTGCCGAGGCGGCCGCGGACCCGGCGCTCGAGCCGCTGCTGTCACTGGCTGAGCCCGGTTATGAGCGCCGCCGCGTCGAGCAGCTCCTCCAGGAGTCCCTGGTGCTCGTGCCGGCGGGCGCGGCCGCCATCGCGGCCGGCGACACGGCGGTGGGCGAGGTGCTCGAGCACTCGCACGCGCTGGCGGGATCGCACCTGCTCAACCAGGTGCCCGAGACGGAGGCGCTCGTGTCCCTGGCCCGTGAGATGGGGGCGCTGGGCGCCTCGGCCTTCGGGGCCGGCTGGGGCGGCTCGGTGTACTCCATCGTGCCGCGTGCAGACGCCGAGGCCTTCGCCGCCCAGTGGCTCGAGCGCTACCGAGCCGCCTTCCCGGAGGTGGGGCCTCGGGCCTCGGGCCTCGTCACCCGCCCGGGGCCCAGCGCCGAGCGCCTGTCCTGAGCTCAGTGCCTGGGGCTCTCGGCGATACCGCGCATCTTGCGCGCAACATCCGGGTCGATCGAGAGCCCCACGCATTGGCCCTTCGGCGTCGGGAACAGACGACGACGTCGCTCGAAAAGCTCGGAGTGGAGGATGTCGTCCACGGCCCGCTCGTGGAGGTGCACCTTCGACTCGTAGGTGAACGAGCCTCTGAGCTCTCCCAACAGATCCGTCTCGACGACCCACCGGTGCCGTGATGTCCTCACGAGCTGGTAGTCGACCGCGCGGCTCACACAGGCCGCTACCCAGTCTGCGAACTGGATACTGGAGCTCAGTACGGAGTCGATGTGCATCGGGGGCTCGACGATGCGACGCATCTCAGGATGCCGGCTCGCCCGGCCGAGGATGTGGCTGTACATTTTCGGAAGACGGTCTGATCGGGTCTTCTCGTTGATCTGGTCAATCATGATGAGGATGTTCTCGTTACGCCCGTTGGCGTGGCGGGCGAGACGGTTGAGGCACTCCTCCATCGCCTGCGTCTCACGCGCCTCGGGATCCAGCCGGGTCTGCTTGGGCGTCCCCAGTGGCTTCTCATCGACGTAGTAGAACAGACTCCCCTTCTCGTTGCGCAGGTGCCTCACGAGGGCGTTGAAGACCCTCAGCTGCTGCGGGTAGCGTTCGGGGGTTGTCGGCCGGAACACTTGCGCCCCTTTGATCTCCCACCGACCCGGATGCTCAGCGTCCGCCAGATCAGGCGCGAACAGGATTCGCTTCTCATGAGTGAATCGAGCGCCGAAGTCACGCGCCGCTGCCTCCGGGACGACGAAGCCGGCGTAACCGAAGGCAGCACTGGTGTTGAACCTGTTGTGCTCGGGAGAGACGAACGCCCCCGGCTCACCAACCTCGTCGATGTATGCCAGCAGCACGGATCTCCTCGCGTGATCTCACACGAAGGAACCCCGCACCGGGTGCGGGGCTCCTACGAATCGGCGCTCGGGGCACTGTCTCATCCCTAGCTACCGGACGACACCCTAACGGGCGAGGGTCCCGCAGGCAACCGAGCGGCGAGACTCGTTGGGCGGGCCCCGCCCAACTCATCACTTCGCGCTCGAAAGTACGGCGTATCACCGTACGCTCGCGCGCAAACCGATGAGTTGGGCGCGGGCGGGGACGGGGCGCGGGGCGGGAGCCGGGGCGGTTCAGGCCGCGTCGCGGGTGACGGGGCAGGTCATGCAGTGCGCCCCGCCGCGCCCGCGCACGAGCTCGACGCCCGGCGTCTCCAGGACCTCGACGCCAGCGCGCCGCAGGGCGTCGTTGGCGGCCTGGTTGTGGGCGTAGCCGATGACGCGCCCGGGGGCGAGGGCGACGACGTTGCACGAGTCGCGCGACAGCTCGCGCAGCGCCTCCGCCTCATCTGACATGTCGGGGCTGATGACGCGGAAGGAGTCGATGCCGGCCGCGCGGGCGAGCACCCGGTCCATGTCGGTGCCGTCGTGGACGGTGACCCGCAGAGCCGGGCCCTTCGTCGAGCCGTGGTCCGCGCCGGGCTCGATCTCGACGGTGGTGACGTCGGTGAAGCCGGAGAAGCGCAGGTACGTGTCCGGCGAGACCATCGTCATGAGGGTGTCCAGGTGCATGACGGCGTCGAGCTCGGTGTAGAAGGCGCGGTCGGGCATGTGGATGCCGATGACCCGGTCGGCCACGCCGTCGTCGAAGAGCCGGGTGGCGAGCCGCTCGACCCCCGCGGCCGAGGAGCGGTGCGTCAGCCCCATGACGAGAGTTCGGTTGCCCAGCACCTGGAAGTCGCCGCCCTCGACGGTGGCCGACGACGCCGCGTGCTCCTCGGTCCACAGGCGCACGCGTCCGGCGAAGGCCGGGTGGTAGCGGTAGACCGCCTCGTAGTTGACGGCCTCGCGGCGCCGGGGCGCCAGCGCCATCGTGTTGACGCTCACCCCTCCGTACAGCCAGGAGGAGGTGTCGCGGGTGAACAGGTGGTTGGGCAGGGGGGTGACGACGAACTGCCCCTCCAGGGTGGACAGGAAGGTCGTGGAGAACAGCGTGGCGGCGTCCGACGGCGTCAGCCGCTCGCGCAGCTCGGCGCGGGTGATGCCCGCGAGCATGACCTCGGCCAGGTCGGCGTCGGGCAGGGACTGGAAGTAGTCGGTAAGGACCTCGGAGGTGGACACGCCCACCGCCTGCGGCCCGACGGTCTCGGACAGGACGAGCGCACGCGCCTCGGGCACCGCCAGGGCCTCGGTGAGCAGGTCACGGAAGTCGTGGACGATGACGCCCTCGGCTCGCAGGATCGCGGTGAAGGCGTCGTGCTCTGCCTGGGCGCGGGCGATGTTGAGGGCGTCGTCGAACAGCAGGGAGTTGGCGTTGATCGGGGTGATGCGAGCGATCTCGCTGCCCGGGCGGTGGACGATGACCTCGCGCAGGCGCCCGGTCTCCGAGGCGACGAGACCGCCTCCGGCCTCCGCGGCGATGACCGCGCGGGCGGCAGGGTCCGGGGCGGTGGAGATGGGCGTCGTGAGCGTCATGGCCTCAGGCTACCGGCGCCCGGCACGAGGCGCCCCTACCCTGGGCGCATGAGCGCCCCTCGTCCCGCCGCCTCCCACCACCCGCTGCCCGAGCGCGTCTCGCAGGTCTTCGACCCCACCCGCTGGCGGGAGGTCGAGGGCTTCGCCAACCGCTCCACCGTTCCGGGCGGCCTGAGCGACGTCACCTACCACCGTGGCTGCCATCGCGACGCCGACGGCACGTGGCTGCGCGACCTGCCGGTCGTGCGGGTCGCCTTCGACCGGCCCGAGCTGCGCAACGCCTTCCGTCCCCACACCGTGGACGAGCTCTACCGGGTGCTCGACCACGCGCGCATGAGCGGGGACGTCGGGGCTGTCATCCTCACCGGCAACGGCCCCTCCCCCAAGGACGGCGGCTGGGGCTTCTGCTCCGGCGGCGACCAGCGCATCCGCGGGCGCGACGGCTACCACTACGAGACGGTCGAGGCCGGCAGCCCGGCGGACCGAGCACAAGCCGCTGCCCACGACGCTGAGGTCTCGGCCCGCCAGGCGCGCGTGGACGCCGCCCGGGCAGGGCGCCTGCACGTCCTCGAGGTCCAGCGGCTCATCCGCACCATGCCCAAGGTCGTCATCGCCGCCGTCAGCGGGTGGGCGGCCGGCGGCGGGCACTCCCTCAACGTCGTGTGCGACCTGTCGCTCGCCTCGATCGAGCACGCGCGTTTCAAGCAGACGGACGCCAACGTCGGCTCCTTCGACGCCGGCTACGGATCCGCCCTGCTGGCCCGTCAGGCGGGCGACAAACGCGCCCGGGAGATCTTCTTCCTCGCGCGCACCTACGACGCCGCACAGGCCGAGCGCTGGGGCGTGGTCAACGAGGCCGTGCCGCACGCCGAGCTGGAGGAGCGGGCCCTGGAGTACGCCGCCGCCGTCACCGCGAAGTCCCCGCAGGCGATCCGCATGCTCAAGCTCGCCTTCAACCTGGCCGACGACGGCCTGGCAGGCCAGCAGGTCTTCGCCGGGGAGGCCACGCGCCTGGCCTACATGACCGATGAGGCCGTTGAGGGCCGCGACGCCTTCCTCCAGCGCCGCGAGCCGGACTGGTCGCCGTACCCCTACTACTTCTGAGGCGGTCGGCCCACCCGGTATGACGCACGTTTGACCTACGTCATGGCAACGGTGCTTGGACCACTTGTCATTTCATGAAAGGGTTCACAGGACGGTCGGCACCCCAGGCCGCCCGCTCCACCGGCACCCGAGCCGGTCCCCTACCGGAGGTTCCCATGCCCACCTGGCTCACCACACTCCTCGGCTCCACCGACCCGTCGCGACGTCGCCTCAAGGCGGCCGTCATCGTCGGCGTCATCGGTGGCTTCTTCTCCGCCATCGTCAAGTTCGGCTGGGAGGTCCCCTTCCCGCCGCGCACGCCCGAGCGTCAGATCACCAACCCGCCTCAGGCCATGCTCGAGTGGTTCGGCATGAGCTACGACCAGTCGCACGCCACGGTGTCCTTCTCCAACACCGAGCTGCCGATCATGTCCTTCATCGTCCACTTCAGCTTCGCGATCGTCTTCGCCCTCATCTACTGCGTCGCTGCTGAGTACTTCCCGCGGGTCAAGATGTGGCAGGGCGCCGTCTTCGGCATCCTCGTCTACGTCTTCGCGCACGTCATCGTCATGCCGCTGCTGGGCTGGGCGCCGAACCCCTTCCCCTGGGCCGACGTCGCCCTCGAGGGGGTCAACCAGTACGGGCCGCAGACCTGGTCCGAGCACTTCTCTGAGCTCTGGGGCCACATCGTGTGGCTGTGGTCCATTGAGATCGTGCGTCGCGACATCCGCAACCGCATCACCCACGAGCCCGACGCCGAGGTCCCCCTCGCCGAGGCCACCCGCTGAGCGCGCCGCTGCCCGTTTGGTAGTTTTCTCCCATGCTCCCCACGAGCTCCCCGGCCGCTCCCAGCCCTCTGACCGAGACCCTCGCCAAGATCCCCACCGGTCGTGCCGTCTGGGCGATCGTCCTAGGCATCATGTCCTTCTTCGTCGCACAGGTCCTCGTCATGGTGCCGCTGACGCCGGTGCTGGCGACCAACGAGTACCTCGGTCTCCTGCTCGCCACGATCCTGTACAACGTCCTCGTCATCGCCAGCGTGTGGGCGATCATCCGCTTCCTGCTCAAGGGGAGCCCACGCACCTACGGGCTCGGCGGGCCGGTGCTCACCCCGTTGTGGGCCGTCGCCGCCTTCGTCGTCCCCCTGGCGTGCATCGGCCTCATCACCCTGGTGACCCCCGGGAGCTGGCAGGCTCCCGGCACCAGCTGGGAGCCGGTGGACACCGTCGTCGGCCTCATCATCTACGTGGGCATGTTCGGCTCGATCGTCGAGGAGGTCGTGTTCCACGGCCTCATGTACCCCCTGATGAAGAAGTGGCTGTCGCCCTGGTGGTCGGCCGTCGTCACCGGCGTCGTCTTCGCGGTGGCGCACATGACCAACGGCGGCTGGACGCCGCTGAGCGCCGCCTGCTTCATGTTCACGGCCACAGCCATCGCGGTCTACTTCGCCTACGTCGTGGAGCAGTCCGGCTCCGTGTGGAGCGCCGCCTGGGGGCACGTCGTGTGGAACCTCGTCCTCAACGTCACCAGCATCGCGGCCGCCCCCTCCGACAGGGCGCTGCTCAACTACGTCGTCACCGACGACAACCCCCTGCTCACCGGCGGTGACGGCGGCTTCGGCGACTCGCTCATCAGCGCCGTCGTGGTCCTGGCCTGCGCCGGCCTGGTCATGTGGCGGGGGCGCCGCCGCGAGGACCGGGTTCCTGCCGTCTGAGCGCCGCCGGGTCCGGCACCTCCAACGGCGGGACCTCCACCGCCGACGGCCCGGGGCCTCAGGCGACGGCCACCAGCCCGGCCGCGATGACGACGCCGTAGAGCAGCTCGTACAGCCCCGCGTCGCGCAGCACCGGGATGAGGTCCCGGCCGACGGCACGGTTGACGACGGGACCGGTGACCTTCTGCGCCGCCCAGGACAGGACCAGCAGCGCCACGAGCAGGACCGGCACCTGCGAGGCCCACCCCGTCCCACGCCCGTGCGCCATCTGCACCCAGGCGACGGACCCGACCCCCAGCATGACGGGAAGAGTCACCATGACGACGAAGACGGTCCGGGCCCGCTCGGCCCCCAGGCGCACCGCCAGGGTCCTCTTGCCGTGGGCCGGGTCCGTGTCGATGTCGCGCAGGTTGTTGACCATGAGCAGCGAGCAGGCGATGAGCCCGATGCCGCAGGCCGCCAGCCACACCCAGCCGGGTACCGAGGGCCCGGCGCCGTCGGCGGCGTACTGGATGTAAACGGTGCCGCAGGTGGCCATGAGGCCGAAGAAGACGAAGACGAAGACCTCCCCCAGGCCCGCGTAGCCGTAGGGCCGCGGCCCGCCCGTGTAGAACCAGGCGGCGGCCACGGCGGCCACGCCGGCCAGCAGGAGCCACCACTGCTGGGTCAGCAGGACGACGGCCAGCCCCAGCAGCGCGGCGAGGCCGAAGCAGCCGAAGGCCGCGTGCTTGACGGCGGACGGGGCCACCTGGCCACTGGCGGTGAGCCGGGGCGGGCCGGTGCGATCGTCGTCGGTGCCGCGCACGCCGTCGGAGTAGTCGTTGGCGAGGTTGGAGCCGACCTGCAGGGCGAGGGCGACGCCCGCCGCGAGCAGGGTGCGCGGCAGGGAGAAGGTGCCCAGGGCCACCGCCGCCCCGCCTCCGAGGATGACCGGGGCGACGGCGGCGGGCAGGGTACGCAGGCGCACGACCTCCGCCCAGCTCGTGGCGGACGGCTGCGACGCGGCGGCACTGGTGGGCTCAGTCACGAGGTTCCTCTCCTCATCTTGGCTGAGCGGAGCCTAGCAAGGGGCGGGCTCCGCCCTCCTGGCCAGGGCCTGCGCCGCGACCTGGGCCACCGCCCGCCGGTCCGTCTTGCCCGGCCCCCGCTCGGGCAACGAGCCGACGACGACGACCTCCTTGGGCGCGTGGGCGCCGTCGAGCCGGGCGCGCGCGGCGGCGCGCAGCGCCTCAGCGCTCACCTGCGGCCCCTGCCGGGCGACGACGACGGCGATGACGGCGCTGCCCCACTGCTCGTCAGGCAGGCCGACGACACAGGCCTGGGCCACGCCCGGCACCTGTGTGAGCACCTCCTCGACCTCACGCGGCTCCACCTTGACGCCGCCGGTGACGATGACGTCGTCAAGGCGCCCGAGCACGGTGAGGCGACCGCCCTCGAGGCGGCCGCGGTCGGCCGTGACGACCGCGCGCGGCGCCGTGCCTGAGGAGGGCCGGAAGGAGGTGGTGGCGCCGGCCGGGCCGAGCAGGTAGCCCTCGGCCAGCACCGGGCCGGTGAGGACCACGCGCCCTGCGCCGTCCGGCCCCGGGTCCTCGATGCCCACACCCACGCCCTCGAGCGCGACGCCGTCGTAGACGCAGCCGCCTCCGGTCTCGCTCATGCCGTAGGTGGTGACCACGCGCACGCCCGCCGCGCGGGCGCGGGCGAGCAGGTCCTGGCCGGTGGCGGCACCTCCCACCAGGACGGCCGAGCACCGCGCCAGGGCGCTGGCGCCACGGGGGCTGTCGAGGCAGCGGCGCAGCTGGGTGGGCACGAGGGACAGGTACAGGCGAGCTCGCCCACCGGCGCGATCCGGCGCGCGCACCTGCTCCAGCAGGCCGGCCAGGGCCTCGGGCTCGAAGCCCGCCGAGGTGTCGAGCACCTGCGGGCGGGTGCCGGCGACGACGCTGCGCAGCAGCACCTGCAGGCCGGCGACGTGGTGGGCGGGCAGGGCCAGGACCCACGCCCCGGGTCCCCCCAGGCGGTTGTGGGTGGCGCGCGCCGAGGCGAGCAGCGCCCGGGCGCCCATGGCGACCAGGCTGCCGGCTCCGGTGGTCGAGCCCGAGGTGCGCAGCAGGACGTCGGCGCGCCCGGCGAGCCCGGGGCGGCGGGCGGCCGCCTCACGCGCCAGGTCCACGAGAGCTGAAGGGTCCTCACCCTGGGCCACGGGCAGGAGCAGGGGGCCGTGCCCCGGCCGCGCCGCCGCGCGCGCCAGGGCCCGGTGCAGGAGGGCGACGTCGCCGGGACGGGTGCCGCCCACGAGCGGCAGGACCTCACGGGCGGGAGGGCAGACGGTCACCGTCCCAGCGTCGCACACCACGCTCGTGCGCCGTGAGCGAGAGCCTCGGGCCGCGCCTGAGGGCGGGGGCACGCCGTCGGCTAGGGTGTGGGTCATGCGCCTGATCCTCACCGTCCTCGTCATCGCCCTGACGATCTACTCTCTGCTGGACTGTGCGCGCACGCCTGACGGGTCCATGCCGGCCAGGATGCCGAAGTTCCTGTGGATCCTCATCATCGCCGCCATCACGGTGGTGGGGCCGATTGCCTGGATCATCACGAGCCGGGTCAAGGCGGCTGAGGAGCGCGGGGGCTACGTCGAGCCGACCGTGTGGTCCTCGCGTGAGGGCACCAGGCTGCGTCGCCCCGAGCGGCCCACGCCGGTGGCGCCCGACGACGACGCTGAGTTCCTTCGCGGCCTGGAGCGCGACATCAGGCGGCGCAAGAAGGAGGACGGGCAGGGCGCGGGGGACGAGGACTGACCCGGGCGGGCAGCGTCCCTCAGACCTCGTAGCCGTGCGCGGCCGCGTGCACGAACCAGTCCTGCGGCAGCCACGTGCCCGCCACCACCTGCGGGTGCTGCGGCATGTACCGGGCGGACCACAGGACGAGCACGAGCTCGGCCCACTGCGCGCGCAGCTTCCAGCGCGCTGACCCGCTGCTGTTGGCCGCCGCCATCACGACCTCGCCGGTGCCGGTGAGCATGACCTCCTGCACGTCGTGGAAGGCCACCGGCATGATCCCCTCGCCCGTGCCGATGTAGATCCCGTGCGTTGACACCGTCAGGCGCGCGTCGGCCAGGTGGCGCCACCGCTCCACGGCGTCCGCCTCGGCGGCCTTGCGGCGCCGGTTGTT
Organism: Actinomyces sp. W5033; assembly: GCF_051303165.1. NCBI lineage: Bacteria > Bacillati > Actinomycetota > Actinomycetes > Actinomycetales > Actinomycetaceae > Actinomyces > Actinomyces sp. W5033. The sequence goes on along the minus strand of NZ_JBPPGD010000007.1, from coordinate 103,692 downwards.
GAGGTAGGCCTGCCCTCCGAGGAAGGCGGCCGTCAGGGCCAGGCCCACAGGGCCGCCGGCGAGGAAGAACCCGCGCGAGGGGTTGTAGGTCGCGTCCCCTCGCCTGTAGACGAGCATCTCGGCGTCGCAGGAGGCGAGCATGACCTCGTCGGCCGCGAAGGCCCGGCGCACCGGGTCCACCACCGGCGAGACCGGGTTGGGCCGTTGGCCCCTGCGCAGCGAGCCGAGGACACCGGCGGTGTGCCACCACACGAAGTCCTGACCGGTCCACGATCGCTGGGGCCGGGGCCGCCCGGGGCCGATGAGGGGGGCGGGCGCGCTGGGCACGAGCGCCCCCCCGGGGTGCTCACCGGGCCGCAGGACCTCGGGCTCCTGGGCGTCGGGGGAGGTCACCTGCCGGCTCCCTCGGGCATCGCCTCGCTGGCGGCCGAGGTGCCGGGGACCATGTCCTGCGCACGGCGCAGGAGGTCGCCCGCGGGCTCCCAGTAGGCCAGGCCCGTGAGTGTGGCGCCGTCGAAGGTGAGGGAGGTCAGGGAGGCGAGCGAGCACTCACGACGGCGCGGGTCGTGGGCGAGCGGGCGTCCCTCGAGCCACAGCCGGGTGACCCACACGGGCAGCTGGTGGGAGACGAGCAGCACCTCGTGGCCCTCGTAGCGCGCCCGGGCCTCACGCACAACGGCGCTGACGCGGGCGACGAGCTCGGTGTAGGGCTCACCCCAGGAGGGGCGCAGGGGGTTGAGGTAGTAGCGCCAGTGGCCGGGGTGGGCCAGGACCAGCCGGTTGGCGTTGACGGGCACGCCCTCGAAGTGGTTGTCCGCCTCGATGAGCCGCACGTCCGTCTGGGCCTCGAGGCCGAAGGCCGCGGCCGTGGGGGCGCCGGTCTCGACGGCGCGCTCGAGCGGGGAGGTGATGACGGCCGCGAGGTCGTGGCCGGAGGAGGACAGGACGTCAGCGACCTGGGAGGCCATCTGACGGCCCAGCGCGGACAGGTGGTACCCGGGCATGCGCCCGTAGAGGACGCCCTCGGGGTTGTGGACCTCGCCGTGCCTCATGAGGTGGATCGTCGTGCGTGCCGTGCTCGCCATGGCGCGATCCTCTCACGCCCGGCTGGCTGCCCCCACGGCCCTCATGACCTCCCGTATCGTGTGAGCCATGACGACTCGCAGCGCTTGGGGGCTGGGCCTGGCCACCGTGACCGACGACGGCAACACCCTGGACGTGTGGTACCCCAGGCCGGTGCTGGGCGACGAGCCCGCCGACGGCCACGCCGACCTGCGCGCCACCCTGTCTGCCATGGAGCGGCGCGACGAGGCCCGTGGCGTGCGCACGACGGTCGTGCGCACGTGGTCGGACCTGGACGACGCCCCCCAGACGGTGGCGGGCGCCTACCTGCGCCTGCACCTGCTGTCACACCGCCTCGTGCTGCCCGGCACCGTCAACCTCGACGGGATCGTCTCGCGCCTGGCCAACGTCGTGTGGACGAGCGAGGGGCCCTGCGCGGCTGAGGACTTCGAGACCACGCGCACGCGCCTGCTGGCCAAGCTCGGCCACCCGGTGACGGTCCGCTCGGTGGACCGCTTCCCGCGCATGCTCGACTACGTCATGCCCTCGGGCGTGCGCGTGGGTGACGCCGGCAGCGTGCGCCTGGGCGCGTACCTGTCGGAGGGCACGGTGGTCATGCAGTCCGGCTTCGTCAACTACAACGCCGGGACCCTGGGCCGCTCCCTCGTCGAGGGGCGCGTCGCCCACGGTGTCGTCATCGGGGCGGGCTCGGACATCGGCGTCGGCGCCTCGACCATGGGCACCCTCGCCCCCGGCATGGCCCGCGTGAGCCTGGGTGAGGGCTGCCTGCTGGGAGCCAGCTCCGGCCTGGGGATCCCGCTGGGGGACAGCTGTGTGGTCGAGGCGGGCCTCTACCTCACCGCGGACACGCGCGTGGCCCTGCTGCCCTCGGGCGGCGTCGTCCCGGGGCCGCACGGGCAGTTCCGCCAGCCGCGCGTGGTCGAGGCGCGGGCTCTGGCGGGCGCCTCGAACGTCCTGTTCCGCCGCAACTCCCAGTCCGGGGCCGTTGAGGCCATGCCGCGCGGGGGCAAGGAGATCACTCTTCCGTCCGCCTGAGCCCGGCCACGGGCCCTGGGCCAGACGGGCGGACAGCCTCAACCAGCCCACGGCGCAGTGTGATCTGCGCTATAGTTGAGGACCCCCGTCGAGCCCGAGGAACGTTCATGACGCCGGCCACCGCACGACGCGACCCGCTGGGCGACGCTCCGGTCCCCCGCCCGGGGCGTCGGCGTGCCCGGTGGGTCTCCAACGCCGTTCTCAAGCCGGTCATGGCCGTGACGGGCAGCATCATGGGCGCCTTCGTCCTCGTCCACATGGTCGGCAACCTCAAGGCCTTCCAGGGGGCCGAGGCCTACAACTCCTACGCGGCCTGGCTGCGCGACGTCGGTTACCCGCTTGTCCCCCACGACGGCGTCCTGTGGGCGCTGCGAGCGGTCCTGGGCGTCTGCCTGCTCCTGCACGTGACCGCGGGCCTCACGTTGCGGCTGCGGGGCCGGCGCGCCCGGGGCGCATTCCGTCGCCGTGGCCTGAGGCCGGCAGCGCTCGGGGCGGGCTCCATGACCGTCACCGGAGGCCTCGTCCTCGTGTTCGTCGTCGTCCACCTGCTCGACCTCACCATCGGTCGGCTCGTCTGCCCTGCCTCCTTCCAGGAGGCCGCCCGCTCCAGCGGGCAGGTCACCGCCCACGCCTACGAGAACCTCCTCGCCTCCCTCTCGCGCCCCGGCATGGCGGTCTTCTACACGCTCATCATGCTCACCCTCGGTCTCCACCTGGCCCAGGGGTTGTGGAGCGTCGCCCACGACCTCGGTGCCACGGGGCACCGCCTGCGCACCCTCCTCGCCGTCGTCGCCGTCGCGGCCGCCCTCGCGGTCGCGGTGGCCAACGGCGCGCTGCCGGTCCTCGTCCTGACAGGAGTCATCTCATGAGCGCGCACCCCGGGGACCGCGGGCAGCCGGGCAGCCGCAGCCCCCGCGTGCCAGCCCCCGTCGACGGCCTCTACGACGTCGGCGAGGACCTGGACGCGCACCTGCCCCACTGCCCGAGCGAGCAGGCCTGGCAGCGGCGCCGTGACGAGTACCGGCTCGTCAGCCCCGCCAACCGGCGAACGATGACCGTCATCGTCGTCGGCACGGGCCTGGCCGGCTCCGGCGCCGCCGCCACCCTCGGGCGCCTGGGCTACCGTGTCGAGTGCTTCAGCCTGCACGACTCCCCACGCCGCGCCCACTCCGTCGCCGCCCAGGGAGGGATCAACGCCGCCCGCGCCCGGCAAGCTGACGGCGACACCCTCCACCGCTTCGTCAAGGACACCGTCAAGGGCGGCGACTACCGGGCCCGCGAGGCCGACGTCGTGCGCCTCGCCGAGGAGTCCGTGCGCGTCATCGACCACATGGATGCCATCGGCGCCCCCTTCGCCCGTGAGTACGGCGGGAGGCTCGCCACCCGCTCCTTCGGTGGCGTGCAGGTCTCACGCACGTACTACACCCGCGGGGAGACGGGCCAACAGCTCGAGATCGCCTGTGCCCAGGCCCTGCAGGAGCAGGTGGCCGCCGGCCGCGTCCACATGCACACGCGCACGGAGATGCTCGACCTCGTGGTCGCCGACGGGCGCGCCCAGGGCATCGTCGTACGCGACCTGCTCACCGGCGAGATCGGTGTCCACACGGCCCATGCCGTCATCCTCGCCACCGGCGGCTACGGCAGCGTCTACCACTACTCGACGCTCGCCATGGCCTCGAACGCCTCGGCGACCTGGCGCGCGCACCGGCGCGGGGCGGCCTTCGCGAGCCCCTCCCTCGTGCAGTTCCACCCCACGGCCCTGCCCGTCTCCTCCAGCTGGCAGTCCAAGACGACCCTCATGAGCGAGTCGCTGCGCAACGACGGCCGCATCTGGGTGCCGCTGCAGCCGGGTGACCCGCGCCCGGCCAACGACATCCCCGAGGACGAGCGCGACTACTACCTTGAGCGCAGGTACCCGGCCTTCGGCAACCTCACGCCCCGCGACGTGGCCTCGCGCAACGCCCGCGAGCGGATCGAGTCCGGGCACGGCGTCGGGCCGCTGAGGAACTCCGTCTACCTCGACTTCCGCGACGCGATCGCACGCGTCGGGCGCGAGGTCATCGCCTCGCGCTACGGCAACCTCTTCGCCATGTACCTCGACGCGACCGGCGAGGACCCCTACGAGGTCCCCATGCGCATCGCGCCAGGCGCCCACTTCACGATGGGAGGCCTGTGGGTGGACTTCAACCAGATGTCCACCATCCCAGGGCTCTTCGTGGGCGGCGAGGCCTCGAACAACTACCACGGCGCCAACCGCCTTGGCGCGAACTCGCTGCTGAGCGCCTCGGTGGACGGCTGGTTCACGCTCCCGCTCTCCGTGCCCGACTTCCTCGCCGGTCTCGTGGGGACGGCGCCGCTGGCGCCCGACGCCCCGGAGGCGCTGGCCACCGCCGCGCAGGCCCGAGCGCGCGTCGATGCCCTCCTCGCCTGCCCCGGCACGCGCCGGCCCGTGTGGTTCCACCGTCGGCTCGGGGAGATCCTCTACGCCGGCTGCGGGGTCTCGCGCAGCCACGAGGGGCTGCGCGAGACCCTGGAGCAGGTGCGGGCCCTGCGCGAGCAGTTCTGGCGCGAGGTCAAGGTCACGGGCCACGCGCAGCGCCTCAACCAGGAGCTGGAGAAGGCGCTGCGCGTCGCCGACTTCCTCGAGCTGGCCGAGATCATGGTCCTCGACGCCCTCGACCGGCGCGAGTCCGCTGGGGCCCACTTCCGTGAGGAGTTCCAGGACTCTGGCGAGGCCCGCCGGGACGACGAGCACTGGTGCACGGTCTCGGCCTGGCTAACGGACCGCGACGGGCGGCACGTGCGCCGCTCGGAGCCGCTCGAGTTCTCCATGGTCCCGATGCAGGTGAGGAGCTACCGATGAGGGTCGAGCTGTCGGTCTGGCGCCAGGACGGCCCACGCGCCGAAGGCCGCTTCGAGTCGTACACGGTCGAGGACGCCACCGCGGAGATGAGCCTGCTCGAGCTGCTCGACCGGCTCAACGACACGCTCGTCGAGGAGGGGCGCGAGCCCGTCGTCTTCGAGTCCGACTGCCGCGAGGGCGTGTGCGGCATGTGCGGCTTCCTCGTCAACGGGCGCCCGCACGGGCCCGCGGACCACACGCCCGCCTGCCGCCAGCACCTGCGCGTCTTCCCGGGCGTCACGCACTTCCGCCTCGAGCCGCTGCGCGCCGGGGCCTTCCCCGTCATCCGTGACCTCGTCGTGGACCGCTCCGCGCTCGACGAGCTCATCCGGGCCGGGGGGACGGTGGACGTCGCCCCGGGCACTGCCCCGGACGCCGACAGCGTGCTCCAGCCCCACGCGCGCGCCGAGAGGGCTCTCGACTTCGCCTCCTGCATCGGCTGCGGGGCCTGCGTGGCCGCCTGCCCGAACGGGTCCGCGATGCTCTTCGCCGGCGCCAAGCTCGCGCACCTGTCCCTCATCCCGGCCGCCTCCGGGCAGCGGGCCCAGCGGGCCCGCGCGATGAGCCACGTGCTCGACGAGGTCTTCGGCCCCTGCTCCCTGTACGGCGAGTGCGTGCCGACGTGCCCGGCGGGCATCCCGCTGGAGGCCATCGCGCTGGTCGGCCGTGAGGTGCTGCGCGCGGCCGCGGTCGGTGCGGGGCGCGACGACTGAGCCGCGCGCGTCAGACGCGGTTGACGCGGTCGATCTCGTGCTGCCCGCTGCGGAAGTCCGGGTACTCGTGCGCGTCGCGCTCGCGGCGGTGCATGGCGACGTAGTGCCGCTCGACCTGGCCGGTGTAGACCTGGCGGGGGCGGCCGATGCGCTTGGCCGGGTCGGAGATCATCTCGCGGTACTGCGCGATCCAGCCCGGCAGACGGCCGAGGGCGAACAGCGGGGTGAACATCGTCGTCGGGAATCCCATCGCCTGGTAGATGAGCCCGGTGTAGAAGTCCACATTGGGGTAGAGGTTGCGTGAGACGAAGTACTCGTCGCTGAGGGCGACCTGCTCGAGCTCCATGGCGATCTCGAGCTTGCGGTCGCCGTCGTCCGAGCCCAGGCGGGCCAGCACGTCGTGGGCGGCGGCCTTGACGAGGGCCGCACGGGGGTCGTAGCTCTTGTAGACGCGGTGCCCGAAGCCCATGAGACGCACCCCGTCCTCCTTGTCCTTGACCTTGCGGACGAACTCGGCGGTGCTCATGCCGTCGTTCTGGATGCGGTCGAGCATCCGCAGGACGGCCTCATTGGCACCGCCGTGCAGCGGTCCGGACAGGGCGCCGACGCCGGCCGCCACGGAGGCGTACATGTTGGCGTCCGAGGAGCCGACCAGGCGCACGGTGGAGGTGGAGCAGTTCTGCTCATGGTCGGCGTGGAGGATGAGGAGCATGTCGAGGGCGCGCACGACGCTCGGGTCGATGTCGAAGCTCTGGTAGGGCATGCCGAAGGTCATGTGGAGGAAGTCCTCGACGTAGCCGCGCCGAGGGTCGGGGTACATCAGGGGCAGGCCGATGGCGCGCCGGGCGATGTAGGACACCATGGTGGGCACCTTGCTCAGCAGCAGCACGGTGGCGAGCTCGCGCTCGTAGGGGTCGTGCGGGTTGAGCGTGTCCTCGTAGTAGGTGGCAAGCCCGGCGACACCGGCCTGGAGGATCGCCATGGGGTGCCCGGAGGACGGGAAGGAGGTGAAGAAGGAGCGGAAGTCCTCGTGCAGCAGGCGGTGGCGGGCGATGCGCCGCTCGAAGCGCTCGAAGGTGTCGGCGTCCGGCAGCTCGCCGTTGATGAGCAGGTAGGAGACCTCGGTGAAGGTGGAGGAGCGGGCGAGCTCGGCGATGGGGTAGCCGCGGTAGCGCAGGATGCCGGCGCCGCCGTCGATGTAGGTGATGGCCGAGGTGGTGGAGGCGGTGTTGGTGAAGCCCGGGTCCAGGGTGACCATGCCGGTGGCGCCCAAGAGGGTGGAGATCCCCAGGCCGTCGGAGCCGTCCGTGGCGTGGACGCGGGGCAGCACGAGGCTGGTGTCCTCGATGGTGAGGACGCCGGGGCCGTCGGCGTCGTTGAGGTTGGTCATGGTTCCTCCTGACGTGAGCGGGGGACTGAGCCGTCTGTCACTGTAGCGGCAGGGTCGTGGGAGCGGTCGCCTCAGGCTCGCAGGAGGTCGGTGGCCGCCAGGCGCCGGCAGGCGGCCTCGACGCGCTCATCGGTCTCCGTCAGGCTCACGCGCACGCGTCCGGCGCCGGCCTGCCCGTAGAAGTCCCCTGGGGCGACGACGATGCCCAGCTCGGCGAAGGCGCCCACGAGGTCGAAGGCGCTCATGTGCGCGGGGCCGCGCAGCCACAGGTACAGGCCCGCGGCCGAGTCCTCGTCGTTGACGAGGCCCGCGGCGTGGGTGGCCTCCAGGAGCAGCTCCCGGCGGCGCCGGTAGGTCTCGCGCTGGGCGTCCACGTGCGCGTCGTCGGCCAGGACGGCGGTCATGGCCGCCATGACGGGGGCGGGGACCATGAGGCCGGAGTGCTTGCGCACCTCGGTGACGGCGGCGAGCAGGCGCGGGTCGCCGGCCATGAGGGCGGCGCGGTAGCCGGCGAGGTTGGACTGCTTGGACAGGGAGTACAGGGCGATGAGCCCGGTGAGGTCGGGCGCGCCGTCGGGCAGGGTGCCGCTGACGCGGGCGTCGAGCAGGCTGGGCACGCCCTGGCTGGCCCACGGCTCGGCCCAGGCGAGCTCGGCGTAGCACTCGTCGCTGGCAACGACGGCGCCGCGCGCCCGCGCCCAGGTGACGACGCGCGCCATCTGCTCCACGGACAGGACGTGGCCGTCCGGGTTGCCGGGGCTGTTGAGCCACACCATGACCGGGCTGCCCTCGGGCAGGCTCCAGGTGGTGGGGTCGGCCTCGACATCGACCGGCACGGGTGTGGCCCCGGCCAGACGGGCACCGACGTCGTAGGTGGGGTAGGCGGCCCGGGGGTGCAGGACGAGGTCTCCGGGACGCACACCCAGGTGGCTGGGCAGGAGGGCGACGGCCTCCTTCGAGCCAGTGGTGGGGATGACGTGGGAGCCGGTGAGGCCTGTGACGCCGCGACGGCGGGCGAACCAGCGCACAGCCGCCTCGCGCAGCGCCGGGGTGCCGACGACGGCCGGGTAGCCGGGCGCGTCGGAGGCGGCGGCCAGCGCCTCGCGGGCGAGGGCGGGGGTGGGGTCAACGGGGGTGCCGATGGACAGGTCAACAGTGCCCTCGGGGTGCTCGGCGGCCCGCCGGCGGTAGGGCACGAGCGAGTCCCACGGGAAGTCGGGCAGGGCCAGCGGCCTGGGCAGCGCGGGGGTCGTGGAGGTCATGGCCTGATTGTGTCCCAGCGGGCGGGGCGGCGCCCGGCACGGTCGGCGGCCGGGACGGTTGGCGGGCGGGGCGGCCACCGACCGCAGGACGTCAGCCGTTCGCGGCCTTCCACTCCTCGTTCTGCGGGGGCAGGGCGGCGATCATGGGGTCGTCGTAGTCGAGGGGGCCCACACGCTGTGCGCCGCCGGGAGCACCGAGCCCCTTGATCTCGAAGAAGTCGATGTTGGCGCGCGTGTAGTCGATCCACTCCTCGGGGACGTCGTCCTCGTAGAAGATCGCCTCGGTGGGGCACACGGGCTCGCAGGCCCCGCAGTCCACACACTCGTCAGCGTTGATGTAGAGGGTGCGCGCACCCTCGTAGATGCAGTCCACGGGGCACTCATCGACGCAGGCCCTGTCCTTGACATCGACGCAGGGCTGGGCGATCACGTAGGTCATGTGCTCTCCTCGTTCCTCGGGCCGGCTGCCGCAGGAGGCGGGGTCCGCGGCGGTGGGTCTGTGGCAAGTATGTGCCGCTGCGTGGACGCACCCCAAGGCAGTCGGCCGTGGTGGCGGGCACGTGGCCCCCACCGCCCCGCCACGCGCTAGACGCCCGGCGAGGCGGTGGGGGCCACGGTGGCGGGCGCGTTCGGGTCCACGCAGCGCAGGATGTTGTCGGCCGCGTAGGAGGTGGTGAGCACGTCGTCGTCGGGGCCGGTGCCGTCAGGTGCCTTGCGGGTACGGGTGACCGTGATGTCGAAGCCGGGCTCGCCGCCCCCGTAGGGCTCGCAGCCGGGCGCGGTCGAGGTCTCGGTGCGCACCGGACGGTAGCCGGTGTGCTCGCCCGAGACGATGGTGACGTCGTAGTAGTGGGTGGACCACAGGCGCACGTGGACGTCGTCCTCGGACACCCAGGCCTGGACGAGGACGGCGTAGGGGGTGGAGTTGGTCCACCTGACATCGAGGAAGCCCGTCCACAAGGTGGCCTCGCGCCCGGCCGGGTAGCGGGGGAACCACACGCTGTGGGGGTGGTGCTCGACGTCGTCCATCCCGGCCTCGAAGCCGGCGTTGAAGACGGTGGTGGCCACCTGGGACAGGCCACCTCCGACGGCGTCGGAGTGCACGCCGTTGGTGATGACGCCGGCGGAGGCGAAGCCGTGCTCGGCGTCCACGGGCCCCAGGGCCTCGGTGAGGGAGAAGGTCTGCCCTGGCATCACCACGGTGCCGTTGATGGCGGCTGTCCCGGCCATGAGGTTCTGGGTGCGCCGGGGGTCGTAGTAGAAGGGTGTGGCGTACTCGCCGACGACCTCGGTGATGCCCCACTGCGCCTGCGGCTCGGTGTGCTCAGGCTCGGTGACAGCCACCGGGAGCGTGACCGTGCGCGGGCCGGTGGCCGTGCCGAGCACCGCGGAGGCCAGGGCCTCGCCGTCGATGCCGCGCCCGGCGGTGCCGGGGACGAAGACGGGTCTGGCGGAGGCGCTCGCCTCGATGGTGAAGGTGGCCTCGACGACCGCGGTCTCCACCGCGGGTCCCATCTGCGCCAGGACGTCCTCGCGCAGGAGTGCCGGGTCGAGGTGGACGGACAGGGTCCCGGACTCGTTGACGACGCTGGTGGCGCCGGCGAGCTGTGCGGGGCTGAGGACGGCGTCGGCCTGGGCGAGGGAGGCCACCTCGGTGCCGGCGGCGCTGACGGTGACGTCCGAGGCGAGCAGGGGCGTCAGGACGCCGTCGATGAGGGCCTGGGCCTGGGCGTCGGTGATGGCTGGCTCGGTCCGGCCGGCGACAAGGGTGACGGTCTCCTGCCCCAGTGGCCAGCCCTGGCTCAGGGCGTGGACGGAGGCGGCGACATCGACGCCGGTCCCGGCGGAGGAGGGGGTGAGCACGGGCGTGGTGCCGTCGAGGGTAACGGTGGCGTCCACCGTGCCCTGGGACAGGGTGTCGAGCCTGGCGTTGAGGGCGGCCGTGAGGGCCTGGGCGTCCACGGTGGTGACGGCCTGGGTCCGGGCGCCGGTGAGACGGTCGATGAGGGTGGCGGGGTTGAGGGTGAAGGAGGTCAGCGTGTCGATGCTCGCCGCGGCGTCGAGGCTGACGCCGCACTGGTCGGGGACGAGCGTGTCGGTGGCGACGGGGGTGGAGTCGTCGCCGGGGACGGCGACGGTGACGCTCTGGGCGAGCTGCTCCCCGATGGCCTGGGTGAGCACGTGCTCGGCCTGGGAGGCGCTCATGCCGCCGACCGCGACGCCCGAGACGCTCGAGCCTGTGAAGACGTGCTGGGTGGTGGCCACCGCGGTGCCGCCCCACACGATGAGGAGGAGGGCCGCGGCGCCCAGGCCCAGGACCCTGCTCAGGGACCACCGGCCGCGGGGCCACGAGCTGGGGGGCCACCAGCCGTAGGACCGGGCAGGACCGTCCTCGGCACCGACGGCGCCCTCCTCGCTTACGGGCGTGAGCTCGGCGGTGAGGGCCTCAGCCGGGTCCTCGGCCGGGTCCGGGGCCTCAGCCGGCTCCTCAGCCGGGTCCGGGGCCTCGGCCGGCTCCTCGGCCGGGTCCGGGGCCTCGGTAGTGGCGTCGTCGGGGGTCGGGGTGCTGTCCATGGGGCGCTCCTGGGCAGGGTCGTGGTGGAGGTCCGCTGCGGGCCGGTCAGGCCTCGGAACGACGACGACGGGCCGCGTCCTTGAAGCGCTCCTGCGTGTCGAGGATGATCTTGCGGATGCGCACCGCCTCAGGGGTGACCTCGACGCACTCGTCCTCGGCGGCGAACTCCAGGCTCTCCTCCAGGGTGAGACGGCGCGGCGGGGTGAGGGCCTCGAAGGAGTCCGCGGTGGACGAGCGCATGTTCGTCTGCTGCTTCTCACGCACGACGTTGACGTCCATGTCCTCGTTGCGGGGGTTCTCTCCGACGACCTGCCCCTCGTAGGTCTCCTGCGTCGGCTCGACGAAGAAGGTGCCACGGTCCTGCAGGCGCACGAGCGCGTAGGCGGTGACGGCTCCCGCACGGTCGGAGACGAGCGAACCGGTGGTGCGCGAGATGATCTGCCCCGCCCAGGGCTCGTAGCCCTCCGCGATGGAGGAGGCGATGCCCGTGCCACGGGTCTCGGTGAGGAACTGGGTGCGCAGGCCGATGGTCCCGCGCGCCGGGATGAGGAACTCCATGCGGATCCACCCCGTGCCGTGGTTGGTCATGGTCTCCATGCGGCCCTTGCGCGCGGCCATGAGCTGGGTGACGGCGCCCAGGTGCTCCTCCGGCACGTCGATCGTCATGCGCTCGACGGGCTCATGACGCTTGCCGTCGATCATCTTGGTGACGACCTGCGGCTTGCCGACGGTGAGCTCAAAGCCCTCGCGGCGCATCTGCTCAACGAGGATCGCCAGGGCCAGCTCCCCACGTCCCTGGACCTCCCAGGCGTCGGGGCGGTCGGTCGGCAGCACCCGCAGGGACACGTTGCCGACGAGCTCACGGTCCAGGCGGTCCTTGACCTGGCGGGCCGTGACCTTGGCGCCCTTGGTGCGCCCGGCCATCGGGGAGGTGTTGATGCCGATCGTCATCGAGATGGCGGGGTCGTCCACGGTGATGAGAGGCAGCGGGCGCGGGTCCTCGGGGTCCACGAGGGACTCGCCGATGGTGATGTCCTCGATGCCGGCGACGGCGACGATGTCACCGGCGTGCGCCTCCTGGGCGGGAACGCGGTCCAGGCCCTCGGTGACGAGCAGCTCAGAGACGCGGGCGCTGGACATGGTGCCGTCATGGCGCGCCCAGGCAACGGTCTGGCCCTTGCGCAGGGTGCCGTTGTGGATGCGCAGCAGCGCCAGACGCCCCAGGAAGGGGGAGGCGTCGAGGTTGGTCACGTGCGCCTGGAGCGGGGCTCCCTCGTCGTAGGACGGGCCGGGGATGCGCTCGATGATGGTGCGGAACAAGGGCTCGAGGTCCGTGTTGGCGGGCAGCTCGCCGTCGGCCGGCTGGACGGTGTCGGCACGGCGGGCCTTGGCGGAGGCGTAGACGACGGGCACGTCGAGGACGGCGTCGAGATCGATGTCGGGGTGCTCGTCTGCCAGGTCGGAGGCGAGGGCGAGCAGCAGGTCCGTGGTCTCCTCGACCACCTCGCTGATGCGCGAGTCGGGGCGGTCCACCTTGTTGACGACGACGATAACCGGCAGGCTCGCGGCCAGGGCCTTGCGCAGGACGAAGCGCGTCTGGGGCAGCGGTCCCTCGGAGGCGTCCACGAGCAGGACGACTCCGTCAACCATCGACAGGCCGCGCTCGACCTCACCGCCGAAGTCGGCGTGGCCGGGGGTGTCGATGACGTTGATGGTCAGGCCCTCGGGCAGCCCGGCGGCTACCGCGGCTGGCCCCGCGTAGTGCACGGCCGTGTTCTTGGCGAGGATGGTGATGCCCTTCTCGCGCTCGAGCTCTCCGGAGTCCATGACACGCTCGGCCGTGTTCTCCTGGGTGGCGCGGGTGCCGAAGGCCCCTGCCTCCCAGAGCATCGCGTCGACGAGGGTGGTCTTGCCGTGATCGACGTGGGCGACGATGGCGACGTTGCGCAGGTCCTGGCGCACGGTCATATGGGGCTCTTCCTCCATCCGGGAGGCGCGCCCAGGGTCGGTCGGCGCGCCTGGGGACCGGTGTCCGCAGGCGACGGGCACACCGTCGCCAGGGTACGGGGCTGGCTCAGGGCCTCGCCATGACGGAAACGACACCTCCCTTGTGCCCCCTCTCACGCCTTCGTGCCGCCCCTGCGCGGGGCGGCCCGACGGCGTGGAGAGGGCCCGTGAGGGCTCAGGCGCCGAACAAGGGGATGGAGGCTCCCGGGACGGCGTTGATGAGCTCTCGCGTGTACTCCTGCTGCGGGTGATCGAAGAGCTCGTCGGAGGGCCCGGACTCCACGACCCGCCCGTGCTCCATGACGACGACGTCGTCCGCGATCTGGCGGACCACGGCGAGGTCGTGGGTGATGAAGAGGTAGGTCAGGCCCAGCTCGGCCTGCAGGTCCGTCAGCAGGCGCAGCACCTGCGCCTGGACGAGGACGTCGAGGGCCGAGACCGCCTCGTCCAGCACGATGATCTCGGGCCTGAGGGCCAGGGCTCGGGCGATGGCGACGCGCTGGCGCTGGCCGCCGGAGAGCTCGTTGGGGTAACGGCGCATGACCGAGCGCGGCAGGGACACGAGGTCCAGCAGCTCAGCCACCCGCTTCTCGCGCTCCTGCCGGGTGCCGACTCGGTGCACCCGCAGCGGCTCCTCGATGACCCGGAAGATCGAGTACATGGGGTCGAGAGAGCCGTAGGGGTTCTGGAAGACCGGCTGCATGATGCGGCGCAGCGCGAAGAGCTCCTTGTCACCCAGCGTGGACAGGTCAACCCCGTTGTGGAGGACCCTGCCCGAGGTGGGGTCCAGGAGGTTGAGGATGATGTTGGCAACCGTGGACTTGCCGGAGCCGGACTCCCCCACGAGCGCCGTCGTGGTGCCACGGCGCACCCCGAAGGTGACGTCGTCCACGGCCTTGAGGGTCTTGGCCTCCCCCTTGGCACCGCGGATGTTGAAGATCTTCGTCAGGTGCTCGGTGCGCAGGACCTCATCGACGTCGTCGGGGATCTCGTGCACACCGAGCTCGTCCTCGCTCACCTGGATACCGGCGGCGTGAGCTGTCTGGATGCGGCGCGAGGCCAGTGACGGGGCCGCCTGGACCAGGCGCTGGGTGTAGGGGTGACGGGGGTCCTGAAGGACCTCGACGGAGGGACCGGACTCGACCACGCGGCCGCGGTGCATGACGACGATGTGCTCGGCGCGCTCGGCGGCCAGGCCCAGGTCGTGCGTGATGAACAGCATGGCGGTGCCCAGGCGGTGGATCTGCTCGCCGAGGTGGTCGAGGATCCGGCGCTGGACGGTGACGTCCAGGGCGCTGGTGGGCTCGTCGGCGATGAGCAGCTTGGGGCGGGCGGCCAGGCCGATGGCGATGAGGGCACGCTGGCGCATGCCGCCGGAGAACTCATGGGGGTACTGGCGGGCGCGACGTGCGGCGTCGGGCAGCCCCGCCTCCTCCAGCAGGAGCGCGACCTGCTCGTCAACGCCGATGCGCGCGCCGGCCGAGACCTCGTCGCCCTTCTCGGCAGCGGCCAGGGCGGCCAGGCGGTCGTCGGCGACACCGGCAAGGCCGTTGGCCTTGAGGGCCTCCTTGACCTGGAACCCGATGGACCACACGGGGTTGAGGTTGCTCATCGGGTCCTGGGGGACCAGGCCGATCTCGCTGCCGCGCAGGGCCTGGTACTCGCGGGCGCCGGCGTGGGTGATGTCCTTGCCGTTGAAGGTGATGGTGCCGCCGGTGACCCGCCCGGTGCCGGGCAGCAGGCCGATGACCGCGGAGGCCAGGGTGGACTTGCCGGAGCCGGACTCACCGACGATGGCGACGGACTGTCCCGGGTAGAGCGTGAGGTTGGCCTTGCGCACGGCGGGCACGAGCCCGGTGGAGGAGCGGAAGGCGACCTCGAGGTCGCGGACCTCAAGGAGGGCGGAGGTGTCCGCTCCTGCGGTGGTGGGGGTGTTCGCGGTAGTCACTTGCGGGCCTTCGGGTCGAGGGCGTCGCGCACGGCGTCACCCATCATGATGAATCCCAGGACGGTCAGCGCCAGGGCCCCGGCCGGGTACAGGAGGACGGAGATGTGGTCGCGCAGCGCGGCCTGCGCGGAGGCGATGTCCGCCCCCCAGGAGACCATCGAGGGCGGCAGGCCGACGCCGAGGAAGGACAGGGTCGCCTCGGAGACGATGAAGGCGCCGAGCTGGACGGTCGCGGTGACGATGATGGGGGCCGCGGCGTTGGGCAGGACATGGCGCACGAGGATCGCGATCCGGCCCGATCCCAGTGAGCGCGAGGCGGTGACGAAGTCCTCGTTCTTGACGCTCATGACGGCACCGCGGGTGATGCGGGCGATCTGGGGCCAGCCGAAGACCGCGAGCACCAGCACGACGGTGGCGATGGAGGAACGGCCCTTGAACATCTGCATGACGACGATGGCGGCCAGCACGAAGGGCACCGCGAAGAAGATGTCGGTGAAGCGGGCGAGCAGCGCGTCCAGCCAGCCGCCGAAGAAGCCGGCGAGGGACCCGATGACGGCGCCGATGAGCACGACGATAAGCGTGGTGAGCACGCCGACGGTGACCGAGGCACGGGCACCGTGGATGGTGCGCGAGAAGATGTCACAGCCCTGCCGGTCGAAGCCGAAGGGGTGGCCGGACGCGGCGGGCCCGTAGGAGTCGCGCAGCTGGCAGAAGGTCGGGTCCACGCGGGTGAATAGCCCCGGGGCGGCGGCCAGCAGGAGGGCGCCGACGATGAGGACGGCGGAGACCCAGAAGATCGGGCGGCGGCGCAGCTGCTTCCAGGCCTCCCCCCACATGGAGGAGGGGGCGGACTCGTCGGAGACGGCGTCGACGGCGCCCAGGCCCTGCTCGTCGATCTCGGCGACGAAGCGCTCCTGGCCGGGGCGGGCGAGGGTGTGCTGGTTGTCAGGCATAGCGGATCCTCGGGTCGAGAGCGGCGTAGAGCAGGTCCACGACGAGGTTGGAGATGATGAACACGAGGATGAGGACGGTCGTGAAGGACACGACGGTGGGGCCCTCACCCTGGAGGATGGCGCGGTAGAGGGTGCCGCCGACGCCGCTGATATTGAAGATGCCCTCGGTGACGATGGCCCCGCCCATGAGGGCGCCGAGGTCCGCGCCGAGGAAGGTGATGACGGGCACGAGAGAGTTGCGCAGGACGTGGACCACCATGACGCGCGTGCCGGACAGCCCCTTGGCACGGGCCGTGCGCACGTAGTCGGCGGAGAGGTTCTCAGCGACCTCGGTGCGCGTCAGGCGCAGCACGTAGGCGAAGGAGACCGCGCCGAGCACGAGGGCCGGCATGAGCAGCTCCTTGAGGCCCGGGCTCGTGCCGGCGGTGACCGGCAGCCACCCCAGGCGCACGCCGATGAAGAACTGCAGCAGGAAGCCGATGACGAAGGTCGGCACCGCGATGACGACGAGGGAGAGCACGAGGGCGGTGGCGTCGAACCAGCGGCCCTTGCGCACGCCGGCGATGAAGCCGACCGTGATGCCGGCGACGGCCTCGAAGGTCAGGGCCATGAGGGCGAGCTTGATGGTCACCGGGTAGGCGCCGGCCAGGACCTCAGCGATGGGGCGCGAGCCGCGCAGGGTGGTGCCCAGGTCGAGGGTGAACACGCCCTTGAGGTACAGCAGGTACTGCACGAGGAAGGGCTTGTCGAGGTTGTAGCTGGCACGGATCTGCTCCTGCACGGCGGGGCTCAGCGCACGCTCGCCTCCGAGGGCGGCGACGGGGTCCCCGGGAAGAGCGAAGACCATCGCGTAGATCAGGAGGGTGGCCCCGAAGAAGACGGGGATCATCTGCAGCAGCCTGCGTCCGGCGTAGCGGACCATCGGCGTCTCCTTTGGGTGGGTCGGGAGTGGGACGGGCAGGTCGGGCTGGTCCCGACGTGCGCCGGGCCCGCACCTCGCAGGGTACGGGCCCGGTGCACGGTGAAGGGTGGGACCGTCCGGCCGTCAGGGCCTGAGAGACGGTCTCACGTGAGCGTCAGAACTCGGCGATGGCGTTGGCCTGGTCCCACAGGCTCTTGGCCTCGGCCTCGTCGAAGGTGAGGACCTCGTTGCCCTCGACATCGTCCGTCCAGCCGGCGATCACCGGGGAGGTGAAGTCGGAGGCCGGGGTGCGGGTGCCGAAGTACAGCGTGTCGCAGATCTCCTTGCGGTTGATGGCGCGCGAGAGGGCGGCGCGGCGCAGGCGGCCCTCCTCGTCCATCTTGAAGTGCTCGGACTCGCAGTCGATGGCGAAGAGCTGGACGACGGCGCCCGGCTGGTTGATCGCACGCTGGCCGAGCTCCTCGGTGAAGGAGGACAGGGCGGAGTCCGGCAGGGCGTCGATGACGTCGAGGGCGTCCGCGAGAAGGTCGTTGTAGGCGGAGTCGTAGTCCGTGTACATCGTGAAGGTGATGCCCTCGTTGGCGACGGTGCGCCCGCCCTTGTAGTCGGCGTTCTTGGACAGGACGATCTCGGTGTCGTGCGTCCAGCTGTCCACCTTGTAGGGGCCGTTTCCGATCGGGGCCTGGCCGAAGGCCTCCATGTCCGCGAAGGCGGCCTCGGGCAGCGGCGCGAAGGCGGAGTAGCCCAGGCGGAGCTTGAAGTCGGAGGCGGGGGCGGTGAGCTTGATCGTGAAGGTGAGGTCGTCGATCTTGGTCAGGCCGGTGAGCTCGGAGTCCTTGTCGTAGGAGAAGCCCTCGATGACCTCGTAGAAGTAGCTCGACAGGTGGGCGTTGGACAGCAGGGCGCCGTAGTTCCACGCCTTGATGAAGGAGTCGGCGGTGACGGGGGTGCCGTCGGTGAAGGTCCAGCCGGACTTGATCTTGACGGTGTAGGTCTGGTTGTCCTCGGTCTCGATGGACTCGGCGACCTCGTTGACGACCGTGCCGTCGGTCTCGAAGCGCACGAGGTTGGCGAAGACGAGGTCAACGATGCGCCCGCCACCGACCTCGTTGGTGTTGGAGGGGATGAGGGCGTTCTGCGGCTCGGTGTCGTTGGCGGTGATGATGCCGTTGGGGGCGGTGGTCTTGATCGCGTGGTACTCGGGCACGGACCGCCAGTTGAAGACGACGTTGGAGACGTTGTTGGAGTGTCCGCCGAAGCCGTTCTGGTACCACAGCGGGACCGCGGGCAGGTCCTTGAGGAGGATGGACTGCGCCTTGAGGTAGAGCGCGAGGGCGGCGTCGTCGGTCTTGGCGGCGGCGGCCTCGTCGAGGACCTCATCGAACTCGCTGTTGGAGTAGCGCGAGTCGTTGGCGCCGGCGCCGGTCTGGTAGCAGGCGCCGAGGAAGTTGGCCATCGAGGGGTAGTCGGCCTGCCAGCCGGTGCGGAAGGCGCCGACGAGGGTGTGGTCCGTGATCTGGGCGCGCATCTCGGAGAACTGGGCGAAGGGCAGCGGCTCCATGGTGACGCCCAGCGTGTTGGACACGGAGTTGCACACGGCCTCGACCCAGGCCTTGTGCGGGCCGTCGGAGTTGTAGGCGAGGGTGAGCTTGCCGGCGGTGGAGGCGGCCTGGCCGGAGCCCTCGGAGGAGCCGGAGCCGGAGGAGCTCGAACCGCAGGAGGCGAGCAGAAGGGCCGTGATGCCTGCGGCACCGAGGCCGCCGAACATGCGGCGAGAGATCTGTGTAGTGGTCATGGGGACCTCCGATGGGGTGGGATGGCGCCTGGCCGGTGGGTCACGCGCCAGCCTCGGCGGGGTGCGCAAGGCTGTTGTCGAGGTTATATACACCGTGGACCGTATGAGAATACACGGGCACGGCCAAGGGGGCGACCAGAGCCGTCACCTCGGTTGAGAGCACGAATGCACGTTCAGGACGATAGCGAGGCCGCTCAGCTCCCGCAGCGCCTGACGCATGATGATGCATCGTGAGAGTGATCACGTCCCCCAGGCGCCGGCCAGCAGCTCGTAGGAGCGGCGCCGGGCGCGGGCGTCGTGCGCGTGGCTGAGCACGAGCACCTCGTCCAGGCCCCAGCGCTCGGCCAGCGCCCGTAGCCGGGCGGCGACGTCGGGGGGCGTGCCCACGAAGGACAGTGCCATGACCTGCTCGACGGCGTCCTGCCGGCCCGGGGCCAGGTCGCGCCAGGCCTCGAGGTCCTTGCTGGGAGGGTCCAGCGGGGCGGGGCAGCCCCCGACGACCCGCGCTGCGGCGGCCATCGCCGTCGTGAACAGGTGCTGCGCCTGCGCCTCGGTGGGGGCGACCAGGACGTTGACGACCGCGGCCACGCGGGGGCGGGCCTCGGGCGAGGTGGGGGCGGAGGCGTCGAAGACGGAGCGGTAGGTGACGACGGCAGCCTCCGCCTGGGCGGGGGCAAAGTGCGAGGCGACGGCGAAGGGCAGCCCGAGGGCGCCGGCCACGCGGGCGCCGTTGACGGAGGAGCCCAGCACCCAGGTCTGAGGGTCGGTGCCCTCCCCCGGTACGGCACGCACCCGGCACACGGGGGCCGCGGGCGAGCCACCACCGGGCAGGAGGGAGCCCGGGACGGCGGCGGCGAGGCCGTCGGGCACCTGCCCGAGGTAGGCCAGGGTCTCTAGGACCTCCTGGGCGAAGGAGCGGGGGTCCGCCGCGCGGCGGCGCAGGGCGGAGGCGGTGAGCGGGTCGGTGCCGGGGGCCCGCCCCAGACCCAGGCCGACGCGGCCGGGATAGAGCTCGGCCAGGGTGCCCACGTGCTCAGCCACCACGAGCGGGGCGTGGTTGGGAAGCATGATGCCGCCCGAGGCGACGCCGATGCGCTCGGTGGACGCCAGCACCTGCCCCATGAGGACGGTGGTGGCGGCAGCGAGGTAGGTGGTCGAGCCGTGGTGCTCGGCGATCCAGTAGCGGTGGTAGCCGCTGGCCTCGGCGGTGTGGGCGAGCTCGATCATCTCGGCCAGCGCCTGGGCCCGGCTGCGTCCGGCGCTGACGGGGACGAGGTCGAGGACGGACAGGACCGGGGCGCTGGAGGGCATGTGCCTCAGGCTAGGCCACCGAGGGGCGGTGACGGTGGGACGCGGCGGCCTGCCGCCCGGGCAGCGCCCGAGGGCACCGCACCGCGCAGCAGGCCGCCGCACAGGGAGGGGAGGGGGAACGTTGTCACAGAGCCTGGCGGCGGGCGGGCAGGAGCGAGGCCAGCAGCGACTTGAGCACGTCGCCAACGACGAAGGGCGCCAGCCCCATCGCGATGACCGCGCCCAGCGGGGCGCCGGTGGCCACGGCGAGCCAGATCAGGCCAGGCACGTACACGAGCGCGGAGGCCAGGAGCATGAGGCCCAGGCGGCGGGGCCAGGAGGTGGCGCGCGCGGCCCGCCCGGCGAGGGCCGCCACCAGCGCGTAGCCGATGACGTAGCCGAAGGACGCCGTGACACCGCTCGTGAAGCCCTGGAGCACCGGAAGTCCCAGGGCCGCGGCCGCGGCCAGCAGCAGGGCGGAGGTCGCACCGCGCCGCGAGCCGAGGACGGCGCCGACCCCGAGGACGGCCAGCGTGCCCAGCGTGACCGGGACGGGTGTGAAGGGCAGCGGCACCCGCAGCTGGCCGACGAGGGCGATGGCGCCGGTGCCGGCGATGACGAGCAGGCTCTCGCGGGCGAGCACGCCCAGGAGGGAGGCGGAGGTGGCGCGCGCCGTCGGGACGGCGCTGACAGCGGCCCCGGCCGCACCCGCCGCACGCAGGCGGGACTGGGAGGAGGATCGGTTCTCGTTCAGCGACATGCGACAACCGTAGACCTCCACACGCCTCGGGACATCCCACGACGACGTCGGCGACATGAGCCAATGCTTGTAGGATTACCACAAGAGCGCTCTGGCGGATGCCGCCCGCGGCCCACCCGGCCGCGCCGCTGACGGTGACGGTGGACGGTGAGGGCGCCACGGTCGGTGGCGGTGGCTGCGGCGGTGGTGGCCAGGGCGACGGAACCCAGCAGGACTCCACGCCGGCGCAGCAGCGGCCCACCGGGCACGCGGGCGGGCACGTGTGAGGTGCTGGGGGTGGCGGTTGCCGAGGCGGGCAGACGGTGCGAGCGGGTCATGGCAGCTCCTAGCGTGTTGGTGACGGCGCTGCGGCGTCCGGGGCCGTGCGGGCGCCGCACCACGAGCCTGTGCGGCCGCGCTCTCAGCCGGGCATGAGCGCGCTGTGGCCGGCCTGTGAGCGCCTGCGCCGCCGGTAGCGTGTGGCTGTGCCCCTGCCTCGCTTCGCCCTCGTCCCCGCCGCCTACGTCCTGCTCCTGCGCGAGCCCCCCGGCGCCGGGCCTGACGCCCTGCCTGAGGTCCTGCTCCAGCTGCGCCTGGGCACCGGCTACATGGACGGCTACTGGGCCTGCGGTGCCGCCGGCCACGTGGAGGCCGGCGAGTCCGTCCTCGACGCGGCGGTGCGTGAGGCCCGCGAGGAGCTGGGGGTCGGCGTCGAGGCGGCGGCGCTGGATCCTCTGACGGTCACGCACCGTACGAACGACCTCGGCGCAGACCCCATCGAGCAGCGCGTCGACTGGTTCTTCGCCCTGTGGCGCTGGCAGGGCGAGCCCACCCGGGCGGAGGCGGCGCGCAGCGCGGGGCTCGCCTGGTACCCGCTCGACGCCCTGCCCAGCCGGGTCCCTCCGCACGAGCGGCAGGTCATGGACCTGCTGGCCGCGCAGCTGCGCGGAGGGCCGCGGGTGCCCGCGGTGACGGTCTTCGGCTTCGACGGGGGGCGTCCCGAGGGGCCGCGCGGCTGACGGCGCGCGTGGCGGGCCGCGGCCCGGCTCGCCCGCGCCGGCCGGCTCACAGGCCCAGGAACTCCAGGATCCGCGGCAGCTCGCGGCGCGCCTGCACCAGCCCCGCCTCGTAGGCGCCCGAGACGCGGTCGTAGCGCAGCTCGCCGTTCTCGATGGGCATGCGCTCGGGCCGGTAGAGGTAGACGCGTCCCGCCCGCTGCTCCTCCTCGAGCCGTTCCACCGTCCGGTTGTAGCTGTCCGGGCGCTCGATGATGCCCTGTGCCACCGCCGGCATCCGGCGGAACAGGTGCCGGTAGGCCGCGGCGCGCCTCTCCGGCGGTTTGCGGTAGCCCGCCGGCCGGGTGGAGACCACGAGCATGCGCTCGTAGCCGTCGGCGAGCGCCGCGTCCGTCGCGAAGCCGCCGGTCGGCCCCAGGGCGCCGTCGAGGTAGGGCACGCCGTCGATGTGGACAACCGGCATGAGCAGCGGCATCGAGGAGGAGGCCTGGCAGCGCGCCGTGAGGTCCGTCAGCTGTGCCATGTCCTCCAGCCCCCAGTAGACCTCCTCACCGGTGTCGCAACGGAAGGCGCCGATGCGCACCGTGGAGGTCGAGGCGGCGAAGGCGGGCCAGTCGAAGGGGATGCGCTCGTCTGGCAGCGAGGTGTGCTGGTAGATGTGCTCGGAGTTGAAGTAGCCCTGCCCGCGGGCGAAGGAGGACCAGCCACCGGCCTCGGGGTCAGCAGGCAGGCCGACGAAGGCCTCGCGGGTGCGCCACAGGTCCCGCGAGACCATGTTGACGGTGTTGGTCGAGCCGGCGGAGATGCCCCCTACCCAGGGGAAGGCGAGGCCCGCCTCGAGCATGACCTGCACGAGCGCGGCTGTGTAGGTGCCGCGCATGCCCCCTCCCTCGAAGACGAGGGCGACGCCGTCAACCTCGGTGGTGACGGGGGCGGGGGCGTGGCCGGCTAGGCCGTAGCGGACAGGACGGGAGCGGAGCGAGGGGCCGGAGGTGGTCATCGCACGCAGGCTATCGGGGCCGGGGCGCCCGGGGTCACTGAGGCCTGCCCCACACGGTGCGCTCACCGCCCGGATCCCCTGCCGCCCGGCCCTTGCCGCACGCGGGGGCACCTGACGTAGCGTCGGTCACATGAGCACAACCGCACGGACCTCCACACGGACCTCAGCGAGCACGCCCCTTGTGCTCCAGCCCCTGACCATGCGCCGGGTGACGGCGCGCAACCGCCTGTGGCTGCCGCCCATGTGCATGTACAGCGCCGACGACGGCGTGGTCACCGACTGGCACCTGCTGCACTACGCGACCCGCGCCCAGGGCGGCTTCGGAACGGTCGTCGTGGAGGCGACGGCGGTGGCGCCGGGCGGCCGCCTGTCCCCCAAGGACCTCGGGCTGTGGCAGGACACCCAGGTGGAGGGTCACCGGCGCCTCGTCGACGCCATCCACGCCGGTGGCGCGCTCGCCGGGATCCAGCTCGGTCACGGGGGCCGCAAGGCCGGCACCCCGCCGTGGCGGCCGACGGCGGCCGAGGACGGCGCCGGGGCACGCACCAGCACCCTGGAGGGCTGGGACCTGGTGGGGCCCTCGGCCATCGCCTACCCGGGGCACGCCGTGCCGCGGGCCCTGAGCACCGCGCAGGCCTACGAGGTGGTGGAGGCCTTCGCGGCGGCTGCCCGGCGGGCTGTCGCCGCCGGTTACGACCTCATCGAGCTGCACGGGGCGCACGGCTACCTCATCCACGAGTTCCTCTCGCCCCTGTCGAACACGCGTGATGACGAGTTCGGCGGCTCGGTCACGGGACGCCGCCACTTCGCCCTGGAGACAGTGCGGGCCGTGCGCGAGGCGCTCGGCGCGGGGCCCGAGGGCCGGGTGCTGGGTATCCGTCTGTCGGCGACCGACTGGGTGGAGGGCGGTCTGACCGGCGAGGACACGGCCGTTCTGGCGCCCGAGCTCGTCGAGGCGGGGGTGGATGTCCTGCACGTCTCCACGGCTGGCAACGTCCCGGCGCACCTGCCCAGCGGTCCGGGCTACCAGGTGCGTTTCGCGGCGCAGGTGAGGGCGGCCGTGGCGGGGATGACGACGCCGGGCGGCACCGCCCCGGTGGTGGTCGCCGTCGGACGCATTGAGAACGGGGCGCAGGCGGAGCAGGTGCTCATGACGGGGCAGGCTGACGCCGTGGCGGTGGGCCGTTACGCGCTGCGCGACCCGTACGCGCCGCTGCGCTGGGCCCACGAGCTGGGTGTGGACGGCTGGCAGGAGGCGGGCTTCCCCGAGCAGTACTGGCGCGGCACCTGGCACTGAGCCGGCGGGCGCGCCGGCACGGCGGCTCAGCGCAGTGCCTGGTGCTCGCCGCCGACGTAGAGCCAGCGGCCGGCGCGCCTGAGGAAGGTGCTGCGCTCGTGCAGCGCGTTGACCACGGTCCCGCCGCGCCCGTCAGGTGCCTCGTAGCGGGCGGTGAGCTCGACGAGGGCCTCCTCGCCGTCGGCGGACTCGCCACCTCCCCCGACGCACTCGTGGACGGTCAGGCCCAGCCACCGCGTGCCCGGCTGGCAGTAGGGGCCGGGCGGTCGGGTGCGCGGGTGCCAGGTGCGAAACAGGTGGTCCTCGTCGCCGACGACGAAGGCCGTGTAGCGCGAGCGCATGAGCGCCTGCGCGGTGGGCGCGGGCGCGCCGTCGAGCAGCGGCTCGCAGCAGTCGGTGAAGCCCTGGCCGCTGCCGCAGGGGCAGGGGTCGGTGGGGCGCGCCCCGGCGCTGCGCACGGGCGGGACGTCGCGCCAGAGCGCTGCGCTCACAGCCCCGCCCAGAAGGCCGCGAGCGCCTGAGCGAGCCAGGGACCGTCCACGACGGCGCACAGCTCTCGCTGGGAGTGCATGGACAGCAGCGGCTGGCCCACGTCCACCGTCGTCATCCCCAGACGGGTGGACGTGATGGGCCCGATGGTCGAGCCGCAGGGCACGGCGTTGGAGGACACGAAGACCTGGTGCGGAACACCGGCGGCGCGGCAGGCCCGCTCCCAGACGGCCGCGCCCACGGCGTCGGAGGCGTAGCGCTGGCTGGCGTTGACCTTGAGCAGGGGGCCGCCTCCCAGCACCGGGCGCACGGCAGGGTCGTGCTTGTCCGGGTAGCAGGGGTGGACACCGTGGCCGGCGTCGGCGGACACGCACACGGAGCGGGCCAGGAGCGCCTCCCAGTCCTCACCCTCCAGGCCCATGCGGCGCGCGAGGCGGCGCAGCACCGACTCGAGGAAGGGTCCCGCGGCGCCGGAGCGGGTCTCGGAGCCGACCTCCTCGTGGTCGTTGGCGATGAGGACGACGGCGTCGCGCGCCGTGGCCGCCTCCCAGCTCTGCGTGCCGTCCGCGCCGACGCCCACACCGGCCGCCAGGGACTCAAGGGCCACGAGGCTGGCCTGCACGGAGCTGAGGTTGTCCAGGCGCGAGGAGGCGAGCATCTCGCTGTGGCGGCCGAGGCGCCCCGGGGCCTCGGTGGGGTAGGTGAGGACGTCGTGTGAGGCGAGCTCGGTGGGCGCGATCCCCGCCAGCTCGCACAGGTACTGCTCGACGGCGTCGGCCGCACCGCGGCTGGCGGCGTCCTCGGCACCGGCCGCCTGGCTGGACAGGGACCACAGGGGCATGAGGTGGGCCTGGCGGTCCAGGTGCAGGTCCTCGTTGACGCTGCGGTCCAGGTGCGGGGCCAGCTGGGCGACGCGCGCCACCGGGCCGGTGCGCACGAGGTGGACGGCGCCGTCATGTGTGACGAGACGGCCGGCGAGGCCGAGGTCGCGGTCGAGGAAGGAGTTGAGCAGCGGGCCGCCGTAGACCTCGGCGTTGATGAGCTGGTGTCCCTCGCGGGTGACGGCAGCGGCGGGCTTGAGCTTGAGGGCCGGCGAGTCCGTGTGGGAGCCGACGACGCGAAAGGCGGTGCCGGGGCCGGCAGCGTCGGGCAGCATCCACGCGGCGACGGCGCCGTCGCGCAGCACGTAGCCGCGCCGGGGCAGGTCCTCTCCCCAGGGGGAGGTCTCGTCCACCTGGGCGAAGCCCGCAGCCGCCAGCCGGGCAGCGGTGGCCGCTGCCGCGTGGTAGCTCGACGGCGAGGCGGTGACGAGCTCGATGAGTGAGGAGGTGTAGGCGTCCGCGTCCGTGAGGACCGCGGCCGCGCGCCCGGTGGCGTCGGTGGCGTGCTCATGCATGCGCCCAGTGTCCCACCGCCCCGCGCGTGGGCCGCCCCGGGCGGCTGCGCCGTCGGACCGTCTCGGGCAGTATCGGCCCATGCCCCGTGCCGAGACGCCTCAGCCCCTCAGCTCCCGCCCCTCAGGCCGCCCCACCACGGCCGGCGGGCCCGGCTCCCCGATCGAGCCCACCGTCCCCCCGCTGGGCACCGGCCCCGTGCGCGCCGTCCTGCTCGACGCCGACGGCGTCCTGCAGATCATCGGCACCCCTTGGCACCAGGCGCTGGCCGAGGTGGGCGGCGAGGACTTCGCAGACCAGTTCCTCGCCTCCGAGCACCCCGCGCTGGAGGGCCGCGAACCCCTTGCGGCCGTGCTCGACAGGCTCGTGCACCGTCTGAACCTGACGTCGAGCGTCGAGGACCTCCTGCAGGTGTGGTGGCGGGCGACCCCGGACCCGCTCGCCCGCCAGCTGGTGGGCGACCTCAGGGCCGCCGGGTACGTGACGGTGCTGGCCACCAACCAGCAGGTCGAGCGCATGGGGTGGATGCGCTCGCAGCTGGGCTACGACGGGCTGTGCGACATCGACGCCTACTCCTGCACGCTCGGGGTCGCCAAGCCGGACCCGCGCTACTTCGAGACGGTGGTCCGCCTGGTCGGCGTGAGCGCCCACGAGGCCCTCTTCGTGGACGACAACGCACAGAACATCGAGTCGGCCCGCACCGTGGGGCTCCGGGTCCTGCACCACCCGGCGGACGCCGGCGGCCAGGTTCTGCGCCGAGGCGTGGTCGAGGCGCTCTCGCAGCCCTCGTGAGGGGCACCTTGCGACGGCGTGAGGAGCAGCCCCTCCTCAGGGAGGACCCGGGTGCGTCCCTGATCTCATCCTGGCGGTCTTGCCGGACCGGACGGGGCAGGGAAGACTCGTCGTCGTGCGGCGCTCAGCAGGTGGCAGGCCGCAGGAGGAGGACGTGATGTCGGTAGCGGCACGGACGGCGACCGGCGCGGTGCGTGACCGGCTTCGGGGCCGCCTCGACGTCCTCGACGACCCCTCGCGTCGCGCCCCGCGCGCCTTCCTCAAGGTCATCTCCCGCATCCACCGGGTCCTGCCCCGGCGTCTGCGCGCCCTCGTGCCCGTGACCTTCATCGGCTACGCCCTCATCAACGGCTCCGCCTTCGTCATCGACATCTGCCTGCTGTGGGTGATGTACGAGCGGCTGCACTGGTTCTACCCGCTGGCCGTGACCCTCGGCTACCTCGTGGCCGGAGCCTACTCGCTAGTGCTCAACCGGTGGCTCAATTTCCAGTCCCACGGCTCGCTGTCCTCTCAGGGCGGCCGCTACGTCGTCGGGCTCGTGAGCCAGTACGCCATCTTCATCGTGGGGCTGTCGAGCCTCCTGCACCTGGCTGGTGTCAACGCCGAGCTCGCACGCGTCGTCTCGGCCTGCTGCGAGGGCCTGTACCTGTACACGCTCATGCGCCTGTGGGTGTTCAGGGGTACGCCTGAGCCGGTGGAGGAGGCCGAGCCGGTGCAGACGGAGGCTGCCGTGAGCGTGTCCTCCGCCGTCGCCCTCTGAGTCCCGCAACCCGGGCGCAAGGCCTGCGTCCCGTTCGTCCGTGGCCCCGGCGGCCGGCCAGGATCGCGGACGAACGGGATCCATGGGCGACACGTCACCAGAAGGCGCGGGTCGTCTCCGTCGGCCCCTCGAGCTCGGTGAGCCCTGCGTCCGTGACCGAGACCGGACGGGGCGTCGAGCGCCACGAGCCGGGCCCGGGCAGGACGACGCGCACGCGGTAGCCGTCCGCGGCCCAGGCGCTGCGCAGGCTCGATGGCATCTGCGGGCTCTGCCAGGCCAGCTGGGCGGCGTGGGCCACCTGGGCGCAGAGCTTGCCGGAGGTCATCTCGTGCAGCGGGGTCACCTCGATGGTGACGAGCGCTCGCTGCGAGGTCGAGGCACTGCCCAGGGCCAGCAGCTCCTCCGTCCGGCACGCACCCCCAGCCCGGTGGACCGCGGCGGTGACCGCAGCAGGCGGGGGCGGCAGCTCGTCGCCGTGGGGGAAGTGCGTGCCCTCGACCTGCGTCTTGGCCAGTGCCGCGGGCAACGGGCGCACGGGGGCCGGGACGAGGGCGCGGGCAGCGGCGGGGGCCCAGCCCAGGGGGCCGTCCTGGGTGACGGTGACTCCTGGCAGGCGCTGGACCTCGTCCCAGCGTCGGCCGCGGGCACGGCGCACCAGCTTGCGGATGCGCCCGTCGTGCCAGTAGCTAACGGCGTCGTGCCAGGGCCCGCCGGGGGCGGCCTCGGCTGAGGCGAGCAGGGCGACGACGGCGCGCGCGGTGGCCTCGGCGACGTCGATGCGGCGCGAGGGGTGGACCTTGTCGTAGCGCACCGTGACCTGCATGCCCCACTCGGTCCCGGGCGCGACCTCGGCACCGGGGTCAAGAGGGGAGGCCGGCGGCGCCGGGGCCCCGGTCACGGCGATGGCGGGCACGGCGGCGGGTCCTGGCTGCGGGTCGGTCACGCGCCCGACCCTAGCCCCGCCCTATCGCAGGCGTTTCGCCCCACGCTCTGGCGCCGCCCGTGCCCGGAGGCACCCAGGCCCCGCCCCGGCTGGCGCTCCTCCCCCAGGAGGACGACAGTGCTCCTGCTGCAGAAGGACGCCGCACCGGTGGCAGATCGTCTCCGCGGCCCATCCAGTGGACCGGTGCACAGCCATAGCGTGAGATCATGACCGATCACCTCACCCCTCAGGTCCCCGGACCCGGCTCCCCTGCCCCCGAAGGCCCCTCACCCGTCTCCAGCACCGCGCCGGTGCCACCCGCGGGGGTCCCGGCCCCCGAGGCCACGCCGCCAACCCTCCTCAACGGAGCCACCGTGCACGGGCTTGGGGGCATCAAGCCGCTGCGGCACCCTGCCGAGCTGCCCCTGCTGTGGGCGAGCGTCCTCCTCAGCGGGCTGGGCCTGGGCCTGTGGGCCGTGCTGTGCGGCTGGCTCCTCACCGTGCCGGAGCCCACCGGCTGGCTCGCTGAGGTCCGCGAGTTCCTCGTCGGGGACGCCACGTCCTACGGGGCGCAGTTCCTCCTCTTCGTCCCCCTCATTCCCGTCATCGTGTGGGTCGTGCGCGCTCTGCTCTACGCTCAGCAGCGCTCCCTGGCCGTCCAGATGAGCCCCACCCAGTTCCCCGAGGGGTACCGGATGGTGGTCGAGGCGGCCCAGCACTTCGGCCTGCGCCGCGTCCCGGACGCCTACGTCGTGCTCGGCAACGGCACGATCAACGCCTTCGCCTCAGGACACGGGTTCAGGCGCTTCATCGTCGTCCACTCAGACCTGTTCGAGATCGGCGGCAAGGCACGCGACCCCGAGGCGCTGCGCTTCGTCATCGGCCACGAGGTGGGCCACCTCGCAGCCGGGCACGTCTCCTGGTTCCGGATCGTCGCGACGATGCTGGCCTCCAACATCCCCCTCCTCAGCCAGGCCCTGTCGCGTGCCCAGGAGTACACGGCGGACAACCACGGCTACTCGGTCGCGCCCGAGGGCGTGCCCGGCGCCATCGGGCTGCTGTCCGGCGGCAAGTACCTGGGCGCGCAGGTCAACCTGCACGCGATGGCGGACCGCGCCGCCCGTGAGAAGGGCCTGTGGCTGCACCTGGTGGTGTGGGGCTCCTCCCACCCCGTGCACACGTGGCGGGCGCACGCGCTGCGAGACCGACGCGCCCCCGGCCGGATCATGCGGCGGCCCAAGGAGTCAACGGCCTGGTTCCCGCCGGCAACTGCCACGGGCTCGTCCGCCTCTGCGCAATGGCCGACTCCGGGCCAGGCCCTGGCCATGCTGGACGCCTACGGTCCGCGCACGGACGAGGAGCAGTTCGGCCGCTACCCGGGCGTGGAGTACACGGTGCCGCGTGACGCCCTGAGGCTGGCGGACCCGACGCCGGTGCCGACGTCGGCCCCCACCCAGCCCTGAGTCAGCGTGGGCGCGGGCACCGGACTCAGCCGGGGCAGACGACGGCGAGCACCACGCCGCCCTCGGGCATCTCCATACCCGCGAAGGTCCGCCTCTCCTCGACCCTCTGGAAACCGACGGACATGTGCATGGCGACCGCGGCGTGGTGGGTGGCGTCCACAAAGGTCTGGAGCACGGCACCCGGCTGGAGCGCGCCGACCTGCCGCACGAGCTCGGCGAGCACGGCCCGCCCGATGCCCCCGCGCCTGACGTCGGGGTCGGTGAGCAGACCGGTGACCATCCAGCCGTCCTCCTCGAACATACCCTCGGGCAGGAAGAAGGCACCGGAGAGCGCGACCGGGACCGCCAGGGAGTCGGCGTCCTCGTCGTCGGCGCTGACGTCCTCAGGCGTGAGGGTGGCGATGACGAGGGCCGGCAGGTTCTCGATCATGGTCGGTGCCTGCTGCCTCGCCTGGTCAACGCTCGTGCCCGCGCGCAGGCACAGCAGGCGGGCGACGCGGGCGGCATCCTCTGGCCGGGCGGCGCGCACCGTGAGCCGCCCCCGCGGCTCGGCGGCCGCAGCACCGCCCTGGGCAGCAGGGGCACCGCCGCGCGCGTCGATGGTGACGGCGCCACGCGGGTCGTGGTCTGGAGTGTTGAGGCTGCTGGTCACGGGGCCACTGTCCGCCGCCGGCCCGGGACCTGGCAACTGCGGCGCGACACCCCGGGCCGCGACACGTCTCACGCCAGGCACACATGACGCGCACAGGATCAGCCCCTAGCGTCGTCGCTGACAGCGCCCGAGCCCAAGGAGACCCGTATGACGCCCACCGCCCCCGCCCCTGCCCTGCCCCAGGGCCAGACGGTCGGCACCGCCGCGCCTGGCGAGCACGCCCCGCGCCGGCGCACCACCGTCCTGGGCAACGTCGTGCGCGGCGCCCTCATTGGCGCGGTCGAGACCGTCCCCGGCGTCTCCGGCGGCACGGTCGCGCTCGTCGTCGGCATCTACCACGAGCTCATCGGCTCCGCCTCGTCCCTCATCTCCGCAGCCAAGGTGCTCCTCACCGGCCCTGACCGCGCCGCCGGCGCCCGTGCCCGCCTCGCCGAGGTGCAGTGGCGTGTGCTCCTGCCCGTCATGGCCGGGATGGCGGCAGCAGTCCTCACCGTCGCCGGCCCCATGGCCGACGCCGTCGAGCACCACCCCACGCTCATGCGCGGCCTCTTCCTGGGGATGGTGCTCGCCTCCGTGGCCGTGCC
Source organism: Actinomyces sp. W5033 (assembly GCF_051303165.1). Lineage (NCBI taxonomy): Bacteria > Bacillati > Actinomycetota > Actinomycetes > Actinomycetales > Actinomycetaceae > Actinomyces > Actinomyces sp. W5033. The sequence continues at coordinate 72,709 of NZ_JBPPGD010000007.1, read as the reverse complement.
GGTGCGCATGGTCACCTCCTCCATCGGGGCCGTGCCTCTCGGGGCACGCACACGCCGACAGCACCCGCTGCGTCTGCTTGCCGTCGGCGTCGTCGCGGCCCTGCTGACCTTCCTGCTCGTGTCCCTGGAGCCCACGAGCCTGACGCCGCACCCCCTCGTCATCGTCGTCGCGGCGACCATCGCCGTGTCCGCCCTCGTCCTGCCGGGGCTGTCCGGCTCCTTCCTGCTGCTCACCCTGGGCCTGTACCAGCCGACGCTGCGAGCCGTGGACAGCCTCGACCTGGGCTACCTCGGGCTCTTCGCGCTGGGTGCCGTCGTTGGGCTGGCACTCGTCGTCAAGGCCCTGCAGCTGCTGCTGACCCGTTACGAGGCCATGACCCTGGCGGCGCTGGCGGGCCTCATGGTGGGCGGCCTGCGCGCGTTGTGGCCGTGGCAGTCCGACGACGGCGCCCTGCTCGCCCCGGACGCGCACCTCGGGGCGGTCGTGGGCCTGGGGCTCGTGGGCTTCGCGGTGGTGCTGGGACTCGTCGTCATCGACACGGTGGTGACGCGGCGAGGCGCGGCACCGCAGGTGCGTCAGGAGATCACCCAGACGCTGGCCACCGGTTGAGCACGCCTTGCCCCGCCGGACGACCGGCCCCTAGCATCACCGCCATGTGTACAGCACGTGGATCGTGGCGGCGCGCCTGACCCGGCGAGCCCTCACATCTGCGCACCGACCACCCGGCTCGCTCCTCACCTGAGGCTGCGGGCCGGTCGCGTGTCCGGCGGACCCTGCGTCGTCGCGACCCATGACCGAGAAGGACCCACCCATGACCAGCGACCAGACCCCCGCGGTCCAGACCCGAGACACCCTCATCCCCGCCTTCTTCGGCGAGTTCGGTGGACAGTACGTGCCCGATGAGCTCCTGCCCGTGCTCGACGAGCTCGAGAGGGCCTACGTCGATGCCATCGCGGACCCCACCTTCCTCGCTGAGCTCGACCGTCTCCAGCGCGAGTACCTGGGACGCCCGACCCCCATCACCGAGTGCGCCAACCTGCCCCTTGAGGGCCACGGGCGAGGCAAGGCGCGCATCTTCCTCAAGCGTGAGGACCTGGCCCACGGCGGCGCCCACAAGGGCAACCAGGTGCTGGCGCAAGCCCTGCTCGCCAAGCGGCTGGGCAAGACACGGCTCATCGCGGAGACCGGCGCCGGCCAGCACGGGACCGCCACCGCCATGGTGGCCGCTCTCATGGGCATGGAGTGCACGATCTACATGGGGGCGACAGACGTGGCCCGCCAGCAGCCGAACGTGCGCCGTATGCGCCTCATGGGCGCCAAGGTCGTGCCGGTGACCAATGACGAGGGCGGCTCCATGTCCAACGCGATCGACATCGCGCTGGGCGACTGGGTGGAGAACCTGGCGACGACGCACTACCTGCTGGGCTCAGCCTGCGGGCCGCACCCCTTCCCGACGCTCGTCAAGGAGTTCCAGTCGGTGATCTCCCGCGAGACGCGTCAGCAGATGCTCGAGCGCACGGGCCGTCTGCCGGACTACGTGGTGGCGGCGGTCGGTGGCGGCTCCAACGCGATCGGCGCCTTCGCCGAGTACCTCAAGGACGAGCCGGGCAACGCCGAGGTGCGGCTCATCGGGGTGGAGCCGGCCGGCGAGGGCCTGGACACGCACCGTCACGGGGCCCCGCTCAACCGCGGTGAGATCGGCATCCTGCACGGCTCACGCTCCTACGTGCTGCGCTCGAGCGACGGCAACGTCGGCGAGTCCTTCTCGGTGTCCGCGGGCCTGGACTACCCGGGTGTGGGCGCGGAGCACGCCTGGCTCATGCAGACGGGCCGGGCCGAGTACCTGGGGATCGACGACAACGAGGCCCTGCAGGCCTTCCGCATGCTCAGCCGCTACGAGGGCATCATCCCGGCGCTGGAGTCCTCGCACGCGCTGGCGCAGGCGCTCAAGATGGCTGAGGAGCTGGAGGCCAAGGGCTACGACGGCGAGCCCGTGAACATCCTCGTCAACCTGTCGGGGCGTGGGGACAAGGACATGGAGTACGTCCAGAACGTGCTCGGCGACCTGCTGTTCGAGGACCCGGTGGCGGTGCCCACGCGCGGTCTCAAGATCTCCGAGATCCTCAAGATGATGACGGCCGAGTCCAACGCCCGTGAGACGGGGCGCACGGTCGCGCACCACTGAGTGCTGCTGCGGACGGCCGCTCGCACCGTGGCGGGCGGCCGTCGGGCTCGGATGAGCGCAGGCGATCGATCCAGGCGCTCGTGTTGACGAGGACCATGCAGGTTCCTCACATCGACGTCGTCCCGCCTGAGCAACGGGGTCGGATCCTCCGAGCCGCGCCAGGCGGCGCGTGCTCTCCACGCGAACCAGGGTCTCTACGGCCTCGCGCACGAGCGCAGAGCGCTCGTGGATGCCGGTGAGCTCAGCAGCCTGTTCGAGAAGATCGTCCTCAATGGTGATCGTCGTGCGCACCTTCGCCTCACCGCATCAGGCTCGACATCTCATGAGGTCCTTCCCGATGCGGTGAGGCGAGCAGGTGACGGGGCTCGAGCCACGTGCTCGTGCCGCCCGGGACAGCTCGATGGCGTTCCGGCCGGCGACGCCCTCGACGCCGGGCTACTGCTCCGTGGTGACCGGCTCGACGCCGGAGCCATTCACGTGCTCATCCGACTCGATGTCCACGCCGCGGACATGACCGGGATCGCATTCCACGCGTCCACCGGACACCCGCGGAGTTCTGCGGGTTCCGCTCGCATCTGGACGTGCGCTCGGCGTCATGTCCGCTGCGTGGACACCAGTGCCGCTACGGCGTAGTCGGCCGTGTCCGTTCCCGGCGCGACGGCGCCTCCAGGTGTGCAGACGCTGCGCTTGGATGCCGGGGTCGATGGCGTGCACGATGTTGTTGCAAAAGGTCTCGCACTGAAGCTTGAGCAGATCGGTGTTGTCAGCGACGTGCTGGTCCTTGGCGTCACCGCTGAAGATGTCGTTGACCATCTGCACCTGGTCGATTCCCGGGGAGATACCGGACAGCACCTCACCGTCAACGAACAGGGTCTCGAATGACGGGTCGCTGTAGGACAGGAACCGGAAGGAGGGCACGGTGATCGTGTACGCCGACTCGCCCGTCTGCTCGATCGTCACCTCGAAGCCGTCGAAGCCGACCTGCGCATCGAAGCTGTACTTGATGTGGACAGTCTCCTTGGTGCCGGGGGACGGTCCAGATGCTGATGTGGGCCCCGCCCCCCCGGAGCGCGACATCAGTCCCGTGACCTTGAGGCTCAGGAGGGTGACGTCCTGCGCGAGCTCCAGGGAGTGCACCACCTGAGTGTCAGTGGTCTCGGTCGTGTCACTGACGGTCTCACTGGGTGATGTCAGCACCCACGCGGCGGCACCGGCGCCACCGCCAGGACCCAGCGCGAGAGCTAGAAGAGAAATACCGATGGTTGTTCGAATCCGCACGATCAATGCCGCTTTTCCGGTGAGACGAGTGGAGACGATGCGGTACACGCGGGCACAGGTGTTCCTCATTGGCGAGTGAACGTCTGGTTTCGGGAAAGAGCTGTTGGGGGACAGCTCGCGGCGCAGACACAACCTCACGACGGCGCCGCCACTCATCTTCCTGAGGGTCCTGCGCCAATCCGGCCTCAGACAGTGTCATGCGCACGAGCCCCGACCGACCGCGCGGCCCGCTCACAGGGCCGAGGGCTTCGGCACGAACCGCGCCGCCTCACGGAGCCCATCCTCCGCACCCGCCCGGGACCCCGGCATCCGGGCCGCGCCGGACCACCCAGCCCGGCGCGGCCCTGCTCAGCTCACAGGAGGTGGGCCCGCCTCACAGGAAGCTGGCGCGCAGCTCCTCCGGGCTCCGGGGGGACAGGTCCGCGAGCGTGACGTCGAAGACGGTGCGCGCACCGCTCTCACCGCGCGCCGCCATCCTCACCACGGCGCGGGCGACTGCCACCAGCACCGCACCGGTGAACTCGGGGTTGGAGTCCAGGGCCAGCTCGAAGCCGATGGTCTCGTGGACGCCGTCGGAGGTGCTGGCGCGGCGGATGACCTGCCCGCCGTGCGGGATGCCGGAGTGCCCCGCGGCCAGCTCCTCGGCGGTGACGAAGGTGACGGTGGTGTCGTAGTCGGCGAAGTAGTTGGGCATCGCGACGATCTCCGCCTCGATGGCCGCCTTGTCCGCACCCTCGGCGGCCACGACGTAGCAGTCGCGCGTGTGCTTGTCGCGGGTGGTGAGCCCGGCGGCGGAGCCGGTCTTGGCCTGCTCAACCGCTGCCGGGACCGGCAGCGTGTACTGCTTGGCGTCCAAGACGCCGTCGATGCGGCGCAAGGCGTCGGAGTGGCCCTGGGAGACGCCGGGCCCCCAGAAGGTGGTGGTCTCGCCGTCGGGCAGGACGGCGTCACCGAGCACCCGCAGCATGGAGAACAGGCCCGGGTCCCAGCCGGCGGAGACAAGGGCGATGTGGCCGGCAGCCTTCGCGGCGTCGTCGACGGCGGCGAAGTGCTCGGGAACGCGCGCGTGCGTGTCGAAGGAGTCAACCGTGTGGAACAGTGCGGCGGCGGAGGGGGTCTGCTCCATGAGGTCGGTGGCGGAGCCGCCGCAGTTGATGCACACGTCCACCTTGCCGACCCACTCGGCGGCCTCGCCAAGCCGGGCGACGGGGGCCCCGAGAGTGGTGACCTGGGCGGGGTCGCGCCGGGTGAGAACGACGGCGACCTCCATGTCCTCGGTCTTGCTCACGGCCTGCTCGACGCCGCGTCCGAGGTTCCCGTAGCCGTTAATCGCGACCCTGATCATGGTGTGCCTCCTGGTAGACGTTCCGGATCGGCCGACAGTCTCCCACCTGGATGTTTCCGCAAGGTCATGCGTCTCACGCACGACGGCGAGGCCATCGTCACCCCGGGTGGCTCACCGGCCGCTGCGCCGGAGACCTGCGCGTCCGCCCCGCCCGGGGCGGACGCCGGGTCGTATGGGCGACCAGCAATTGAGCGACCACTCGATTAGCATCGTCCTGCCCTAACCCTCGCGCCCCGGAGACACCGTCGTGTACGCACTGCTGCTCGCGATCATCTACCTCGCCTTCGTCAGCCTCGGCCTGCCGGACTCTCTCGTCGGCTCCGGCTGGCCCGTCATGCACGAGGACCTGGGGGTGCCGACCTCTTTCGCCGGCATCGTCAGCGTCGTCATCTCCATGGGCACCATCGTGTCCTCGCTCAGCTCCGACCGGCTCACGCGGCGCTTCGGCGTCGGCCTCGTCACCGCGGTGAGCGTCGCCATGACCGCCCTGGCCCTGCTCGGCTTCTCCACCGCCTCCCAGTTCTGGATGCTGCTGGCCTGGGCGGTGCCCTACGGGCTCGGGGCAGGCGCCGTCGACGCCGCACTCAACAACTATGTGGCGCTGTACTACAACGCCCGCCACATGAACTGGCTGCACTCCTTCTGGGGCGTGGGGGCCTCCATCAGCCCCTTCATCATGAGCTTCGCCCTGTCGTCGGGCAGTGGCTGGGCGGCGGCCTACTCGGGTATCGGTTGGCTCCAGGTCGTGCTGGCGGCCTTCCTCTTCGTCACCCTGCCGATGTGGCGCAAGGTCGCCACCACCCACACGGCCGCCGCGGGCGAGGCACCCGAGGCGAAGGCGGTGTCGCTGGGCGGGGCCCTGCGCATCCCGGGCGTGCCCTGCGTGCTGCTGGCCTTCTTCTCCTACTGCGCCATGGAGATGACGGCCATGCTGTGGGGCGCCACCTACTTCGTCAACGACCGGGGCTTCGACCCGACGCTCGCGGCACGATTCGGCGCCTTCTACATCCTGGGGCTGACCGCGGGACGCTTTCTCGCTGGTTTCGTCGCGGACCATCTGGGCGACCGCACGCTCATCCGCCTCGGCTTCTCCCTGGCGGTTCTCGGCGCGCTCGTGCTCGCGCTACCGCTGGGCAGCGTGTCCTTCGCCGGGCTCGTGCTCGCGGGCGTGGGCTCGGCCCCGGTGTACCCGGCGATCATCCACTCCACGCCTGCGAACTTCGGGCGGGAGCACTCGCAGGCCATCGTCGGCATCCAGATGGCGGCCGCCTACACGGGCTCGACGGTCATGCCGCCGCTGTTCGGTGTCCTCTCCTCGGTGACGGGGCTGTGGATCTTCCCCTTCTTCCTCATGGCGCTCGGGGCCCTGGGCCTGGTCATGTCGGAGCGGCTCCGACGCCGGTAGGAGCAGGGCAGTGGCTTGCGTGGGCTTGGCGGCCCTTGTCGGCCACACGGGAGCGATGTCTCACCGAGTGGCACGTTCCCAGGGCTCGGCTGGGCCCTCGACGACGACGAAGAGGGGGTGCGGCGCCGCCCGGTCCAGGCGCGTGAGCCACTGGGGAGCACGCACGCTCACCTTGCGACGCAGGTGGTCGAGCTCGAGCGCCAGCTGTCCGCTGGTGACCGTGAGGCGGCCGTCAGGTGCGGGTTGGGCGAGAACGAGCTCGCGGCGGAAGTGGTAGCCGCGGCGGTCCGCCTCGTCGGCGAGGCCGTGCAGGTAGGCGGCGATCAGCGTCTCAGAGTGGTCGGCGGCCGGCCCACTGCCACCGGAGTTGTGAGCAGCGGCGGGGCAGACGGCGGCGCCAAGGTCAGCCTGCCGGAAGCGCGTGAGCTGGGGGTGGTGACGGTAGCCGACGGTTTGGCCCCGCAGGACCTTCTGCGCCAGCAGAGCCTCACGCCACCCAGCAACGAGGGCGGCCCGGTCGAGCAGGCTCGGGTGCAGGCTCCACAGTCTCATGGGTCCTCCTGGGCGGTATAGGTGCCTCCTGCGGACAGTGTCGCTGCCCGCCGGGGCACGGCGTCAGTAGACGACGACGTAGGTCCCCGAGGGGATATTGTCGTGGATCCACTTGGCGTCCTCGATCCGCATGCGCACGCAGCCGTGGGAGACGTGCCCGCCGAGGGTGCCGTCCTTGATCGTGTGGGTCCCCTGGTAGTAGAGGACTGAGTGGAACAGGTAGTCGCGGTGGAACTGGGTCCACCAGTAGGCGGTGTAGCCGGAGCCGAAGGAGTATCCGCGCGAGCCGATGGAGAAGGTGCCACGAACCGTGGGGGTCGCGGCCGCCCCCACGGAGCAGGGCCAGTCGTGGTGGGGCTGCCAGGCGCCGTCGCGCCAGTAGAAGGACATGCAGTGCGGCGCGCTGGTGTCCACGACGATGAGGTAGTTCGTCGGGCTGTAGAGAGTGCGCGCGTAAGCCCAGTCGGCGTCGAAGTCCGCCCGGTCGGAGACCCAGAAACCGTCCCAGGCGTCGAAGTAGTTCCAGCGTCCGGCGATGCCCCGCCACCCGGTGGCCATCGCACCACCGCTCAAGGGGTCGAGGTAGTACCAGTCGCCGCTGTGGAGCCACCCCGTGGTCATGGCTCCGCTGCTGGACAGGTGGTACCACTGGGCGCCGTCGTGCAACCACCCGGTGGCCATGGCACCCGACTCCTTGAGGAAGTACCAGGTACCACCGTAGTTGAGCCACCCCGTTGCCATCGCGCCGCTCGCCCCGAGGTAGTACCACGTGGCACCGTCACGGACCCACATCGAGGACATCATGGCGCCGGAGGAGGTGAAGCGGTACCAGGCGCTGCCGTCATGCTGCCACCCGGTGGCCATGGCACCGGAGTCCTTCAGGAAGTACCAGGTACCGCGGTCGAGCAGCCAGCCAGTGCGCATGACGCCGGTGGGCTCGAGGTAGTACCAGGCGGCGCCGTCGTGCTGCCAGCCGGTGCGCACGCCGTAGTCGGTGGACAGGTACCAGCGCCCCTCGGTGTCACGCCACCAGCCGCGTGCGATGTGACCGGTGGCGTCGAAGGCGTAGGTGACGCCGTCAATCTCCCTGACCTGGTTGGAGACCGCAGTGCCGTCACTGAGAACGTAGCTCCACCCCACGGGGTCGTGGACCCAGGAGCCGACGGTGGGCTGCGGGGCGGGCGGTTCCTCCTCCGCGGGGTCGGTCGACGGCGTCGGGTCTGAGGCAGGAAGTGAGGGCTCAGGGTCCGCTGCGGCACCGTCCTGCGAGGGGACAGCCGCACCCGAGCCTGTGGTGTCTGGGGCGCTGGGCTCGGCGGCCGGCGTCGCGTACGTGCCTTGTTCGTGGGAGACAGCGCCGGGGACGGCACCGTCGGCGGCAGCCGGAGAGACCACTCCCAGGGCGACGGCGAGCAGCACGGTGGCGACAGTGGCCGTGAGGTTGTGACGGGGGCGGGTCATCGCGTCCTCCTGGGTCGGACGGGTCACGGAGTGCTGGGGAGGGCAGCACCACCAGGCTACCCAGGGGTCGGTCACATATTCGGGTGTGAAACCAGGCGGGCACCCACCACCGCCCCGCCATCACCTCGGTGCCCGCGGGCTCCTCGAGGCCGGTGAGCAGGTCCCCACAAGCCGCTGCCGGGCGCCGGAGGAGATCTCCAGCTCGCCGGCGCGGATGGAGGCGTCGGACATGCGTCGCCAACCGGCCTCAGACGTTGAACCGGAACTCCACGACGTCGCCGTCGCGCATGACGTAGTCCTTGCCCTCCATGCGCATCTTGCCGTGGGCGCGCGCCTCGGCCACCGAGCCCTGCTCCACAAGGTCCTCGAAGGAGATGACCTCGGCCTTGATGAAGCCGCGCTCGAAGTCGCTGTGGATGACGCCCGCCGCCTGGGGCGCCGTCCAGCCCTTGCGGATCGTCCAGGCGCGCGACTCCTTGGGACCAGCGGTGAGGTAGGTCTGGAGCCCGAGCGTGTCGAAGCCGACACGGGCGAGCTTGTCGAGGCCGGCCTCGTCCTGGCCGTTCTCGTGCAGCATCTCGGCGGCCTCCTCGGGCTCGAGCTCGACGAGCTCGGCCTCGAACTGGGCGTCGAGGAAGATGGCCTCGGCCGGCGCCACCAGGGCGCGCAGCTCGGCCTGCCTGGCCTCGTCGCGCAGGCCGTCGTCGTCCATGTTGAACACGTAGATGAAGGGCTTGGTGGTCATGAGCTGGAAGGAGCGCAGCGCCTCAGCGTCGAGACCGGCCTCGCCGGCGGCAGCGGACAGCAGCCGTCCCTCCCCCAGGATCGCCAGGGCCGCCTTGGCGGTCTCCAGCACGGCCGGGTCGGTCTTCCTGCCGCGCACCTCCTTCTCCAGGCGCGGCACGGCCTTCTCGAGGGTCTGGATGTCGGCCAGGACAAGCTCGGTGACGATGGTCTCGATGTCGCTGGCGGGCTCGACCTTGCCGTCGACGTGGACGACGTCGGGGTCGTCGAAGGCGCGGGTGACCATGCAGATGGCGTCCGCCTCACGGATGTTGGCGAGGAACTGGTTGCCCAGGCCCTCGCCCTCGCTCGCACCGCGCACGATCCCGGCGATGTCGACGAAGGACACGGTGGCGGGCAGGATGCGCTCGGAGCCGAAGATCTCGGCGAGGGCCGCCAGACGCGGGTCCGGCAGCGGCACGACGCCGACATTGGGCTCGATAGTGGCGAAGGGGTAGTTCGCCGCGAGCACGGTCGCGCGGGTGAGGGCGTTGAACAGGGTGGACTTGCCGACGTTGGGCAGTCCGACGATTCCGATGGTAAGGGCCACGCCCGGAGTCTACGGGTCCGACGGCGAGGCCCGGGTCCCGCACCCGGCACCGGATTCGTGTCACACCCCTGGGGCACCCTCGTGCCATGACCTCCTCAGCCCTGCTCCTGCTCATCCTGCTCATCGGCCTGGCGGTCGGTGGCGCGCTCGGTTACGCGCTGGCCGTGGCGCGCTCGGCCGCGGCCCGGGCCGGGGGCCGTGACGAGGCCGCGCGTGCCCGTGCCGACGCCGCCCAGTGGCGGGCGCGCGCCGAGGAGCTCGCGCAGCGGGCGGCGCTGGCGGAGGAGCGGGCGGAACGTGACGGCTCGGTCCTGCGGGCACTCGCGCCTGTGCGCGCCCAGCTGGAGCAGGTGGGCGCGCGTGTCGAGCTCATGGAGCGCGAGCGTGCCGCCCAGCACGCCACGCTCTCGGAGCAGCTGCGGGCGGGAGCCCAGGCGGAGGAGGGACTGCGCCGGGCGACGACGGCGCTGGCGGGCGCCCTGCGCTCGCGCTCGAGCCGCGGCATGTGGGGGGAGGTCGAGCTCGCGCGTGTGCTGGAGGCCTCGGGGATGCTCACCCATGTGGACTTCGTCGAGCAGCGTTCGGTCGCCTCCGTGCTCGCCTCCCGTTCGGGGGGCTCCGGGGCCGCCGGGGCATCGGGCGCGCGGTCGGGCTCGGGTTCTCGTCCCGACGTCGTCGTGAGGCTCCCGGGGGACGGTTTCCTCGCCCTCGACGCCAAGGCTCCGATGGACGCCTATCTGCGGGCGGTGGGTCTGGGCGGGGCCGACGACGGCGAGCCGGATGAGTCCGAGCGCCGGCGCCTGCTCAAGGCTCACGCGGCGGCGCTGCGTTCGCATGTGGACGCGTTGGCGGCGCGCGGCTACGACCGGGCGCTGGGGGCCTCGCCCGAGCTCGTTGTCCTGTTCGTGCCGGCCGAGCCGGTGCTGGCGGCGGCACTGGAGGCGGATCCCACGCTGATGGAGCACGCCCTGGGCCAGGGCGTGGCCCTGGCCTCCCCGGCGTCCCTCCTGGCGCTGCTGCGCACCTGCGCGGCCGCGTGGGCGCGCACGGCGGTGACGCAGGAGGCCCAGGAGCTGCTCGAGCTCGGGCGCACGCTCTACGAGCGCCTGGGGACGGTGGCCGGGCACCTGGACGCGCTGGGAGCGAGCCTCACCCGCTCGGTCGTCTCCTACAACCGCACGGTCGCCTCCCTGGAGTCGCGGCTCCTGGTGACTGCGCGCAGCCTGGGATCGCTGGCAGGTGAGGTGGCGAGCCCGCGGCAGGTCTCCCCTGACGACGCGCAGGTGCGCGCACTCACCGCCTCCGAGCTCACGCCTCCCGACGGCCAGGGCGAGCGGTGTCCCTGATGCCCTCACCCGGCCTCGCCTCCGCACGCCGACGTGGACAGGCGCCGTCCGCCGACGTGGCACAGTGACCCCGTGACCCCGCAGCCCTCGTCGAGCCTCGCCGCCCAGCGTCATGACGCCCAGCGTGCCAACCCGGCCACTGTCCGCGAGCCCGCGCGGCTCGCCCGCGACACCACGCCGGACAACCCGTGGCCGCTGTCGCTGCTGTCCACCAAGATCGAGGGCTACATCGCCCGTATGACCGAGGTGTGGGTCGAGGCCCAGGTCGTGCAGGTCAACCGCCGCTCCGGCATGTCCTTCCTCACCCTGCGGGACGTGTCCACCGAGGTCAGCCTGCGCGCCGCCATGTACCGCCGCGACCTCCTCTCCTCCGAGCAGGCCATGGGCGCTGAGGTCGCCGACGGCATGCGCGTCGTCGCCCACGGCCGCCCCACCTTCTGGACCCGCGGCGGTTCCCTCCAGCTCCAGCTCGACGACGTGCGCGCCGTCGGCACCGGCGACCTGCTGGCCCGCATCGAGCAGCTGCGCCGCACGCTCGCCGCCGAGGGCCTGCTCGCCCCGGAGCGCAAACGCCCCCTGCCTTTCCTGCCCCGCACGGTGGGCCTCGTGTGCGGGCGCGACGCCAAGGCCAAGGATGACGTCATCGTCAACGCCCGCCTGCGCTGGCCGGGGCTGCCCTTCCGGGTCCGCGAGGTGGCTGTCCAGGGCGTGCACGCTGTCAGCCAGGTGACGGCCGCCATCAAGGAGCTCGACGCCGACCCGATGGTCGATGTCATCGTCGTCGCCCGCGGCGGAGGCTCCGTCGAGGACCTCCTGCCCTTCTCCGACGAGGGGCTCGTGCGTGCGGCAGCCGCCCTACGCACACCACTGGTGTCCGCCATCGGTCATGAGACGGACCGCCCGGTGCTCGACGACGTCGCCGACTACCGTGCCTCCACCCCCACGGACGCGGCCCGACGGATCGTGCCGGACCTGGCCCAGGAGACCGTCGGGCTCGACCAGGCGCGCTCGCGCATCCGCTCAGCCCTCACCGCCCGCCTCGACGAGGAGCAGACCCGCCTCGAGCGCATCCGCGAGCGCCCCGTCATGGCGGACCCCACGCTCATCGTCCGCGACCAGGAGGCGGAGCTGGGACGCACCCGCGACCGGATGCGCCGCGCCCTGGCGGCCACCATCGACCTGGCAGGAGCGGACCTCAGGGCTCACCGCGCCCAGCTGACGGCGCTGTCCCCGCAGGGGGTCCTCGACCGCGGCTACGCCATCCTGCGCAAGCCGGGCGTCGGCGTCGTCACGAGTGCGGAGGACCTGAGGAAGGGCGACCTCATCGAGGGGGTGCTCGCCCGCGGCCGTCTCGTCGCCCAGGTCGTGGGCGCCACCAAGCCCCCCACCGCCACCCCCGGCTCCTGAGCCCGGGGCAGCCCGCCGGTACGGCCCAACGCACGCCATCAGCAACAGGCCGCGCACCGTCGGTGGCGGGCCGCACGCACCGCGGCCCGCCGCCACACCAGCCGCAACGCGCAACGGGTCCACCGGGGTCGGGCCCGCCACTGGCACCGCTCACAGCCGGGGCGGTGCCACCGACCCGCCGTCGACCACCCTGCCGACGATCCGCTCATGACGCACCCCCGCCGGGCCCCGCCCGTCCGCGCCCCGCCCCTCCAGCTGCTCATAGAGCCTCTCGACCGCCCACGCCGCCATCTGCGCGTGCGGCAGCGCCACCGAGGTCAGGCGCGGCGTCAGGGAGTTGTCGATGAGCCCCATGGCGTCGAAACCGACGACGGAGACGTCCTCGGGGATGCGCAGCCCCAGGCTCAGCACCGCGAAGTACACGCCGATGGCCATGGCGTCGGAGAAGCAGAACACGCCGGTGGGCCGGTCCGGGCCCGACAGCAGCGCCAGCGCCTCGTCACGGGCGGCCTCGGCATTGGGCGCGCACTCGCGCACCACAGGATCCACACGCCCCTCACGGCACCGGGCCGTGAAACCCGCGCGACGCCCGTGAGCGGCCGGGATGTCGTCGTGGTTGCCGATCATGGCGAGCCTGCGGTGGCCGGCCGCGAGCAGCACCTCGGCGGCGCTGCGCCCGCCCACCTCCTCATCGGGCACCACCCAGGAGTAGCCGCTCTCACGCGTGAAGGCGTTGACCAGGACCGTCGGCAGCCCCCGCAGCGCCGCCGGCACCGTCAGCTCCTGGTGGTAGAAGGCGCCGAGGATGATGCCGTCGACCCGGTGGTCGCGCAGGTTCTCAATGACATGGCCGCCATCCTCGCCGGTGTCGGCGACGATGAGCATGCCCCCGTGGCGGCGCACCTCATCCTGGGCGCCGCGGATGAGACCACCCAGGAACTCGGTGGTGACCAGGTCACGGCCCACGAGGGCGATCGTGTCGGTGCGGCTCAGGCGCAGGGCCCGGGCGGACGGGTTCGCCCGGTAGCCCAGGCGCCCGGCGACGGCACGGACGTGGCTGCGGGTGGCGGGGGCAACCCGCGAGCCCTCGGGGTTGTTGAGAGCCTGGGAGACGGTCGTCACCGACACCCCGGCCTCGCGGGCCACGTCCCTGATCGTCACCCGCTCCATCTCAGGGCTCCAGCCGCCCGAGGGTGTAGGCGTCCTCCATGTGCCAGGCGCTCAGTGCCGCGTCCTCAAGCCCAGGGGCGTCAAGGACGAGACGGTCGTCGTCCGGGTCCGCCCCCACACGGGCCGACAGCGGCTGGCCGTTGACGAAGACCTCCAGGCTGGAGCGGTCCAGCAGCACACGCAGCTCCACCTCGCCGTCGGCCCCCAGCGGCACCGGCCCCTCAAGGAGCCGCGACTCCTCCCCCCGCCAGGGGGAGCCCTCCTCGGCGCTGGCGCTGCGGTCGACGCTCAGCCAGCCGGTCCACGCCGCCTGGCCACGCCCGCCGGGCGCCTCACGCCGGATCAGGCTCACGCGCGTGCGGCGCTCGCCCGAGGCGTCGGCCAGTAGGTCGATGGTGACGGCACCCTGCGTCAGGCGGCCACTGAGCACGAGGTCAACGCTGCGCGACGCGAGGCGGGCGCTGCGGGCGGCCTCGCCGTCGGCCTCAAGGAGCCGGGCGCCGTGCAGGCTCTCGATCTCCGCCACGGGCGCGAAGCGGGGGGTGCCGTCCGCGGCCAGGGTCATGGTGCGCGGCACGCTCATCGAGCCGGCCCAGCCGTCCGCGATGCGCTGGTCGCGGCTGCGGTTGGGCTGCATCCACCCGATGACCACGCGGCGCCCGTCGGGCAGGAGCACCGACTGGGGGGCGTAGAAGTAGTTCTCCCCCAGGTCGCTGCGGCCGACGGCATCGATGCGCATGCGGGTCCCGGTGCGCTCACCGGTCATCCACATCGTGCGCATCGTCACCTCCTCGTGCCACGCCGAGACGGTCAGAAGGTCGCGCTCAGCGCCCGGCCCGCCCAGGGTGCACAGCTCAGGGCACTCCCACACGGTGCCGGTGGCGCTGACGTCCCCGTCGCCGACGGCGAGCGGCCCCTCGTAGGTCCAGGTGCGCAGGTCCTCGCTGCTGAAGCACAGGGCGGCACCGCCCTGGGCGCCGTCACGGCCCTGACCCGGCAGGCCCGAGCCCATCACCTGGTACCAGCGCCCGTCCTCGCGCCACACGCTGTGGTCGCGCATCTCCGGCAGGTCGGTGCCGACCGAGCGCCGTGCGGTGTCGATGACCGGGTTGGCCTCGTCCTCCTTGACCCAGCGGGTCAGCCAGGGGTCGCCCGGCTCGGCGACGGCCAGGCAGGCCGTCTGGGTGGGACGGTCAGAGCTGCCGGAGTAGATCATCGTCGGCACACGCGTGCCGTCGGGCCGCATGTCGTCGACGACGACACCCGACCAGCAGCCCAAGGCGTCCGGCCCCGCGGGGCCGGGGGTCAGGGCGACGGGCAGGTCGCGCCAGTGCACGAGGTCGGCAGAGACCTGGTGGCCCCACTCGATGAGCTCGTGGACGGGCGCGTGCGAGTTGTGCTGGTAGAACAGGTGCAGGACCGGCTGCCCGTCGGGACCCGGCTGCACCGACAGGCCGTTGGGGTCGTTGAGCCACCCCCACGGCGGTGTGACGTGCCAGCGGGGCCGGGCCGGGTCCGCCTCGGCCCGCCGGCGCTGGGCAGCGGGGGCGATCTCGACCCTGTGGGCCGGCGTCGTGGGCCACGGCGCGGCGGCCTGCGTCTGGGTGCTCATGAGCGTGCGTCCAGCTCCTTGTAGTAGCGGTCGAGGGCGGCCTGGTAGATCTCCATGAGCCGGTCCAGACCCGTTGAGCGCAGGTCCTCCAGGTAATCATCCCAGCCCGCGTCAATACCACCACTGACGATCCAGGTGGCGAACCGCTGCTTGACCAGGCTCGTGATGTCGGCGTCGATGAGGGACAGGTCGTCGAGCTCGGCGTTGGTGAAGGTCACTGGCGGGAAGGCGTCATTCGCCGCCCAGGGCGCATACTCGGTGACGACGAGCTCCTGACGCAAGGCGGCACGCGGCTCCGGCAGGACGACGGTGAGGAAGTCCTCGGCAGTCGTCGCCTTGGGCCCTCCGGGTGCGACCTTCTGACGCCGCTCACCAGCGGACTCTCCCTCAGCGACAGGGATCTGGTCGAGCATGCCGTCGTCGTTGTACTGCAAGGTGACGCCAATGGGGCCCCAGGCGTTCTGGGCGGACATGACCGGGTCGTACATGCGGTCCACCCAGCGCATGACGGCGGCCTGGTAGCGGCAGGTGCGGGTCATGGCGAAGGCACCTCGGGAGATCTCCTGGTTGTTGGACACCGACGCACGCCGCACGCCGTCCGCGCCTGCCAGGACAGGGCACAGGGCGTAGTGGCCCTCGCGGTCCTCCCCCACGAACTCGGTGGTCTCCCACCAGTAGAAGGCCCCCAGCGACTCCTGCTCGGTCTTGCCCTTGGCGAGGTAGGCGGTGTCGTCCTGGGAGAAGGACTCGACGTCGATGAGACCTTCCTGGTACCAGGCGGACAGTGCCTTGACCCCCGCCTTCCACTGCTCGGTGCCCGCCGTGAAGACGACCTTGCGGTCGATGACGATGCGGTGGTCGTTGTTGTCGGCCTGGCCGCCGTAGGCCGTGATGAGGTCCCAGGGGTTGGCGCAGAAGGAGCCGGGGATGAAGGACAGGGGGATGGGACGGCCGGTTCCGGAGGGGTCCTTCTCCTTGAAGGCGAGCAGGACGTCATGGAGCTCGTCGATGGTCTCGGGCATGTCCATGCCGACCTTCGCGAGCCAGTCGGTGTTGAGGTAGAGGAAGTTGGGGTACTGCACCAGGCCCAGCTCCTCGACCGACGGAAGGGTGTAGATGTGCCCGTCCTCGCTGGTGATGGCGGAGCGGATGTCGGGGCGGGCCTGGAGCAGGCGGGTGATATTGGGGCAGTTTCCCTCGAAGAGCTCGTCGAGGGGCACCAGCGTGTGGTTGGAGGAGTAGGTGGCGATCTCGGCGTCGGACAGGCCGGTGTTCCACAGGATGTCAGGCAGGTCGCCGGAGGCCAGCAGAAGGTTCTTCTTCTCGCTGTAGACGTCCTCGGTGAGCATGTTCCAGGTGATCTCGACCTGGGTGTCAGTGGCCCACTGCTGGGTCAGCTGCATCTGCTCGTAGGGCACGGACAGGGCAGAGCGCGAGCCGGTTGCGACGACGGTCACCGGCGTGGTGACGATCGGCAGCTCGCCGGGCTCGCCGAGGCCCGCGGCGGCGGACTCGTCCTCGACGCGGTAGTCGGCGTCGGTCCTCTTGCCCGAGCAGGCGGCCAGCGTCAGGGCGGCGGCCGTCAGCAGGGTGCCGCGCAGCAGGGTGCGGCGTGACAGGGCGGCGGCGGTCAGGGGGGTGAGGGCGGTGGTGCGGGTCATGGTCTCGACCTCTCAGCTCTTGACGGCGCCGATCATGGCGCCCTGGGCGAAATACTTCTGGGTGAAGGGGAGCGCGGCGAGCAGCGGGAAGGTCGATACGACGATCATCCCGTACTTCATGAGCTCGGCAATGCGCTGGGACTCGGCGTAGGAGTCCATTCCGGTGGCTGACAGGCCCGAGCCGGAGACGTCTGACTGGATGAGGATGTTGCGCAGCACGAGCTGGAGCGGGTACTTCGTCTCATCGTTGAGGTAGATCATCGCGTCGAAGAAGGAGTTCCAGTAGGCGACGGCGTGGGTGACGACGAGCAGCATGATGAGCGCCTTGGACAGCGGCAGGACGATGCGGAAGAAGTACCGCAGCTCGCTGGCGCCGTCGAGCTCGGCGGCCTCGTGGAGCTCCTCGGGAATCGTCGTGGAGAAGAAGGTCCGGGCGATGATGAGGTTGGTGACGCCGATGGCGCCGGGCAGGACGACAGCCCACATGGTGTTGAGCATGCCCAGGTCACGCACGACGAGGTAGCGGGCGATCATGCCTCCGTCGAAGAACATCGTGATGATGAACAACACCATGAAGAAGCGGCGGAAGGGCAGCGTCCTGCGCGACAGCGCGTACCCGGCGCCAAGGATGGAGCACACGGACACGGCGGTGCCCACCGTCGTGTACAGCAGGGAGTTGGCGAATCC
Source organism: Actinomyces sp. W5033 (assembly GCF_051303165.1). Lineage (NCBI taxonomy): Bacteria > Bacillati > Actinomycetota > Actinomycetes > Actinomycetales > Actinomycetaceae > Actinomyces > Actinomyces sp. W5033. Next base: position 55,266 of record NZ_JBPPGD010000007.1, on the reverse strand, counting down.
GCGCAGGACCGTGGGCGTGGAGAAGATGCGCTCGTAGCCCTCAAGGGTGATGCCGCTGGGCCACAGCCACACGTTGCCCTCGTAGACCTGGTTGGGATCCGAGATGGAGGCGATGACGACGAAGTACAGCGGGTAGATGATCGCAACAACCGCCGTGCCGAGCAGGATGATGACGAAGGCGGCGTACAGGGGGTCGGCGACGCGGCCCCAGAACCTGGAGGAGAGAGTGTTGCGGCGGGTAGGACCGGAGTCTGCCATGCCGTGCTGGGGGGTGCGGGTGGAAACAGCGGCTGCGGTTGTCATGGGGACCTCGGCTCAGAAGAGGCTGGTCTGGCCGGCGCGCTTGGCGACCTGGTTGAAGACCAGCAGCAGGATCATGTTGAGGACGGAGTTGAACAGGGAGATGGCGGCGGAGTAGGAGAACTGCGCGCTCTTGAGGCCGACGTCGTAGACGTAGGTCTGGATGATCTGTGAGGCACCGAGGTTGAGGTCCGTCTGCATAAGCAGCGCCTTCTCGAAACCGAGGTTGAGCAGGTTGCCCACGGCCAGGATGAGCATGATGGACACGATCGGGCGGATGCCGGGCAGGTCGATGTGCCACAGGCGCTGCCACCGGTTGGCGCCGTCGACGCGGGCGGCCTCGTGGAGGCTGGGGTCGATGGCCGCGAGGGCGGCGAGGTAGATGATCATGGAGAAGCCGGCGTTCTGCCAGATGTCGCTCAGGACGTAGATGGGCCGGAACCACCCCTCCTCATTCATGAAGTTGATCGGGGTGCCGCCCATCAGCGTGATGACGTTGTTGACCATGCCTGAGCGCGGCGACAGCAGCACGAAGAGCATGCCGACGACGACGACGGTGGAGATGAAGGCCGGGGAGAACAGGACGGTCTGGATAAAGGCCTTGAGCCGGCGTGATCCGAGCTGGTTGATGAGCAGCGCCAGGATGATCGGCACGGGGAAGCCGAAGCACAGGCCCAGGACGTTGATGGCGATGGTGTTGAAGAAGACGCGGCTGAACTGGAAGGAACCCAGGAAGCGCGTGATGTGCTCGAGGCCAACCCACTCCGAGCCCATGAAGCCGTCGATGGGGTTGTAGTTGCGGAAGGCGATCTGGACGCCGTACATCGGCCAGTACTTGAAAAGCACGAGGTAGATGACCGCGGGCGCCAGCAGGAGGTAGAGCTGCCAGTGGCGGGCGAGGCGCAGGCGCAGGCTGGTGCGTGGCCTCGCTTCAGGGGTGCGGGTGCGTGCAGACATCGTTGTCCTCCGGGGCTGGTCCTTGGGGAGGGGCCGGTGCCGCAGGGCACGACACCGGGCCAAATCGTTTTGACGCCTCCACTCTCACCCCTGCTCGACACCCCTGTCAAGACGTTTTGGCATCCGTGTTCACTCCGTTCTCTCCCATGCGCCAGGTCCACCTGCGGCACACCCTGCCGTGCAAGAATCACCGTATGAGCCTGAGCCCGGACACCTCCCCCCTCGGAAGCGACGCCGGCGTCGGCGACGCCCACGCGGACGTCGCCTCCCTGTCCTACGAGCGGGCGCGCGAGGAGCTGGTCACCGTGGTCCAGCGCCTGGAGGCCGGCCAGGTGCCCCTCGAGGAGGCGCTGGCCCTGTGGGAGAGGGGCGAGGCCCTGGCTGCCCGCTGCCAGTCCTGGCTCGACGACGCCCGCTCCCGCCTGGCCGCCGTCGCCCGTCAGGAGGCCGTCGGCAGCGAGGCCTGACACCACGTGGCGAGGAAGCCACAGACCCCAGGCGCCGCAGCCTCACCACGTGCCCAGCCCCACCCGCCCGGGCCCACAACGAGCGACACCACAACCACCCACCCCTCGCCCCACCCGCCACACACGAAGGACCCGCCATGACCTACACGACCACCACCGGCCGCGCCGGAACCGCCCTCGTCATCGGCGAGGCCCTTGTTGACGTCGTCATCCACCCCGGCGAGGAGCCCCGCGAGATCCCCGGCGGCTCTCCCGCGAACGTGGCCCTCGGCCTGGCGCGCCTGGGCCGGGACGCCGAGCTCACCTGCTGGATCGGCGCGGACGCGCGCGGCGCCGCCATCCGGTCCCACCTCGAGGCCTCCGGTGTCCGCCTGGCCCCCGGCTGTGACGGCGCGGCGCGCACCTCCACCGCCCAGGCGACCATCGGCGCCGACCGCGCCGCCACCTACGTCTTCGACCTCGACTGGAACCCGCCCTTCCCGCAGCGCGACGAGGCGCCCGTCCTCGTGCACACGGGCTCCATCGCCGCCATCCTCGAGCCGGGCGCCTCCACCGTGCACCGGGCCCTGGAGGAGCACCGGGCGACGGCGACGGTCTGCTACGACCCCAACGCCCGCCCCCAGCTCATGGGCGAGCCCGCGGCGGCTCGAGCCACCGTCGAGTCCCTTGTCGCCCTGTCTGACCTCGTCAAGTGCTCCAACGAGGACGTCACCTGGCTCTACGGCGTCGACGCCTCCTCCGACGAGGCGCTGGAGACGGTGCTGCGCGGCTGGCTGGACCTGGGGGCGGCACTCGTCGTCGTCACCCGGGGCAAGCACGGCGCCCTGGCCCTGTCGGCCTCGGGCCAGCGCGTCGAGGTCCCGGCAGACCCCAGCGTCGTCGTCGCGGACACCGTGGGCGCCGGCGACTCCTTCATGGGCGGGCTCGAGGACGGCCTGTGGTGCGAGGACCTGGTCGGCGCTGACCGGCGCGAGGCCCTTCGCTCCATCGACTCGGCCACCCTCGAGCGCGTCGTGCGCCACGCCGCAGCGATCGCGGACGTCACCGTCTCGCGCGCTGGGGCGAACCCTCCCACGCGCGCCGAGCTGGCCTGAGCGCCGCCGGTGGGCGGGCCGGGCGGCGCTGCCCACCGGCGGTCCCGGCGCCGGGACCGGTCAGCCGCAGTCAGTACAGGGGCACGTCGTCGAGCATCGTCGTGACAAGCTCAGCGATCTCACTGCGCTCGGTGCGCACGAGGTCGATGTGCGCGAACAACGGGTTGCCCTTGAGCGACTCGACCACCGAGGCGACGCCGTCCCAGCGCCCCACACGCAGGTTGTCGCGCTGGGCGACGTCGTGGGTGAGCACCACCTTGGAGTTCTGCCCCACGCGTGACAGCACGGTGAGCAGGACGTTGCGCTCGAGGGACTGCGCCTCGTCCACGACGACGAAGGCGTCATGGAAGGAGCGCCCACGGATGTGCGTCAGCGGCAGGACCTCGATCTGGCCGAGCTGGACGACCCTGTCGATGCGCTCGGTGGGGATGACGGAGGTGAGGGTGTCGAAGACGGCCTCGGACCAGGGCTGCATCTTCTCCCCGCTGTCGCCTGGCAGGAAGCCGAGGGTCTGGCCTCCCACCGCGTACAGGGGGCGGAAGACGAGGACCTTGCGGTGCTCGCGGCGGTTGACGACGGCGTCGATCCCGGCGCTCAGGGCGAGTGCGGACTTGCCGGTGCCCGCTCGGCCACCCAGCGAGACGATGCCGATGGCGGGGTTGAGCAGGTGGTCGATGGCCACGCGCTGCTCGGCGGAGCGCCCGCGCACACCGAAGACCTCACGGTCCGGGCGAACCAGGCGCAGGGCCTGGTCAACGACCGTCGCGAGGGCCGAGCCGCGTGGGGAGGTGACGGTGACACCGGTGTGGACCGGCTCCTCGGCCAGACGGGCGGCGGCCTCGTCGTCGGCCAACACGTCCAGGGGCAGGGCCCCGTCCTCCCACAGGGCGCCCATCTCCTCAGCCGTGACGCACACGCTCGTCATACCGGTGTAGCCCGAGTCGCTGGCGAGCTGGGCACGGTACTCGTCCGCCTTGAGGCCCACCGCGCCAGCCTTGATCCGCATGGGCAGGTCCTTGGAGACGACGGTGACGTCCTCACCGGCGCGCGCGAGGGTCACAGCGACGCTGAGGATGCGGGTGTCGTTGTCGCCCAGGCGCATGCCTGTGGGCAGGACGCTCGGGTTGTCGTTGTCGAGATCAACGTGCAGGGTGCCGCCAAGGTCGTTGAGCGGGACGGCGCGGTCGAGCCGACCGTGCTTCTCACGCAGGGAGTCGAGCAGGCGCAGGGCGGAGCGGGCGAAGTAGCCGAGCTCGGGGTGGTGGCGCTTGCCCTCGAGCTCGGTGATGACGACGACGGGCAGGACGACGGCGTGCTCAGCGAAGCGGAGGAACGCTCGGGGGTCGGAGAGCAGGACGGAGGTGTCCAGGACGTAGGTGCGCATGTCGCCGCTCCAGGGGTAGTGGCGGCGCCCCGGCGGCCAACCGCCTCGTGCCTACCAGCCTAAGCCGACTGTGACCCACGACACGCGGTCGGCGCTGCCGGGCGCCGCCCCTCGCGCAGCCTCGCCGTCGGCCCTATCAGCGACCCAGGCGCCGCTCCCGCCTGGCGTAGTCGCGCAGGGCGCGCAGGAAGTCGATACGCCGGAAGTCCGGCCAGTACACCTCGCAGAAGTAGTACTCGGAGTGGACGGACTGCCACAGGAGGAAGCCGGACAGGCGCTGCTCGCCGGAGGTGCGGATGACCAGCTCGGGATCGGGCTGCCCCTTGGTGTAGAGATGGGCGGTGATGTCCTCCTCGCACAGGCTCTCGGCGACCTCCTCGAGGCTGGCCCCGGCGGCTGCGCGCTCGCGCAGGACCTCGCGCACGGCGTCGGCGATCTCCTGGCGGCCGCCGTAGCCGACGGCGACGTTGACCTGCATACGCCCGTCGGCGTCGTCAGGGCGGGTGGAGTCGGCGGCGGCGCGCAGGCGCAGGGCAACGGGCTCGGGCAGCAGGTCCACGGCTCCCACGAGGCGCAGGCGCCAGGTGCCGGCCCGGGCCAGGCCCTCGACGGCGGTGGCGATGATGTCGAGCAGGGGTGAGAGCTCGGCGGGGTCACGGTTGAGGTTGTCGGTGCTCAGCAGCCACAGGGTGACGACCTTGACGCCGGCGCTGTGGGCCCAGCCGAGGAAGTCCTCGATCTTGTCGGCGCCGCGCTTGTGACCCTGGGAGGTGCCGATGCCCATCTGCCTGGCCCAGCGGCGGTTGCCGTCGAGGATGACGCCGACGTGCTCGGGCACGCGACCGGCCTCGACCTGGGAGGCGAGCCGACGCTCGTAGAGGTCGTAGACGAGGGTGTTGCCGGCCATCTCGCACCTGCCTTCCACTCGGCCGCCCGGTGGCGGCACTGCGGGCCCGCACGGTGCGCGCCACACCCAACGGTACGCGAGGCCGGCCGGGCCGGGCAGGTGGGCGCGGCCCCACCCGGACGGGAGACGCCCGGCACAGCAGCACCCCTTCCCCCCGAACCTACGCAGGCGTAACCTACGGGACCGTAACTTACTTGGAGCGCCGGAGGAATCATGACCACCCACCCCGGACCCGTGACGCATCACCCCAGCACCACTCCCCCCACGGCCGGCGGGGCGGCCGGCGCCGCCTGCACCCTCGCCAGCGCCGCCAGGGACGCCGCGCGCGACGCGGCCCTGGCCGTCAAGCCCCGCCTGCGCGGCTGGATCCACGCGGCCACCGCTCCCCTGGCCCTGGCCGCCTGCCTCGTGCTCGCCGTCCTGGCGGACGGTGCCGCCCTGACCTGGGCCTGCGCCGCCTACCTCGTGTGCTCCCTTCTGCTGTTCGCCAACTCCGGCCTCTACCACATCTCCAACGGCCACTTCCCGGCCTCCGTCACCACCGTCCTGCGGCGCGTGGACCATGCCAACATCTACCTGCTCATCGCCGGGACCTACACGCCTTTGTCGGTGGCGCTGCTGGACACGCGCACGGCGGCCCTCGTGCTCGGGCTCGTGTGGGGTGGGGCCCTCATTGGCATCGTCACCTCCGTCCTGTGGCCGACGGCGCCGCGCTGGCTGACGACCCTGCTGTACATCGTCCTGGGGTGGGTGGCGCTGTGGTTCCTGCCGCAGTTCTGGCACACCGGGGGCCCAGCAATCGTGTGGCTGCTCGTCGCCGGCGGCTTGACCTACACGGTCGGCGGCGTCGTCTACGCCCGCAAGCATCCCGACCCGCTGCCGCGCTGGTTCGGCTTCCACGAGGTCTTCCACGTGTGCACGGTCGTGGCCTGGGCGTGCCAGTGCGTCGCCTGCTACCTCGCCGTCCTGTGAGCCCGGGGGCGCGGCGCAGGAGGGCCGACGGAGCCTCCCGCCTCCCGGCGGCAGGGCCACCGTGGCCGGGAAACGGGACCTCGCCCGGGATTCTGCCCGCAGCATGGCCCCAGGCCCCGTCCCGGGCCTGCGGCTAGACTGCTGAGCCACATGAGCCCGGCCTCACCGCCGGGTACGAGACCTCACACGTCCCGGCGTCGGACCGCCCCGGCGCCGGGACCTGCATTCAAGGAGATGCCATGTCCGAGTCCACCCAGGGCACCTGGCTCACCCAGGACGCCTTCGACCGCCTCACCGCCGAGCTGGCCCGTCGCAAGGAGACCGATCGCAAGGAGATCGCCCAGCGCGTGGAGGCTGCCCGCCAGGAGGGGGACCTGCGCGAGAACGCCGGCTACCACGCGGCCCGTGAGGAGGCCTCGCTCAACGAGGCTCGCATCGCCCAGCTCACCGAACTGCTGGAGCACGCCCAGATCGGCGCGGTGGTGGACGACGGCACCGTCGTAGCGGGCACGGTGGTCACCGCGCGGGTCGCAGGCAAGGAGCAGACCTTCGCGCTGGGCGGGCAGGAGATCGCGGCCGACGTCCCCGCGGGCGTCAAGGTCTTCTCTCCTGACGCCCCGCTGGGCAAGGCCCTGTCGGGCCACCGGGCCGGTGAGACGGTGACCTACACGGCCCCCAACGGCAAGCAGATCACGGCGGAGATCATCTCAGTCAAGGCCCTGTGACCGCGCGACCGCGCCCCGCCGCTCCCCCGCCACGTCTCCGCTCCCCCGCCGCTCCCCGTCGAGATCCTCGGTTTGCGCGCGAACTCCCTGGGGGTTTGCCGTACGTTCGCGCGCAAACCGAGGAGTTGGGGCAGGGGATGAGCCTCGCGCACCCGCCGCCCACCACGCCGGTAGCATGCGCGCCATGACTCACGCGCGCAGCACCGTCCTGCCTGGCCGCGACGAGACCCTCCTGCCGGATCCGGGCCTCCATGCCGTCCTCCACACCCCGCTCAACGGCCCCTGGCCCGAGGGCACCCAGGTGATCTACCTCGCGGGCGGCTGCTTCTGGGGCGTCGAGCGCTTCCTGTGGCGCCGCCCCGGCGTGGTGTCCACCGCCGTCGGCTACATGGGCGGGACGACGCCGAACGCCACCTACCGTGAGGTGTGCACCGGGCAGACGGGTCACGCCGAGACGGTGCGCGTCGCCTACGACCCCCACGTCGCGGGCGAGGGTGCTGAGGCGCTGCTGCGCTTCTTCTGGGAGAACCACGACTCCACCCAGCTCAACCGGCACGGCAACGACATCGGCACCCAGTACCGCTCCGCCGTGTGGACGACGACGCCGGAGCAGGACGCGGCAGCCCACCGTGTCCGGGACCTGTTCCAGAGCGAGCTCACACGCCTGGGCATGGGTACCTGCGTCACCACGATCTCCCAGGCCTCCAGCCTGTACTCGCAGTTTGGAGGCCCTTTCTACCTGGCGGAGGACTACCACCAGGGCTACCTGGCCAAGAACCCCGACGGCTACTGCAACCACGGGCCCAACGGGGTGACCTGCCCGGTCGGCGTCATCGACCTTCCCGCGCAGGTGGACGTGCTCGCCCCCGAGGACGCGCCCGAGGCGTAGCACCGTCGGGCGGCCCACCCCGCCGCGTGTGCCAGGATCGCCCCATGACTGAGCGCAGGCACACGGGCGGCGAGCCCGCTGACCGCACAGACCGGGCACACGCCGGCCTCCGTCCGGACCGGCCAGGACGCGAGCGGCGCGGCGGGTACCGCCCCGACCGCCCCCGCCGCGACTACGACGACCAACCCCGCCAGGGCAGCCTGTCCGACCTCGTCGGGCACCTCCACGCCCTCGACAACCGCTCCTACGCGGCCTACAAGGCGATCATCGGCCACTACACGGCCCCCGAGGGATGGGTGCTGCACGTTGACCGGGTCCAGCCAGACCCCTACGCACCACCGACCCGCATCCGGGTCGAGGTCCCCACCGGTCTGGCGGGCTTGGAGGTGCTGGGCGAGCGCGAGCTGCTGTCCACACGGGACCGGCGCACCGCCGTCGGCGACTTCCTCAGCCGCGAGCTCCACCAGGGCTTCAAGGGCACGAGCCTGTCGATCGCGGCGCCCGGCCAGGAGATTCTCGAGCGCTCCTGCGTCACCTTCCTGCCCGGCGCTGAGCCCGGTACCTGGGTGGTCGAGGTGCGCGCCCGCGTGTCGCTTCCCGCCCGCGGGCGATCCATCCAGGGCCACGAGGCCTCGCGCATCTTCGGCCGCGACCTCACGCGGGAGGTGGCCGCCGCCCTCGACCTCACCGGTCAGCGCGCTGAGCGCCTGCTGGCGCACGTCGCCACCCTCGAGGACCACCGCGCCCTGACCGAGGCGGTACGCGCCAACGGCTGGGTCTCCTTCCTCGCGGACGGCTCGCTGCTGCCGCGCCGCTCGGGTGTCTCCGACGAGCCGATGCGCTCGAGCGCCGTCCCGCTCACAGCCCCCGACACCCTTGCCGCGAGCGTGCGCCTGCCGCACGCGGGCATGGTGCGCGGCACCGTCGTCGGCCCGGGGGTGACGCTTATCGTCGGTGGCGGCTACCACGGCAAGTCCACCCTGCTGACGGCGATCGAGCGGGGCGTGTACCCGCACGTGCCTGGGGACGGGCGCGAGCTGGTGGCCACGGTCCCCGACGCGGTCAAGGCGCGGGCTGCGGACGGGCGGGCGGTGACCTCGGTGGACCTCACCCCCTTCATCTCGCACCTGCCGGGGGGCCAGGACACAGCCTCCTTCACGACGAAGAACGCCTCCGGCTCCACCTCGCAGGCCGCCTCGCTCGTGGAGGCGGTGGAGGCCGGGGCCTCGGCCCTGCTGCTGGACGAGGACACGAGCGCGACGAACCTGCTCATCCGGGACGCCCGGATGCGCGCCCTGGTGGCCGACGAGCACGAGCCGATCACGCCCCTCGTGGACCGGGTCGGCGCGATGGCGCGGGACCGGGGAGTGTCAACCGTGCTCGTCATGGGCGGCTCGGGCGACTATCTCGACGTCGCCGACCAGGTGCTGCTTATGGACTCCTACGAGCTGCGCGACGCCACGGCCCGGGCGGCCGCCGTCGTCGCCGACCTGCCGCGGCCGGTGACCGCCCTGAGCGCCTTCCCCTCCCCGACGGCGCGGGTCCCGCTGCCCTCCCCCGGGCGCGAGCGCCGCGGTCCCGTGCGTACGCGGGCCCGGGGCACTGACGCCCTCACACTGGACCGGGAGGACGTGGACGTCTCGGACGTCGCCGGCATCGTGGACCCCGGCCAGGCCGAGGCGGTCGCCTACGCGCTGCGGGCGCTGCTGGAGCAGCGCTTCGACGGCGTGTCCACGCTGGCCGAGTGCCTGGGCAACCTGGAGGCTCTGCTCGACGACGAGGGGCTGGACGCCCTCGACGAGCAGGCAGCCTTCCTGGTGCGCCCGAGGATGGTGGACGTGGCGGCCGCGGTCAACCGCTTCCGCTCGCTGGCGGTGGCCCCTGTCGCTCAGGCCTAGCCACAGACTGGCACCATCCAGCAACCGGGCCCTTCTTCGGCGTGATCGTGCGGAAGAAGGGCCCGGCTGCTCAAGGGCTCCCCGTGGTGAGCAGGGAGGAGTGACCGTCTCGTGCGCCGCCGACGGGCGCGGGGCGCTGGCGTCAGCGAAGGACCGACAGCGCCCGGTCCTGGGCGACGATGGCCTCGACCATGGCGGGAACCTCGCCCTCGCGGAAGGCGGCGGGCGCGAAGACGCTCATGTTCTGGAAGTCGGTAGCCAGGTGCAGGTTGACCTGCGGGCGCACGACCCCGGTGGTGAAGTTGGCCAGGATGACGCGCAGCGCCTCGATGGGGCGGAAGCCGGAGCCGAAGGAGTAGGAGACGAGGCCGACTGCCTTGTGCTCCAGGACGGAGGGCGTGATGAAGTCGATGGCGTTCTTCAGGGCCCCGGGGATGGAGCGGTTGTACTCGGGGGTGACGAAGACGTAGGCGTCGTAGGCGGCCAGGGCCTCGTTCCAGCGCACCGCGGCCGGGTCGGTGGCGGGCCGCACGGCGGGGGCGACGTCCTCGACGAACATCGGCAGGTTGAAGTCGGCGAGATTGAGGACGGTGGCCTCGACGCCCTCGACGGTGCTGGCCTTGTCGGCCACCCACTGCGCGACGGGGACACCGACGGAGGCGGGGCGGACGGAACCTGTGATGACGGCGATCCTGGTCATGGGAGCTCCTCAGAAGTAGTTGATCCGTGAACTACCCTAGGCCTTTGGTCCGCCTCCCGCTACAGCGCCACCCGTGACCCCCGCCACGGCCCCGCCCCACTCACCGCCCGCCAGCTCAGCGCGCGAGGAAGAACGTCGCCGCCGGGTCCTCGGTCTCCTCCCGGTAGGCGTAGCCGAGACGGTCCATGTGCTCGGTCAGCTCGACGTCGCCCGGCCCGGCCTCGAAGGCGCACAGGATGCGCCCGTAGTCGGCGCCGTCGGTGCGGTAGTGGAACAGCGTGACGTTCCAGCGCGTGCCCAGCACCTCCAGGAAGCGCACGAGCGCCCCCGGGGACTCGGGGAACTCGAAGGAGAAGAGCCGCTCCACCATGCCGCGCGGCGCACGCCCACCGATCATCGAGCGCACGTGCACCTTGGCGAGCTCGTCCTCGGTGAGGTCGACGACCCCGTAGCCGGCGTCCTCAAGGTCGGCGACGATGTCCCGCCGTTCCTGGCGTCCGCGGCTCAGGCGCACACCGACGAAGATCCGCGCCGGCTGGCCCGGGTCCGCGCTGGCGGAGACGCGGTAGTTGAACTCGGTGACGGCCCGCCCGCCCAGCACGGAGGCGAAGCGCAGGAACTCGCCCTGGCGCTCGGGGATCGTCACCCCGAGCATGGCCTCACGCTGCTCACCGATCTCGCTGCGCTCGGAGATGTAGCGCAGCTGGTGGAAGTTGAGGTTAGAGCCCGACAGCACGCAGGCCAGCCGCTCATCACGGAGGACGTGCTCAGCGGTGTACTTCTTGAGCCCCGCGAGCGCCACCGCCCCACTGGGCTCGGGCACGGCACGCACGTCCTCGAACAGGTCGCGCACGGCGGCCGAGACCTCGTCGGAGGAGACGGTGACGACGTCGTCGAGCAGCACCCGGCACAGACGGAAGGTCTCGTCACCGATACGGCGCACGGCGACACCCTCTGCGAAGAGGCCAACGTGACCGAGGGTGACCGGCTCACCGGCCTGCAGGGCCGCGCTCAGGCAGGCTGACTCCTCGTGCTCGACGCCGATGACCGCGATGTCCGGCATGAGGGCCTTGACCAGCACGGCGATGCCGGACACGAGGCCGCCACCGCCCACCGGCACGAACACCCGGTCAAGCTCGGCGTCCTGCTGGATGAGCTCGAGGCCGATTGTGCCCTGCCCCGCGATGACGCGCGGGTCGTCGAAGGGGGCGACGTAGGTGCGGCCCTCAGCCTCGGCCAGGCGCCGGGCCTCGCGGGCGGCGGCGTCGAAGTTGTCCCCGTGGAGAAGGACCTCACCGCCCAGGGCGCGCACGGCATCCACCTTGATGCGCGGCGTGACGGTGGGCATGACGATGGTGGCGCTGACCCCGAGCAGGGATGCTGAACGGGCCACGCCCTGGGCATGGTTGCCGGCTGAGGCGGTGATGACGCCGCGGGCGCGGGTAGCCTCGTCGAGGGAGCGCATGGCGTTGTACGCGCCGCGGATCTTGAAGGAGTGGACGGCCTGCAGGTCCTCGCGCTTGACCTGGACGGTGCAGCCCAGGCGGGCGGACAGAGCGGGCATCGGCTGCAGCGGGGTGTGCTCGGCAGCCTCGTACACGGGCGCGCGCAGCACCTCCTTGAGGTAGCGGGCGGAGTCCCAGGTCATGCCATCGGTGCCAAGCTCATTCACGCGCTCACCCTACCGAGGTCTGCGCCGGCCACGACTCGCGCGGCCACGGACTCGCGCGGCCGTTCCACGGCCCCTGCCACGCTGTGCCAGGCCTGAGCCCCACCGCACCGACGGATCACCTCCGGCCCCGTCGGATCACCTCCACGCCGACGGATCACCCAAAAGCGCGACGCACGTGATCCAACCGCACGCGCGTGATCCGCCAGCACGCAGCGCCCAGCCGCGCCTCCCGCACCAGCCGCGCCTCCCGCACCGCTCAGCCGCGCCGGGCGCTGCGGGAGGTGGCGACGGCCGTGATGCTGAGCAGGACGAGCGCGACGGCGGGAGCGGCGACGGCCCAGGGCGCGCGCTCGATATAGGGCAGGGCCTCGGCGAGGACGAGCCCCCACTCGGGATCGGGTGCCTGGGCGCCCAGGCCGAGGAAGCCGAGCCCGGCCAGGGCGAGGGCTGTGCCGGGCAGGCGCAGGGCGCCATGGCGCAGGAGGGGTCCGACGACGGCGGGCAGCACCCGGGTGAGCGCGACCCGCGCCCTCCCCTCCCCCAGGACGGGGGCGATGGCGATGTCGGGGCGCTCGCGGGCCTCCTGGACCAGGGCGGCGGCGTGTGCCGCCAGCGGGGCCCAGCCGACCAAGGCCACGGCGACGGCGGCGCCGAGGGCGCTGGGGCCGGTGACGGCGGCGACCATGAGCCCGGCGAGGACCGGCGGGGCGGCGTTCGCGACCTCGACGGGACCGGCGCAGGCGCGTGGCACCAGGGCGAGCAGGAGGCCGATGAGCAGGCACGCGGCGGTGACGACGAGGGCGGTGGCCATCGTGGAGAGCGCACCTTGGGAGACACGGGCGAGCACGTCGCGCCCGAGGGCGTCGGCACCGAGCGGCAGGGCGGCACCGAGCGGCAGGGCGGCACCGGGGGCCTCGAGGCGCCCGGCGACGACGGCGTAGGGGTCGCGCCCGAGGCCGGCGAGCACGAGGAGGCCCAGTGTCAGGCCACCACCGAGGGCGACGAGCGGCGCGCCGCGTCCGGGACGGCTGACGGCGGGGGCGGCGGCGATGCCACCGGCCCCGGCGGCACGCCCGAGCAGCAGGCGCCGGGCGAGCGAGGCAAGGACCCCAGCGCCCAGGGCCAGGGCGAGCAGGAGGGTGACGCCTGCCTGGAGGGCGGGCACGTCCTGAGCGGTGGCGGCGCCGAGCAGGGCGCGTCCGAGCCCGGGGATGGCGAAGACCTTCTCGACGGCGACGGCCCCGCCGGTCAGGCCGACGACGACGAGAGCGACCTGACCGGTGAGCGGGGTCAGGGCACGACGCAGCAGGGGCAGGGCGAGAGCACGCCCACGGATGCCGGCGGTGGCCCAGGTGGCGACCCAGGCCTCGGCGGCGACGGCGGACACGGCGTCGGCCACGAGCCCGCCGAGCAGGCCCCCTGCGGGCAGGCCGAGGGACAGGGCGGGCAGGACGAGCTGCGCGGGACCTCCCCAGCCGTAGGGCGGCAGCCACCCGGCGTGGACGCTCATGAGGAGCAGGAGCACCGGGGCGAGCAGGTACTCGGGCAGGGAGGTCAGGGCGGCGGCCACGGCCCCACCGCGGCTGCGACTCCGTCCCGTGAGGGCATCGTGCAGGAAGGGTGCGGCGAGCAGGGCGGCGGTGACGGCGGCGACGGCGAGGCCCGCACCCATGAGGGTGAGGGAGACGCCGAAGGCCTCGAGGGTCCCGGGCCCGACGGCGGCTCCGGAGACCCACGAGGTGCCGAGGTCGCCGTGGGCGAGCCCGGCGAGCCAGTGGCCGATGACGCCCACGGGCCCACCGTCCAGGCCCAGGCGCTGACGGACCGCGGCCAGGACCTCGGCGGTGGCCTCACGCTCGGCAGAGGCGGCGCGCAGGACCGTCAGGGCCGGGTCGTTGCCACTGAGCCAGGGCAGCAGCCCGACCAGGGCGATGAGGGCCGCGACGGCGAGCACCCTGGAGACAGCGGTGACGGCAGGCGGGCCATCGGCGCCCGTGAGCCATGCGGGCCGTCTCATGCGACCTTGGTGGCGGTGGTGACGAGGGCGCGCTCACGAGGGTCGCGCTCGGCCCCGGTCAGGCGGGCGCCCTCGCCCTGCAGGACGCGCTCGTGCAGCAGCGGGACGGCGCAGTCGGTGGCGAGGATGCGCTGCTCCGCGGCGACGATGGCGGCGCGGCGCTCGTCGCCGGGTTCGAGGGCCGCGGCGGCTGCCAGGGCGGCATCAACCTCGGCGTCCTGGAGGAAGCACAGTGAGAAGGAGCCGCTGGAGGAGAAGTCCGAGACCATGTAGGCCACAGGGTCACCCGAGTCCAGGACGGTGGCGCGCGAGAGCAGGAAGGCGTCGAAGTGCCCGGCAAGGGCGTCAGCCTCGATCTGGGCGTACTCGCGCACGTCCTGGGTGACGGTGAAGCCGACGGCCTCGAGCTGCTGGGCGATGAGGACGACGATCTCGGCGAGCTCGGGCCGGTCGGTGTAGGTGCCCAGCGTGATGGTGGTGCCGGCGGGCACGGCGCTGGCGCGGGTGGCGCCGGGGGCCGCACCGGTGGCGGCGGCGCCGTCGCGGCCCGCCCAGGCCTGCGAGCCCCAGGCGCGCTGCTGGGCGCTCCAGCCGAGCGCGGGCCCCAGGAGCCCGGCGGCGACGTCGGCGTGCCCCTCGTACATGGTGCTCACGAGGCCGGCGACGTCGATGGCGTCGCGGGCGGCGGCTCGTAGGCCGTGCTCGGCGAAGGCACCGCCTCGGGTGTTGAGGTAGAGCGTGGCGGTGCGGGGCATGGGGACCTCGTGGAGGAGGACGTCGTCGATGGTGGCCGCCTGGGAGACGGGCACGGCCTCGACGATGTCCGCCTCACCGGTGCGCAGGGCCGCGCCTCGGGCAGTGCCGTCGGGCACGTAGGAGACGTCGATGCCGGTGGCGGCCGCAGCGCCCGCCCAGTAGTCCTCGTTGCGATCGAGGGTGGCCGTGGCGGTGCCACCGACCTGCGTGAGGATGAAGGCACCGGTGCCGTGGTGCTGGGGGTTGACGGGGCCGTCCGGGCTGAGGTCGGCGGGGTAGGCGGCTGCCGCGAGGATGGCGAGCTGGGGGCTGGACAGGCGCTGGGGCACGAGGGGGTCGGGGGTCGAGGTGGTGACGATGACGTCGTTGCCGTCGGCGACGGCGGCCAGGTCGGTGCCGTCGAGGATGCGCGGCGGGGTGGAGTAGGCGGCGGCGAAGGTGAGGTCGGCGGCAACCTGCTCGGCGGTCAGGGCGGTGCCGTCGTGGAAGGTGACGCCTTGGCGGATGGTGAAGCGCCAGGTGGTGGCGTCCTCGCGGGTCCAGCCAGTGGCGAGGCAGGGCAGGGCGTTGCCGTCGGCGTCCAGGACGACGAGGGTCTCGGCGGTGGACCAGCGAGAGAGCTTGAAGGCGTCGTCGGACAGGGGGTTGAGGCCGGAGCGGGGCGGCTGGAGCATGGCGAGGCGGATGCGCCCGTCGGAGGCGGTGGCGGCCGAGCCGGCGGTGCTGCGGGAGCAGGAGGCGACGGCGCCGGCGGCAGCCCCGGCGGCGAGGAGGGCCAGGACGCGGCGTCGGGTGACCAGGGTGGTGTCCATGAGGGTCCTTTCGGGGTGTGGGTGCCGGCTCAGCCGGCGGGCATCTGGGGCACGGCGTCCCGCAGGGCGCGGGCGGCCGGGTGCTGTGGGGCGGTCAGGAGCGTGGCCGTGGGGACGTCCTCGACGATCCGGCCGCCGTCCATGACGAGGGCGCGTCGGCACACGCGGGCGACGGCCGCCAGGTCGTGGGAGACGAGGAGGAGACCCGGGGTCCCGGCACCCGCCGGTGCGCCGCCGTCGGTGCCGACGGGCAGGCAGAGGCCGCCGTCGGCGTCGCTGAGCCCGGTG
Source organism: Actinomyces sp. W5033 (assembly GCF_051303165.1). Classification (NCBI taxonomy): domain Bacteria; kingdom Bacillati; phylum Actinomycetota; class Actinomycetes; order Actinomycetales; family Actinomycetaceae; genus Actinomyces; species Actinomyces sp. W5033. Next base: position 39,428 of record NZ_JBPPGD010000007.1, on the reverse strand, counting down.
AGCAGGTCGAGGACCTGGTGGCGCAGAGCGGGGTCGAGGCCGGAGACGGGCTCGTCGAGGACGAGGAACCGGGGCGCGGGTGCGAGGGCGCGGGCGAGGGCGACACGCTGGGCCTGGCCGCCGGAGACCTCGTGGGGGTGACGGCGCCACAACCCGCGGGGCAGCTCGAGGGCGCTGAGGACTGTGGTGGCGGTGGCCTCGTGCTCCTCGGGGCCGCCGGGCACCCCGAGGCTGCGCAGGGTGCGGGTGACCTGGGCGAGGACGTCGTGGCGGGGGTCGAGGCTGGCGGCGGGGTCCTGGGGCACGTACTGGACGGCGCGTCGGTAGGGGCGCAGAGCGCGGGCGCTGCGCCCACCGGCGAGGACGCTGCGGCCGTCGAGGAGGATGTCACCGCCGTCGGCGCGCTGGGGTCGGTCGATGAGGAGCAGGGCGCGCAGGAGGGTGGTCTTGCCACAGCCTGAGCGGCCGAGCAGGGCGACGGTCTCGGAGCCTGCCAGGCGCAGGTCGAGGCGGTCGAGGACGCGGTGGGGGCGGCCACCCTCACCGGGGTAGGAGCGGGTGAGGTGGCGCACGGCGAGCGAGGGGCTGCTCACCGGGCGGCCTCCGTTGCCGGGAGGGTGGAGAGCCCAAGGGCGTGGGCGGCGCCGTCTGGGCGCCTACCGAAGACGGTGCGGGCCCAGGTGGCGGCCAGGGCGCCGGCACGGGTCTCCTCCCGGGCTGCGGCGCACATGGCCCTCGTCAGGGGGTGCTGGGGCCGGGTGAGGACGCTCAGGGCCTCACCGGACTCGATGACGCGCCCGTCGTGCATGACGACGACGTGCTGGCACAGGGCGGCGGCGGGCAGGTCGTGGGTGACGAGCAGCAGGGCGGGGGCCTGGTCCCCGAGACGGGCCAGGACGGCGGTGAGGACGTTGAGGACCTCAGCGCGGGCGATGACGTCGAGGGCCGTCGTGGGCTCGTCGGCGATGAGGAGGGCGGGGTCGCAGGCGAGGGCGAGGGCGAGGGCGGCGCGCTGGCGCTGCCCACCGCTGAGCCGTCCGGGGACGCGCTCGGCGAGCTCGGCCCCCAGCCCGACGGCGGTGAGGAGCTCGAGCGCGCGGGCGACGCCGCGTCGTCGTCCGGCTCCGCGGCGGGTGGTGCGGGCGGCGCGGGCGACCTGCTCGATGACGGGCAGCAGGGGGTGCAGGGCGGTGGCGGGGTCCTGCTGGACGAGGGCGACGCGCAGGTCCTCGGGACGCTGCTGGGCGGGAAGGGGAAGGACGGCGTTGCCGGGCCGGCCGTCTGGCTCCTCCTTGCCGCGGCGCATCAGCAGCCCCTCGGCCCGGGCGCCTGGAGGCAGGGTGCCCGCGAGCGCGGCGCACGTGAGGGACTTGCCCGCCCCGGAGGCGCCGACGAGCGCGGAGGAGCTGCCGGGGGCGAGGTCGAGGCAGACGCCGTTGACGAGGCGTCGTCCGGCGATCTCCACCGCCAGGTTCCTGATAACGATTGTCACGCTCGCAGTCTATGTGACAACGATATCCGTTCTCAATTCGGGTGGGCGCCCGCCTTCAGCACCCGGGGCACACGCGTCCCCGGGCACCTCGCGGGGCGCCGCCCCTGGCTACCCGGGCACCTCGCGGGGCGCTCAGTAGCGCGGCAGCCTGCTCAGGTCCCGAACGGCCCCGAGGTCGGCGGAGGTGGCGAGCATCGCGTAGGCGCGCAGCGCCGTGCTCACCTGACGCGGACGCTGGGTGTGCGGGCTCCAGGCGGCCTCACCGCGGGCCTCCTCGATGGCGCGCCGCCGGGCGATCTCGGCCTCATCGACCTTGAGGACGATCGAGCGGCGGGGGATGTCGATCTCGATGAGGTCTCCGGTCTGGACCAGGCCGATGAGCCCGCCGGCGGCCGCCTCCGGGGAGACGTGGCCGATGGACAGGCCGGAGGTGCCGCCGGAGAAGCGGCCGTCGGTGAGCAGGGCGCACTCCTTGCCCAGGTGCATCGACTTGATGTAGGTCGTCGGGTAGAGCATCTCCTGCATGCCGGGCCCGCCGCGCGGGCCCTCGTGGCTGATGACGACGACGTCACCACTGGCCACCGCCCCACCCAGGATGCCCTCGACGGCGTCCTCCTGGGACTCGAAGACGACGGCAGGGCCGGTGAAGGTGAGGATGGAGGCGTCCACGCCCGCGGTCTTGACGATGCAGCCCTTCTCAGCGATGTTGCCGAAGAGCACCGCCAGGCCCCCGTCCTGGGAGAAGGCGTGGGCGCGGTCACGGATGGCGCCCTCGGCACGGTCGGTGTCCAGGTGCTCCCAACGTGAGGCCTGGGAGAACATCTGGGTGGTGCGCACACCCGCCGGGGCGGCGAGGTAGCCGCTGCGCACGGCGTCGCAGACCTCGGCGCCGGGGCGGGCGACGTCGTACTCGTCGAGGGTGGCGCGCAGGGTGGTGCCCAGGACGTTGGTCGTCGTCGTGTCGAGCAGGCCCGCGCGGTCGATCTCCCCGAGGATGCCCATGATGCCGCCGGCGCGGTGGACGTCCTCGATGTGGACGAGGTTGGTGGAGGGGGCGACCTTGCACAGGTGCGGCACGACGCGCGAGAGACGGTCGATGTCCGCCATGGTGAAGTCCACCTCGGCGGACTGGGCGGCGGCGAGCAGGTGCAGGACCGTGTTGGTGGAGCCACCCATGGCGATGTCCAGGCTCATGGCGTTCTCGAAGGCGGCCTTGGTGCAGATCGAGCGGGGCAGCACGCTGGCGTCGTCCTGCTCGTAGTAGCGCTTGGCGATCTCGACGACCTGACGGCCGGCCTGGCGGAAGAGCTCGCCGCGGTCCGCGTGGGTGGCCAGCAGGGTGCCGTTCATCGGCAGGGCGAGGCCCAGCGCCTCGGTGAGGCAGTTCATGGAGTTGGCGGTGAACATGCCGGAGCAGGAGCCGCAGGTGGGGCAGGCCAGGCGCTCGATGACGCTGATGGTCTCGTCGGAGACGGTGGGGTCGGCGGCGTCCATCATCGCGTCAATGAGGTCGAGCTTGCGGGTGGTGCCGTCGTTGGCGGTCATCTTGCCGGACTCCATGGGCCCGCCGGAGACGAAGACCGTGGGGATGTTGAGCCGCAGGGCGGCCATGAGCATGCCGGGGGTGATCTTGTCGCAGTTGGAGATGCACACGATGGCGTCGGCGCAGTGGGCGTTGACCATGTACTCCACCGAGTCCGCGATGATGTCGCGGCTGGGCAGGGAGTAGAGCATGCCGTCGTGGCCCATGGCGATGCCGTCGTCGACGGCGATGGTGTTGAACTCCTTGGCAATGCCGCCGGCGGCCTGAACCTGCTCGGCGACGATCCTGCCGACGTCACGCAGGCCGACGTGCCCGGGGACGAACTCGGTGAAGGAGTTGGCGATGGCGATGATGGGCTTGCCGAAGTCGGAGTCCTTGACACCGGTGGCCCGCCAGAGCGCGCGGGCACCGGCCATGTTGCGGCCGCTGGTGGAGGTGGCGCTGCGGTAGCGGGGCATGGGATCTCCTTGTGCGTGCCGGGTGCTGACAGCGGCCAGGTTAGCGGTCACGGCGTCACCTCCGCCGGTGGGACCGGCCACTGGGCGGACCCCCTGGGTACGTGAGTTGAGCCACGGCACCCCACGCAGGGCGCCAGGCGACCAGGGCCTACGGATAGGCTTTCCTCACTTGTTGTCCCGTGTCTTGATTGAGGTTCCCCATGAGACTCCGTCACCCGCTCGCTGCGGCCGCCACCGTCGCCCTCATGGCCGGGGGCGTCCTGCTGCCCGCCACCGCGGCCACCGCCGCCACCGCCCCGGAGCCGCCGTCCCTGAGCTGCGTCGGAACGGGCCACCAGTGCGGCGGGCCGGGCAGGTCCGGCAGCCTCGTGGCCTCCTACACCGCTGACCAGCCCGCCCCCGAGACCGCCTGGGGCACCCCTCAGGTCGAGCTGCTGAGCTCGCCGGCCGACGCCCTGGACGTCGAGCCGTCCAGCACGGTCACGAGGAGCTACCGGGTCACGGTCCCCTCGCAGGTCCCGGCGACCGCCCCGCGCCAGGCCTCGCTGCTCATCAAGAACTCCGGCGGCATCTTCCCTCTGTCCGCCGACATGCGCCTGCACGTCACCAACGACCAGGGCGCCGAGCTGCCCGGCGGCACCTGCACCCCCGCGGAGCACCAGCTGGCCCCGGGCCAGGAGGTGACCGTCACGTGCACGGTGCCCGAGGGCGGAGCGAGGCTCACGGCCTTCCGCCGGGGCGGCTACGGCGGCGAGAACCTGGCGGCCTGGAACCTGGGCTCCCAGGCGCAGCCCGCCGCTGCGGACCCCGTCGCTCCCACCACCGCGCCCGTCGTCACCGTTGACGGCCAGCCGGTCACCGGGACGGTGGACGAGGACGGCACCTGGACGGCCGAGGTGGAGGTCACCCGGGAGGCCCCCGCCACCCACGGCGCCGAGGCCACCTACGCCCCGGAGGTCCTCGTTGACGGCACGCCTGCGACAGCCCCCTCCTTCCGCGTGACGACCAAGGCCGCCCCCGCGCCGACCGCCGACCCCACCGCGGGCCCCACCGCGGGCCCCACCGCGGGCCCCACCGCGGGCCCCACTGCCGGCCCCACGTCCAGCCAGGCCGCGCCGTCCGGCTCCGCCGCCCCCTCACAGCCCGGCCGCCCGGGTAGCGCAGCCTCCGGCTCCCTCGCGCGCACCGGAGCCCCGGGCCTGGGCGCGCTCGTCGCCGCCCTGGGCCTGACGGGCGCCGGAGCCCTCGCGCTCAAGCGCACCCGCCGCGCCTGACCCGGCACAGCGGGACCCACTGCCCCGCGCCGCAGCACCACCAGATGCGCACGCCGCCCTCAAGGCGGCGTGCGCATCTGTTCACCGGGGCCCTGCCGCCCCACGCGCTCCGAGGCACACGCGCCCCGGAGCACACGGCATCGCCCCGCCGCGGCCGGGAGGGCCGGGGCGGGGCGAGGTGCGCAAGCGCCGCAGGTGCGGCAGGCGTCACATGACGCCCAGGATCTCCGTGACGAAGACGAGGGTGTCGCCACCCTTGATGCCGGCCTGGGGCACGCCACGGTCGCCGTAACCGAGCTCAGAGGGGATGGACAGCAGCACACGGCTGCCAACCCGCTGGCCGACGAGGCCATCGTCCCAGCCTCGGATGACCATGCCCACGCCGATCTGGAAGTCCAGCGGGGCGCCGCGGTCGTAGGAGTTGTCGAAGACCTTGCCGTCCCAGCACTGGCCAAGGTAGTGGCAGACGATGTGGTCCCCTGCCTCGACGACCTGGCCGTCGCCGGCGTCGAGCACCTGGACCTGCAGGCCCTCGGGGGCCTCAGAGGAGGAGAAGGTGAGGACAGGCTTGGCGCCCTTGGCGCCCTCGACCGTGGGCATGTTGAGGTTGATCATGGCTCGAGCCTAGCGGGCGCCCGGCCGCAGCGCGCGCAGCCGGGCACCGGGGCCTGTGCTCAGTCGTTGCCTCGAACGATCGCGAGGATCCTGAGGATCTCAACGTAGAGCCACACGAGGGTGACGGTGAGCCCGAAGGCCCCGGCCCAGGCGTAGCGGGTGGGCAGGCCGCGCTCGACACCGCGCTGGATCGACTCGAAGTCCACGACAAGGCTGAAAGCGGCCATGACGACGGCGAGCCCACCGATGAGCAGGCCCAGCGGGACCCCCATGACGGTGGCGCCCCGCAGGCCCCAGGGGTCGCTCACGAGCCCGGCGAGCATGAGGACGAGGTTGAGGAGGCTGAAGAGGAGGTAACCGCCCATGGCGACCAGGAGGATCCTCGAGGCCTTGCCACTGAGACGGAACTCTCCGACCTTGTAGGCGGCGAGCACGACGCCGAAAGTGGCGACGGTCCCGGCCACGGCCTGCATGACGATTCCGGGGTAGACGAGCTCCATGACGCCGGAGACGGCGCCGAGCATCATGCCCTCGAAGACGGCGTAGGCGAGGATGAGCGCCGGGCTGGGCTCCTTCTTGAAGGAGTTGACCAGGCCCATGACCAGGGCGCCCACGCTTCCGGCCGCCATCGCCATGAAGCCGAAGCCGGCGGTGGCGGAGCTGGTGGCCAGCATCCAGGACACTGCGCCAACCACGACGATGACACCGAGCAGGACGGCGGTGCGCATGATGACGTCGTCGTAGGTCATGCGCCCTCGATCGACGTTGGTGGCGGCAGGCGCGCCGTACTGGGCCTCGAGCCCGGCGAGCTGCTCGGGGCTGACCTGCCCGTACTGCTGGTAGGGCTGCTGGCCGTAGACCTGCCCCTGCTGCGTCTGCTGCTGGCCCTGGTAGCCGTAGGAGCCCGGGGCGTAGCCCGTCTGCTGCTGGCTCTGACGGCCGGGCTCGTAGCCGGGCATCGTCGGGTAGCCCGCAGGAGTGCGGGTGGACGTCGCCGTCGCCCCCTGCTTGAAGGCCGGGTTGCGGTCAAAGAACGGGTTGCTCATGTCCTGTGTTTCCTTCTCGGACGGGGCCACGTGCGGGGCCGACGGCGTCCGGCGAGCCGGCCCGTCAGCACCTGCGTGGCACAACAGCCGCATTGTGCCCCACATTCCTGGACGGCACCTGGGCCCCGGGCGGCCCCGTCCCTCCTCCTTGAGGAGGAGAGGACTCCGCCGCAGGACCCGTCACCGCGCTCCACGGATGTCGTCACCCCGGCCGAGGGCCCGCGCAACGACGCCTCCTAGCCTGGGGGCACACGCGGCGTCGGCACCCGCCGGCCGAAGCGCCCGCCGTCCAGAAACGAGCTGATCCCCATGATCGAAGCCGTCGGTCTCACCAAGCGCTACGGCTCCAAGACCGCCGTTGACAACATCTCCTTCACCGTCGAGCCCGGAAGCGTCACCGGCTTCCTCGGCCCCAACGGCGCTGGCAAGTCAACGACGATGCGCATGATCATGGGACTGGACAAGCCCACCAGCGGCACCGTCACGGTCAACGGCCGCCCCTACCGGGAGCTGGCCACGCCGCTGCGCGAGGTCGGCGCCCTGCTCGACGCCAAGGGCCTGCACGGCTCGCGCACCGCCCGGGCCCACCTCACCCAGCTGGCGGTCTCCAACGGCATCCCCACCCGGCGCGTGGACGAGGTCCTTGAGACCACGGGACTGACCTCCGTCGCCGGCAAGAGGGTCAAGGGCTTCAGCCTGGGCATGGGCCAGCGCCTGGGGATCGCCGCGGCGCTTCTCGGCGACCCGCAGGTGCTCATCTTCGACGAGCCGGTCAACGGCCTGGACCCCGAGGGCGTCAAGTGGGTGCGCGAGACCTGCCGCTCGCTGGCGGCCCAGGGGCGCACCGTGTTCATCTCCTCCCACCTCATGAGCGAGATGTCCATGACCGCGGACCACCTCATCGTCATCGGCCGGGGGCACATCCTCACCTCTGGCCCCGTGGACGAGGTCATCGCCTCCGCCACCAGCGACGTCGTACGGGTCGTGTCCCCCGACGCCGGCCGCCTGGCCGAGCTCCTGGCTGCCGACGGCGTCCAGACCCAGCTCGCCGCACCGGACACGCTCACGACAACGACCGTGCCGGCCGCACGCATCGGCGAGGCCGCGGCCTCACACGGCATCGTCCTGCACGAGCTCACCACGCAGCGCGCCTCCCTGGAGGAGGCCTACCTGGAGCTGACCGGCGGCGAGGTCGAGTACGCCGCCGGAGCCCCGGCTGCCACCGCGGGCGGCGCCCACACCTCCCACCGCGCCTCGTCAACGCGCTGACATGAGTGCCACCACCCCCATGACCCACACCTTCTCCTCCCTGGAGTCCTCGATGGAGCCCGACATGACCACCAGCCCCTCCCCCGCCCAGCCCTCCACCGCCTCACGGCGCTCCGCGGCACACCGCGCCCCCGCCGCCCAGGCAGCAGCCTCCTCGGGCCGCGCAGGCCAGGCCTTCTGGCGGGCGCTGCGCTCGGAGTGGGTCAAGCTGCGCACCCTGCGCTCGACCTGGGTCACCGCTGCCCTCGCGGTCCTGCTCACCGCCGGCTTCGGTGCGGCGCTCGTCATCGCCCTGCACCAGATGGAGGACCCCAAGCCCTGGGCCAATGTCGTCGGCGGCACCCAGCTCGGTCAGATCGTCGTCGCCGTGCTCGGCGCCCTGGCGATCACCGGGGAGTACACCTCCGGGCAGATCCACTCGAGCCTGGCGGCCGTGCCCCGCCGCGGGCGCCTGCTGCTGGCCAAGGCCACCGTGCTGTCCCTGTTCAGCTTCGTCATCGGCACCCTGTCAGTGGTCCTCGCCTGGGTGGCCTCCGTCCCCTTCGCTGGTGAGGCGGCCGGCTCCCTGACCGACGCCACCTACCTCGGCTTCGTGTGGGGCACGGGCCTGACCTACGCCGGCACGGCCATGCTCGCCATGGGGCTGGGCTTCCTCATGCGCTCCACTGCCGGGGCCGTCACCCTGGTCCTGTCGCTGCTCTTCGTCGTGGACATCCCCCTCGCCCTCGCCGCGATGAAGTGGGAGTGGGCGACCACCGTCCGGGCCCTTGAGCCGGGCGTGCTCGCCCGCGCCGTCTACGACCCCTTCGGAGCCATCCAGCAGTGGGGACAGCCGGGCACCGTCACCTTCCTCGAGCACTGGCAGGCCGCCCTGGGCTTCGCCCTGTGGGCCCTGGTCCCGATGGTGCTCGCCGCCGTCGTCTTCTCGCGCCGCGACGCCTGACACGTCACCGGCCCCGGTGAGGGTGCGGGGACAATGAGGCCATGACCACCCCAGAGGTACCAGCCGTGAGCGTCCCTCCCTCCACACGCCGCCTCGTGCGCTGGTACGAGGCCCACGTCCTGCTGACGGACGCACTCGTCGCCGCGGCCGTCCTCCTGCTCAACATCCCCCTGGGCCTCGCACCCCTGATGAGCACGCCTGTGACCGAGTCCGCCGGCGCCCGCCTCATCGTCGCGGCCGCCGTGGCCTCCACCCTCCTGAGCGTCGTCGGCCTCTTCCTGCGCAGGCTGCTCCCGCTCGTGTCCTGGGGCCTGGTCACCTTCGTGCCCCTGGCGCACGCCCTCGTCGTCGCGCACCTGACGGGGGCGGGCGGCGCCAGCGCCGGCCACGTGGCGTGGGCCCTGCCGGCGCTGACACTCATCGGCACCCCGGTGGTGCTCATGACCCTCGCCTCACGTGGCCACCTAGGGTGGGCGTGGGCGGCCTGCGTGGCCTCCACACTCGTGTCCATCCTGTGCGAGCGCCTTCAGCACGGCGTGCCCAACCTCCTGCACCTCGGCTTCGTGGAGGTCCTCATGCCCTACGCGCTCATCAACGTCATTGGCACGCTCACGGGCATCATCCTGCGCATCCAGCGGGCCCAGCTCATCGAGCTCGCCCAGCGCAACGACCGTCTCGCCCTGGCCCGTGAGCAGGCGGCGGCGCTGGCCTCAGCCACTGAGCGCAGCCGTATCGCCCGGGAGATGCACGACATCATCGCCCACTCCCTGGCGGTCATGGTGACGATGGCCGACGGCGCCGCCGCGGCGGTGGAGCGCAACCCGCAGATGGCCAAGGAGGCGCTGGGCGTCCTGGCGGAGACCGGCCGCTCGGCCCTGGCCGACACCCGGCGGCTGGTGGGGGTGCTGCGGGACGACCCGGGCGCCTCCTCTGACCCGGCCCTGAGGCCCGCCCTGGCCACAGCGCCCGGTGCGGGCGCGCCGCCCACGGCAGCGAGCGGGGCGGTGCCCACCGTGCGGGCGCTGCCCGTGCCCGAGTTCGCTGTGCCGGGCACCGTGGCACCCACGCAGGCCTCGGCGCAGATCGAGGCCCTGCGGCTCACGGCGACCACCGCCGACCCCTCCGCGGGGGACCTGCCGACGGCGCCGGCCCCCGAGTCCTCGGACCTGGAGACCCTGGTCGAGCGCTTCACGGCCGCGGGGGTGCCGGTGGACTACGAGTGGGTCGGCGAGCCGCTGCCTGAGGACAAGGGCCTGCAGCTGACGGTCTTCCGCATCGCCCAGGAGTCCCTGACGAATGTGCTGCGCTACGCGCCGACGACGCGGCGGGTGCTCGTGAGGCTCGTGCGACGCACGGGCACCGCCGTCCTCACGGTGGACAATGACGCCGCCCCGGGGACGAGCCCGGTGCACGGCTCTGGCAAGGGGCTCATCGGCATGAGGGAGCGGGCCGCCGTCTATGGTGGGACCGTGGACGCGGGCCCCACACCCACCGGCTGGCGGGTGCGTGCGGTCCTGCGCTGGGACGAGAGCAACGAAGGGACCACGTCGTGGCAGATACCGTTGTGAGCTCACACGAGGTCACCGCCCCCGTGACCGTCGTGCTGGCGGATGACCAGGCGCTCATGCGTATGGGCTTCCGCATGGTGCTGGAAGCGCAGGACGGCATCGAGGTGGTCGGTGAGGCTGCGGACGGCGCCTCGGCGCTGGCGCAGGCGCGCGCGCTGCGGCCCGACGTCATCCTCATGGACGTGCGCATGCCGGGGATGAACGGCATCGAGGCGACCGAGGCGATCACCGCCCAGTGCCCGGGCACGAGGGTCCTCATCCTGACGACCTTCGACCTGGACGAGTACGCCTTCGCGGGCCTGCGCGCCGGGGCCAGCGGCTTCCTGCTCAAGGACACGCGCCCGGCGGAGCTGGCGGAGGCGGTGCGCACGGTGGCCTCGGGCGAGGCAGTCGTCTCGCCGCGGGTGACGCAGCGGATGCTGGAGATGTTCGCCTCGCACCTGCCGCAGGACGGCCAGGAGGCGGTGGTGCAGGACGAGCGCATCGCGGCGCTCACGCCGCGCGAGCACGAGATCCTGGTGCTCATGGCGCAGGGGATGTCGAACGCGGAGATCGCCGAGCACCTGGTGGTCTCCGCGACGACGGTCAAGTCCCACGTCGGCAACGTGCTGGCGAAGCTGGATGTGCGTGACCGCGTGCAGGCGGTCGTGGTGGCCTACGAGACGGGGCTCATGGCCTAGCCTGCGCCGCCTCCTCACGCGCCTCAGCCGCGGTGCAGCCTGTGCTGGGCGGCCTCGAAGCCGAGGGTGACGACCTCCTCGACGGCGTCGGCCGCCTGCTCGAGGGTGACGGCCAGGGCCTCGCGCTCGCGGGCCGGGACGTCGGACAGGACGTAGTCGGCCGGGTCCTGGCGGCCGGGGGGACGGCCGACCCCCACCCGCAGGCGCACGTAGCCGCGCGTGCCCAGGGCCTGGCTGAGCGAGCGCAGGCCGTTGTGCCCGCCCTCGCCGCCGCCTCGCTTGAGCCGCAGCTCGTGGGCGGGGATGTCGAGCTCGTCGTGGATGACGAGCAGCCGCTCGGTGGGCTCGACCCCGTAGAACTGGGCGAGCGCCTTGACCGGGCCACCGGAGGTGTTCATGTAGGTGGCGGGGGTGGCGAGGATGACGCGCGGGCCGGGGGCGCCGCCGGGCATGGTGCCCAGGCGCGCCTCGGCGACCTCGGCGCGGGTCTTGTGCCGGGACAGCCGGGACCCGGTGCGCCCTGCCAGGACGTCGATGACCATGTGGCCGACGTTGTGGCGGTTGCGGGCGTACCGGGCCCCGGGGTTCCCCAGCCCGACGATGAGCCAGGGGTCGCTCATACGAGCTCCTCGTGCGTGTGTGCCGTGCAGGTCACTCGGCGGCGGGGGCCTCAGCGGTCTCCTCGGCGTCGTCAGCGACGGCGGCCTCGGCGGCGACGTTGACGACGCCGGTCTCGGCGTCGGTGACGGCCTCGACGTGGGCGGGCAGGGACAGCTCCGCGACGGTGATGACGGTGCCGGGGGCGATCTCGGTGACGTCGATCTCGATGGCCTCGGGGATCTCGACGGCGGGGGCGGAGACGAGGACGTGCGCGAGCTCGATCATGGGCAGGGCGCCGGGGGCAGCCTCACCGGTGAGGACGACGGGCACCTCGACCTCGACGCGCTCGTTGCGGTTGACCAGGAGGAAGTCAACGTGCTGGACGCCCGGGCGGATCGGGTGGCGCTGGACGTCCTTGGCCAGGGCGAGGACCTTGTCACCATCGACGTCGAGCTCGACGAGGGCGTTCTCGTTGCCGCGCAGGGCGAGGCGGGTGGTGTGCTCGTCCAGGAGCAGGTGGTGGGGCTCGGTGCCGTGGCCGTAGACGACGACGGGGACGAGGCCGTCGCGGCGGGCCTGGCGGGCGGAGCCCTTGCCGAAGTCGGTGCGGACGGTGGCCTTGAGGCTGATGGCGTTGTGGGCCATGTGGGTCTCCTCGGTTCGGGCGGGGAGCGGGCCCCGCGGGTGTGGTGGTCCGGCGTGGCGCGACGACGCGCAGCACCTTCCGGCACCACCACGTCGATCACGGATGCACGCGCGCTGCGCGTGTCCCTCGCCGGGGCAACGTGGTCACTCTACGGGCTGTGGCCTGTGAGGGGCGAGCCCGGTCCCGGTGACGCCGGACACCCGCACGCACCACGGCCTTGCTCAGTGCGGTAGGGGCTGGGAGGCCAGGCGGGCGAGGACGCCCTGCACCTCGGCGATCTGCGGCTGCCCGGGTGCGGAGGCCCGTGCCCCGGCGGTGGCGAAGGTGAGGGCGGAGCCGAAGACCCCGCCGACCATCCGGGTGGGCACGCCCTGCTCCCCCATGGACATCGTGATGACGGGGACCTCGAGCTCGGCGCGAGCCCGGGCAGTTGCGCGCAGGAGGGTGAGCACGTCGTCGTGTCCGGCGCTGCCGCCACGGGGCATGACGGCCAGCTTGGCGGCGTCCGCGCCCTCCTGCTGCATGTGGCGCAGCAGGGACACGACCTGCTCCTCGCTGGGCGTGGAGGTGAAGAAGTGGGCGGAGGCGACGACGGCAAGCCCGGCCACGTGGGCGGCTGAGGACACCTCCCCCAGGCAGCCGCGGGCGATCTCGACGTCGATGGCACGCACGTTCTCGGCCAGGCCGGTGGAGCGGGCCTCGCCGATCAGGCCGGCCGCGGTGAGCAGGGCGCGGCGGTAGGTGGCGTCATCGACGTCGGCGCCCCCTGCCTCGGCAGTGGTGCGCACGGTGAGCAGCAGGGGGGTGGTGCGTTGCCGGGCGGCGAGCAGGCGGGCGGCGGCCAGCCCCGGTGAGGTCCAGGCGGCGGCCAGGTGCTGGGGGGCTGCCGGGGCGCCCGGCTCGGGCTCGATGAGGTCGGCCCGCAGCTCGACGAGGTCGGCGCCCCGCGTGGAGGCGGCCAGCGCCTGGCGCGCGGCCTCCGGCTCACTGCCTGCGGTGGTGGCCACGGCGACGAGCGGGAGCGTCCCGCCGAGCACCGCGGTGCCCAGTGGGACGGGACGCGGCGCGCGCGGGCTGCCGGGGGCCCTGGCGCCTCCGACCTCGACCTCGGCCCGCAGGGCGGCCAGCGCCGCCGTGAGCCTGCCGGGAGCGCCGTCGGGCCAGGAGACCGGGGTGCTCACGCCCGGACCGCCAGGGACAGGGCGATGCCGTCGAGGATGTCGTGCAGGCTTGTGGTGGTCGTCGTCAGCGGGGCGCCGAGGGCGGCGGTGCGCTCGACCGCGTGGGCCACCACCTCGGACCACACGAGGGCGCCTGCGGCGATGACGTCGCGCCGGCCGGGACGCAGGTAGCCCCAGGACTCGCGCTCGGCTGGGGTGGAGTGCAGGACCGCCTCGCAGGAGGCGAGGGTGTCCTCGACGCTGAGGCGGGCGCCGTCCAGGGCCTCGGGGTCGAAGTCGCTGAGCCCCAGGGCGTGGGCGGTGATGGTTGTGATGGTCCCCGCCAGGCCGACGAGCTCGGTGGCGCGCTCCACGGGCACGCTGCGGCCCGCGACCTCAAGCAGGTCGCGCACGTGCGCGCGGGCCACGGCCTCGGCGGCGGGGGTGACGCCGTCGGCGAGGTAGCGCTCGGTGACGCGCACGCTGCCGGTGTCCATCGAGTAGGCGGCGGTGGGCGCGCTGGTGCCCAGGACGAGCTCGGTGGAGCCCCCTCCGAGATCGACGACGAGGCGGGTGGTCTCCTGGGCCCCGTGGGCGGCGGACAGCGCCCCGCTGAAGGACAGCCGGGCCTCCTCCTCGCCGGAGACGACCTCGGGCTCGACGCCCAGGCGCTCGCGCACGCCGTCCACGAAGACGGCCCGGTTCTCTGCGTCACGGGTGGCGGAGGTGGCGACGAAGCGCAGCCGCTGCGCGCCGAGCCCGCGCAGCCGCTCGGCGTAGTCGTCCACGACCGCGAGCGTGCGGGCGAGCGCCTGCTCGTCCAGCCGGCCGGTGCGGTCAACCCCCTGGCCCAGGCGCACGATCTCGTTCTCACGGGCGAGGGGCGCCAGGGCGGGGGCGCCGTCGGGACCTGGCAGGAGGTCGGCGACGAGCAGGCGGATGGTGTTGGTCCCGCAGTCGATGGCGGCGACGCGTGTCATGGTGCTCCTCGGGCCGTGGGTCAGCAGCTGCAGCGGGCGGGGTCCCACAGGCCGCGTTCGCGCAGCACGACCAGGGTCCGGTCCCCGATGGGGTTGACGCCCGGGCCTGCGGCGAGGGCGTGTCCGAGCAGGGCGTGCAGGCACTTGACGCGGGTGGGCATGCCTCCGGCGGAGACGCCGTCGATCTCCTCGGGGGTGCCGAGCTCGGCGCGGCGGGCGAGGTAGTCCTCGTGGGCGGCGGCGTAGGCGGCGGCGACGTCGGGGTCCTCGGCCAGGAGGGCGTTGTAGTCCTCCATGAGGTGCTCGGCCTCCAGGGTGGAGCAGCCCTTCACGGCGGCGGGGTGGGTGAGGTAGTAGCTCGTGGGGAAGGGCGAGCCGTCGGGAAGGCGGGGCGCCGTGCGCACGACGGTGGGGCGCCCGCACACGCAGCGGGCGGCGATGGCCACGACCCCGCGCGGCACGCGGCCGAGCTGCTCGCGCAGGGCCTCGAGGTCGGCGTCGGTGACGGCGTCGGTCTGGGTCATGGGGTCCTCTCGGTCACAGCTCACCGGTGGTTCGGGAGTAGGCGGACGTGTCGGTGGGGGCGGCGCTCGGCGTCGGCACGGTGGGCACGGCGGTGGACCAGCCCTGCTGGGCCGGCTCGGTGCGCGCCGCCTCACCGGTCTGTCCGGCCAGGCGCGCGGACTCGCGCACAATCTCGTACCAGGGGCGGGCGGTGGCGCCCGAGGCGGTGGTGGCGGTGGAGGACTGCTCCTGCTCGAAGGCGTCGGCCCCGACGACGACGTAGGTGGTCTCCCCCGGCATGACGTAGGAGAGGCGCTCGCGGGCCTGGGAGCGGACGTAGTCGTCGTCCTGCCACTTGGCGAGCTCGGCCTCGAGGGCGGTGGAGACGGCCTGGGCCTGTGCGATCTCCTGGCGCACCGCGTCGTACTGGGCTCGCTGGGTCAGGTAGCCGCGCAGGTAGGGGAAGGTCATGATGAAGGAGACCAGGAGCGCGAGGGCGACGACGAGGACGCGGGCGGGCACTGACACGCCGTCGGCACCGCCCAGGTGCAGGACGGTGTGCGCGGGCGTGGGCGCGGTGGCGGCCTCGGGGCGTGCCGCACGCGGCGTGGAGCGCGAGCCGGTGCGGGGCGCGGTGGGAGGGTCTGCGGCACGGCCGGGGGCGGGGGATGCTGCGCGTGAGGCTGGGCGTCCCGAGGGGCGCGCGCCGGGGCGGCTGCCAGGGCGGGCGGGCACGGGACGTCGGGGGCTCATGGGGGCATCCTGCCCCAACTCCTCGGTTTGCGCGCGAGCGTACGGCACATGCCCAGGGAGTTCGAGAGCAAACCGAGGAGTTGGAGGAGGGATGCAGGGGTGGGGGTGGGGGTGGGGGCGCGGGGGCAGGGGTGGGGGCAGGGTGCGGCAGGCGCACCGGTGCCCGGGCACCGTCGAGGGCCGACAGCGACCGGGCACCGGTGCGTTCAGCTCAGGGCTCAGGCCTTGAAGCGGGGGAAGGCGGAGGCGCCGGCGTAGACGGCGTCCTCACCCAGGGCCTCCTCGATGCGCAGGAGCTGGTTGTACTTGTTGATGCGCTCGCCACGGGCGGGGGCACCGGTCTTGATCTGGCCGGAGTTCGTGGCGACGGCGAGGTCGGCGATGGTGACGTCCTCGGTCTCGCCGGAACGGTGGGAGGTCATCGACTTGTAGCCGGCACGGTGGGCCATCTCGACGGCCTCGAGGGTCTCGGTGAGGGAGCCGATCTGGTTGACCTTGACGAGCAGGGCGTTGGCGGCGCCCATCTCGATGCCCTTGGCCAGACGCTCGGGGTTGGTGACGAAGAAGTCGTCGCCGACCAGCTGGACGCGGTCGCCGACCTTGTCGGTCAGGGCCTTCCAGTCCTCCCACTCGTCCTCGGAGAGCGGGTCCTCGATGGAGACGATCGGGAAGTCGGTGATGAGCTTCTCGTAGTAGTCAACCATGTAGGCGTTGTCGCGGGCCTCGCCCTCGAACTGGTAGGTCTTGGTCTCCGCGTTGAAGAACTCGCTGGAGGCGACGTCCATGGCGAGGGCGACGTCGGCACCGGGCTTGTAGCCGGCCTTCTCGATGGCCTCGACGATGAGCTCGAGGGCCTCACGGTTGGAGTCGAGGTTGGGGGCGAAGCCGCCCTCGTCGCCCAGGCCGGTGGACAGGCCGCGGCCCTTCACGACGGCCTTGAGGGCGTGGTAGACCTCGGCGCCCATGCGCAGGGCCTCACGGAAGGTCTTGGCGCCGATGGGGGCGATCATGAACTCCTGGATGTCAACGTTGGAGTCGGCGTGGGAGCCGCCGTTCATGATGTTCATCATCGGGACGGGCAGGACGTGGGCGTTCGGGCCGCCGACGTACTGGAAGAGGTCAAGGCCGGCGGACTCGGCGGAGGCCTGGGCGGCGGCGAGGGAGACACCCAGGATGGCGTTGGCGCCGAGCTTGCCCTTGTTGGGGGTGCCGTCGAGCTCGATCATGAGGCGGTCGAGGCCGCGCTGGTCGGAGGCGTCGTAGCCGATGATCTCGGGCGCGATGATGTCGTTGACGTTGGCCACGGCCTTCTCGACGCCCTTGCCCAGGTAGCGGGACTTGTCGCCGTCACGCAGCTCGACGGCCTCGAAGGCGCCGGTGGAGGCGCCGGAGGGGACGGCGGCGCGAGCGGAGGCGCCGTCCTCAAGCAGGATCTCGACCTCGAGGGTCGGGTTGCCGCGGGAGTCGAGGATCTCGCGGGCGTGAACGTTCTCGATGAGGGCCACTGTGGATGCTCCTTGCTAATCGGGTCAGGATGCAGGGCCAGACTACCGGTATGAGGGCCGGATCACGAGGGCCATGGTCCTCAGGCGTCGTTCACCTGCGGCGTGACTGACGGCGTCAGGGCGCCCGACGGCATCGGCCCGGTCACGCCCGGCCCCCGGCCGGCACTCCCCGCACCCCGGCCCGCTCACCTGCGCCGGCGGTACCTGGTGGCCTCGACCTCGTAGGCCTCGTCCCCCTCGACGACGGCGTGCAGCAGCACCTCGGCCCAGCGCAGCAGCTCCTCGCCCTCGATGGCGCCGCCTCCCATGCGGGCCTGGCCGGGGGCGGGCACGACGATGGTGCGGGTGGCGGGCTTCATCGTCGTGCCGGGGTACAGGCGGGTGAGCCTCATGCGCCCGGACTCGGGCAGGTCGACGGGCGCGAAGCGGATCGAGCGTCCCTGGGCGACGATCTCGCGCACACCAAGGCGGGCGGCGAGGGAGCGCAGGCGCGCGAGGGCCGCCAGGCGCCCGGTGGCCTCGGGCACGGGGCCGTAGCGGTCGGTGAGCTCGTCGAGGACGTCGCGGATGGCCTCCTCGCTGCGGGCGGCGGCGAACTTGGTGTAGGCCTCCAGGCGCAGGCGCTCGTGGGGCACGTAGTCCTCGGGGATGGTGGCGTCCACCGGCAGCTCGACGCGCAGGTCCTCGTCGATCCCAGCCCCGTCCTCGCCGGCACGGGCGGCGGCGTCCTCAGCGGTGGCGGGATCGATGGCCAGGGCCTTCTTGTAGGCGGCGACGGCCTCAGAGACCATGCGCACGTACAGGTCGAAGCCGACGCCGGCGATGTGCCCGGACTGCTCGCCGCCCAGGAGGTTGCCGGCGCCGCGGATCTCCAGGTCCTTCATGGCCACCTGCATGCCGGCGCCGAGGTCCGTGTTGGTGGCGATGGTGCGCAGGCGCTCGAGGGCGGTCTCGGTCAGGGGCTTGTCCGCGGGGTAGAGGAAGTAGGCGTAGGCGCGCTCGCGTCCACGCCCGACGCGTCCACGAAGCTGGTGGAGCTGGGACAGGCCGAAGCGGTCGGCGCGGTCCACGATGAGCGTGTTGGCGTTGGACACGTCCAGGCCGGTCTCGACGATCGTGGTGCACACGAGGATGTCGATCTCCTTGTGCCAGAAGCGGTCGATGACCTCCTCGAGGCGGTTCTCGCTCATCTGCCCGTGGGCGGTGGCGACGCGGGCCTCGGGCACCGCGTCCTGGAGGCGGGCGGCGACGCGGTCGATGTCCTCGACGCGGTTGTGGACGTAGAAGACCTGGCCGTCGCGCAGGAGCTCGCGGCGGATGGCGGCGCTGACCTGCTTGGTCTCGTAGGCGCCGACGTAGGTGAGGATGGGGTGGCGGTCCTCGGGCGGGGTGGCCAGGGTGGACATCTCGCGCAGGCCGGTGACGGCCATCTCCAGGGTGCGGGGGATGGGGGTGGCGGACATGGACAGGACATCGACGTCGGTGCGCAGGGCCTTGAGGGTCTCCTTGTGCTCGACGCCGAAGCGCTGCTCCTCGTCGATGATGACGAGCCCGAGGTCCTTGAAGCGCACCTGCCCGGTGATGAGGCGGTGGGTGCCGACGACGACGTCGATGCTGCCGGCAGCCAGGCCCTCAAGGACCTTCTCGGACTCGGTGTCGGACTGGAAACGGGAGAGCTGGGCGACGGTGACGGGGAAGCCGGCGTAGCGCTCGGTGAAGGTCTCGGCGTGTTGGGAGACGAGCAGGGTGGTGGGCACGAGGACGGCGACCTGCTTGCCGTCCTGGACGGCCTTGAAGGCTGCGCGCACGGCGATCTCGGTCTTGCCGTAGCCGACGTCGCCGCAGATGAGGCGGTCCATGGGCTGGGGCTTCTCCATGTCGGCCTTGACGTCGTCGATGGTGGCGAGCTGGTCGGGGGTCTCGGTGTAGGGGAAGGCCTCCTCGAGCTCGGCCTGCCAGGGGGTGTCGGGGCCGAAGGCGTGTCCGGTGGTGGCGGTCCGGGCGGCGTAGAGGCGCACGAGCTCGCCGGCGATCTCCCGCACGGCCTTGCGGGCCCGGGACTTGGTCCTCTGCCAGTCGGCGCCGCCCATCTTGTTGAGGGCGGGGTTGTCGGAGCCGACGTACTTGCTCACCTGGTCCAGGGCGTCGGTGGGCACGAGGAGGCGGTCGGCCGGCTGACCCCTCTTGGAGGTGGCGTACTCGATGACGAGGTACTCGCGGGTGGCGGCGCTCTTACCGGAGCCGATGGGGCGGCGCGTGAGCTCGACGAAGCGTCCGACGCCGTGCTGGGCGTGGACCACGAGGTCCCCGGGGTGCAGGGACAGGGGGTCAACGCTCTTGCGGGAGCGGCGTGCGGGCAGGACCTTGCGCTCACGGGGACCGGTGGCGGCGCGGCCGGTGAGGTCCGACTCAGCGATGAGGGCGAGGCGCAGCGCGTCGGACACGAGGCTGTGCCCTGCGCTGGCCTGGGTGATGCGCACGACGCCGTCGGGGGCGATATCGGCGGGCTCGTCGAGCTGGCTGACGATGCGCGACGGGACGTCGGCGTCGGACAGGAGCTCGGCCATGCGGCGGGCGGGCCCGGGGCCGGGGGTGGTGACGACGACGCTCCAGCCGTCCTTGGCGAGCGCGCCGAGGTCGGTGACGGCCTCAGTGAGCCGGCCGCTGTAGCCGCGGGGGTCACGCAGGGGCAGCTCGACGGTGTCGGGCGTGGCCTTGAGGGAGGTCATCGACCACCAGCCGCGGTTGGTGGCCAGGGCGAGGGCTCGGGCCTCGGCAAGGTGGGCGAAGGCGGCGGCTGACAGGTCCACGGGCACCTGCCCGCCGTTGGCGGCGCTGGTCCAGGCGGCGGCGAGGAACTCCTGGGTGGTGGCGGTGAGGTCCTCGGCACGCTTACGCAGGCGCTCAGGCTCGAGTCCGACGACGAGGCGGTCGCCGACGAGGTCGAGCAGGGGGACCATACGCGGCACGAGGACGGGGGCGAGGGACTCCATGCCCTCGACGGGGATGCCTGCCGCGATCTTCTCAAGCAGGTCGCTGGCCCCGGGGATGACGCCTTGGAGCCGTCGGGCGCGCTCGCGCACGGCCTCGGTGAGCAGGAGCTCGCGGCAGGGGTAGGCGGTGATGGTGCCGAGCTCCTCGACGGTGCGCTGGTCGCTGACGGAGAAGGAGGAGACGGACTCGACCTCGTCGCCGAAGAAGTCCACGCGCACGGGACGCGGCTGCGTGGGGGGGAAGACGTCGAGGATGCCACCACGGACGGCGAGCTCGCCCCGGTTCTCCACCATGTCCACGCGGGTGTAGGCGGCGTCGGCCAGGCGGGCGGCGGTGGCTTCCAGCCCGGCCTCCAGTCCTGCGGCGAGGGTGACGGGCTCGAGCTGTCCCAGGCCGTCGATGACGGGGGCGAGTAGGGCACGGACCGGTACGACGAGGACGTGGATGGGGCCACGGGAGGGGTCGGTGAGTCCGTCCTCGGGGTGGGCCAGGCGGCGCAGGACGGCGAGACGGGCGGCGACCGTGTCGGCACGCGGGGACAGGCGCTCGTGGGGCAGGGTCTCCCAGGCGGGGAAGACGGCGACGTCGTGCTCGGGCAGGTAGCAGGTGAGGGCGGCGGCGGTGTCCTCGGCCTCACGGGTGGTGGCGGTCAGGACGAGGAGCGGGGTGCCGCCCTGTGGCCCGGCGCCGGCGGCGGCCTCGGTAGCCGGAGGCGTCTGTCCCGCCGCGGGGGGCAGGTCCTCAGCTCCGACGGCGCGGGCGACGCCCTGCTGCCCGTAGGCCATGGCGGCCAGGACGGCGGGCCGGGCCCCGGCGGCAACGACGACGCTGCGGTCGGTGCGCCGGTGGCGGCCCGCGTCGGCGACGAGGTCAGCGGTGGTGGGGTCTAGGAGCAGTGGGGGCAGCAGAGCGGTCAGGCGCACGCTGGGGAGTGTAGGGCCTGAGTCGCGCCTGGCCGCCGGCGCGCTCAGGCTCCGGCACACTCAGGAGCCGCTGTGACGACGGTGCCGCATGAGCACGCCACCGCCTAGCAGCGCAGCCCCGCTGGCCATGAGCGGAGCCAGGATGCCGGCCCCCGTCGCAGCCAGCGAGCTGCCGGGCCTCGGGCTGGAAGCGGGCGGGGAGGCGGACGGTGTCACCGAGCTCAGGGCAGAAGTAGGAGCAGATGTCGGGTCGGCAGTGGGCTGCGGGTCCGGCGGCACGGGCACGAGCGTCGCCGTGTTGACGAGCAGGACCGCGGTGGCCTTCTGGTCCTCGATGACCAAGGTGCCTGTCGGCCCCTGCTCGTCTCCGATGGTGAAGACCGGGGCGCCCCAGGTGTAGCCGTTCGGGGCGGGGACGATGCTGGCCGTGTCCTCGCTCAGGATGATCCTGGTCTCGGCAGGGAATGACCCGGGAAAGGAGACCGCGTCATTGGCCTTCAACGTCATGCTCGTGGAACCGGACATATTGTCCTCCTCCAGGATCCCCGGCGGCTGCCACCCCAGGTAGACGTCGGCGGTGCGGGGCAGGACGTAACGGATCTCCACCGTGAAGTCCGTGTCCTTGCGGACCACGTCGTGCGCGTCGCCACCGACAAGCTTCAGTATGTTGAACCCGCCGAAGCCGGAGGGCACGTCGTCGAAGACGGTTGCGGTCCTGACGCTGGACAGGGTGTTGGCCTGGGCGGCCACCGCGGGCACGGCGAGCCCCTGGACCACCAGGGCCAGGGCCGCCAGCAACGTCAGGGCGGTGGCAACCACCCTCGACCTCGCCCCCCTGGACGCCAGGCTCCGCATCTGCGTCTGCATACTCTCGTCTCTCACAGTCATCAAGCCGGACCTGGACAGGGCACGTCGTAGCGGTCAGGTCCTCGAGGCGCGCCGGCAGCCCGCGTCAAGAACCGCATCATACTATCCTGACACAAGACCTACGCCCCTCGCCTGACGGTGTGAGAGACACCGCAGGCGCAGCTGTTGGTGGTAGGTGTGGTGGGGCTCGCCTCCACCCGGGGCGGCACACGTGAGCGCCCCCACCCCGGGGCACCGGGATGAGGACGCTCACGCTCCTAGCGGCGGCGGCTCACACCACCGTCAGGACAGGCCAGGGACAGCCAGCAGCCACCCAGGCGCCCCGCCGTCAGGCCTGCTCACGACGACGCCTGAGCGCGACCACCACACCACCGGCAGCCACCAGCACCGAGCCCAGCACACCCAGCACGAGCACGTTCGACGCACCCGTCCTGGCCAGCGGCCTGCCCGGACGCGACGGCGTCGGCGACGGCGTCGGCACCGGCGTGTACGTGTTCGTCGCCGTCAGCGCCACGACCGTGTCCTTGTCCGCGATGGT
>NZ_JBPPGD010000007.1:0-17060 GCF_051303165.1 Actinomyces sp. W5033 | reverse complement strand
GCCACCAGCACCGAGCCCAGCACACCCAGCACGAGCACGTTCGACGCACCCGTCCTGGCCAGCGGCCTGCCCGGACGCGACGGCGTCGGCGACGGCACCGCGGTCGGAGCCGTAGTCACCACCGACGTCGGCTCCTGAGGATTCTGGTCCACCGACGTCGGGGGCGGAGTCGTCGTCACCACCGGCGCCGGCTCCTGAGGCTTCTGCCCCACCGGGACGGCATTGTTGATCACCTCAGACTGCGTGACCTTGCCGTCCTCAACCGTGAAGGTGCTGGTCTCCACATGGTTCGGTTCCGCCCAGAACTCGGGCTCCCCCCACGTGACGACGGTCGGCGAGACCGTCGAGGTTTCAACGTCCTCACTCAGCGTCACGGTGGTTCCTGCAGGCAAGGGCTTGCCAGGGGTGGGCACGTCCCTGACCACCGTCAAGGTGAACGTACCGGACTTGCCGTTGCTATACAGGGTCCCGGGAGCCGTCCACCCCGGGAACTGGTCGGCCGGACCCGGCAGGACGTAGTCGACCCAGATAGTGAAGGCCGCGTCCTCAGGCACCAGGGGCAGGCCCTCGCCCACCACGCGCATGGTGAGACTGAAGGTGCCGTAGCCCGGCGCCAACGCGGGGCTGGCGACCTCACTCGTGGCCCTCACCGAGGCGACGGCGGGGGCCGGCAGCCCCTGGACCACGAAAAGCAGGGCAGTGACAAGCGCCAGGGCGGTGGCCACAGCCCTGGCCTGCGCGCGTCTGAGCAGCGGGAAGCTCATCGCCTCACACCCCCGCCGACTCAAAGAGCGAGGTCACCGAACCGTCATCGAAGACGGCTCGGATCGCCTGGGCGAGCAGCGGGGCGATCGGCAGGACCGTCAGCTGACCGAAGCGCTTGCTGGGCGGGATCGGCAGCGTGTCCGTCACCACCACCTCACGGGCGCCGCAGGAGGACAGCCTCTCCACCGCCGGGCCGGACAGCACCCCGTGCGTCGCCGCCACAATGACGTCCTTGGCGCCCTGGTCCATAAGCACCTGGACAGCCTTGGCGATGGTGCCGCCCGTGTCGATCATGTCGTCCACCAGCACGCAGGAACGCCCCTTGACCTCACCCACCACACGGTTGGCGACCGACTCGTTGGGGCGCGTGACGTCACGCGTCTTGTGCACAAAGGCCAGCGGGGTGTCGCCCAGGGAGTGCGACCAGCGCTCAGCCACACGGATGCGACCGGCGTCCGGGGAGACCACCGTCGTCGTCGAGGGGTCCACCCGGCTCTTGATGTAGTCCACCAGGACCGGCTGGGCCCACAGGTGGTCCCAGGGGCCGTCGAAGAAGCCCTGCTCCTGGCTCGTGTGCAGGTCCACGCTCATGATGCGGTCCGCACCGGCCGTCTTGTACAGGTCCGCGACCAGGCGCGCGGAGATGGGCTCACGCCCCAGGTGCTTCTTGTCCTGGCGGGCGTAGGGGAAGAAGGGGGCAACCACGCTGATGCGCTTGGCGGAGGCGCGCTTGAGGGCGTCCACCATGATGAGCTGCTCCATGAGCCAGTCGTTGACCCGGTCGCCGTGGGACTGCATGACGAACACGTCGCAGCCGCGCACGGACTCGTTGAAGCGCACGTAGGTCTCACCGTTGGCGAAGTCGTAGGCGGTGGAGGACAAGACCTCCGTGCCGAGCTCGGAGGCGACGGCCGCCGCGAGCTCGGGGTGAGCGCGCCCCGAGACGATGACCAGTCGCTTCTCACCACTCGTGATGATGCCCGTCATGAACTGTGTCCCCTCTTGAGGCCCTAGCGCCCCGGATCGGTTGGGTGTGGGTGGGTGGGTAGGTGGTGGTCTGGTGTCCGTCCCGGGACCTAGCAGTCCTCGCGCGGGCTCCCGTCGAGCCGCGTCAGGGGGGCGACGACAGCGCCCGCTGGCACCTCGACGTCGGTCAGGACGCTGTAGGCGCCGATGCGAGCCCCCTCACCGACCCTCGTGCTCCCTCGCAGGAGGACGCCCTGCTCCAGGCTCACGTCCCGGGCGAGCACCGCCTGCACGTCAACCCACGTGGTGGCCGGGTCCGTGACGCCGACGCCCTCGGCCATCCAGCGGGCCAGGACGCGACGGTTGAGCTCGGCACCGAGGCGGGCGAGCTGGGCGCGGTCGTTGCAGCCCTCCACGAGCCAGTGGTCCGCGACCAGGAGCGCGGAGGCGGACAGGCCCTGCGCGTGGGCGCGGGCGACGACGTCGGTGAGGTAGACCTCGCCCTGGTCGTTGTCAGTGCCCAGGGTGGCCAGGGCCTGGCGCAGCAGGGCGATGTCGAAGACGTAGACACCGGCGTTGACCTCGCGCACGGCGCGCTGGGCCTCAGAGGCGTCACGCTGCTCGACGACGGCGGACACGCTCAGCGCGTCCGCGCCGGGGTCCTCGGTGCGCGCACGCAGCACACGCCCGTAGCCGGTGGGGTCCTCCAGCTCGGTGGTGAGCAGGGTGACGGCGTCACCGCGCTCGGTGTGCTGGGCAACCAGCCTCTCCAGGGTCGCGGTGTCGAGCAGGGGCACGTCACCGCTGGTGACAACCACGCAGCCGGTGAGGGCGTCGGGCAGCGCCGCCAGGCCGCAGGCGACCGCCCGGCCGGTGCCGGGGACCTCGTCCTGGTCCGCCGGCAGGGCGTCGGGGGCGATCTCGGTGAGGTGGGCGACGACGGCGTCACGCTCGTGCCGCACCACCACCACGAGGTGCTCGGGGTCGAGTCCTCGCGCGGCGCTGACGGCGTGGTCGAGCAGGCTCCTGCCGCCAATGCGGTGCAGGACCTTGGGGGTGGTAGACCGCATGCGGGTGCCCTTGCCTGCCGCCATGACGACGACGGCTGCGGGTGTCGTGGAAGCCACGGGTCCTCTTCTCGCTGAGACTGCGGGCACACCGGGACGTGACCCGGCTGCGCGGTGCGGAGCACGCTCATCCTACGTCCTGCGCGGGCCGGCCGCCCCGCCGGGAGATGAGGGCCTGCCCACGCCGCTCCGCCCCCAGGGTTCGAACCCGGGCCTCAAGGCTCCAAAGGCCTGCGTGCTGCCACTACACCAGGGCGGACCGCGCGCCCTCAGGGCCGCGCGACGTCATCCTCTCACAGGCGCGCCCAGGCTCTCAGACGGCATGATGGGCAGCATGGCAGCCAAGGCGAGCAAGCGGACCCGGATGAGTGCGGGTGAGAGGCGCGAACAGCTGATTGACGTCGCCCGCGCCCTCTTCGCGGAGAAGGGATTCGAGGGCACGGCGATCGAGGAGATCGCCTCCCGGGCGAAGGTCTCCAAGCCGGTGGTCTACGAGCACTTCGGCGGCAAGGAGGGCCTCTACGCGGTCATCGTGGACCGCGAGCTCAGCACCATCTCCACCACGGTGACCCAGGCGCTGCGCTCCTCGGAGTCGGCCTCCCTCGTGGTGGAGCGAGCGGCCCTCGCCCTGCTGACGTATATCGAGCAGTCCCCCGACGGCTTCCAGATCCTGTCCTCCTCAGGGGACCGCACGGCGGGCACGTACTCGACCCTGCTGGCGGACGTCGCCATCCAGGTCTCGGGGATCCTCGCCTCCCAGTTCCAGGCGCACGGCATGGACCCGCGCACGGCGCCGCTGTACGCGCAGATGCTCGTGGGGATCGTGTCCTCACCGGCCTGGTGGTGGCTGGAGAACCGGACAATGAGCAAGGAGGAGGTGGCCGCCCACATGGTCAACCTCGCCTGGAACGGGCTGCGGGCCATGGAGGCGCGCCCCCAGCTGCGCGAGGCCGGCTGAGGGCCGGCTGAGGGCCGGCGCAGGTGGCTGGCCCTCAGTGGCCGGGCCTGAGCCACCCGGGCCAGGCCCAGGCGCCTTACTGCTCCAGCAGCTCCGCCGCCTCCAGCCACTCGAGCTCCAGGTCCTCGTGCTCAGCCTGCGCGGCCGCCAGCTCGCGCCCGAGCCCCACGAGCTCACCCACACGTGCGGGATCAGCCGAGACCACCTCCATGCGCGCGTGAAGAACCTCGACCGCCTGGGCCGCCTTGTCCATGCGCCGCTCGACGCGGGCCAGGTTCTTCATGGCCTCGCGCCGCTCGGCACCGCTGAGGACCCCGGTCCCGGCACCGGCAGGGGCCTGGGCCCGCGAGGAGGGTGGTGCGGGGGCACCGGCCTGTGCCTCCAGGGCCTCACGCCGCAGCCCGAGGTACTGCTCGACCCCACCGGGCAGGTCCCTCAGTCCCCCGTCACCCAGCAGGGCCACCTGGTGGTCCGTGACGCGCTCGAGGAGGTAACGATCGTGAGAGACGACGACGAGTGTGCCCGGGAAGGAGTCGAGGATGTCCTCGACCGCCGCGAGCGTGTCCGTGTCAAGGTCGTTCGTCGGCTCGTCCAGCAGCAGCACGTTCGGCTCGGTCATGAGCAGGCGCAAGAGCTGCAGTCGGCGCCGCTCACCGCCGGAGACCTCCCCCACCCTGGTCCAGGCACGCTGGCGGGTGAAGCCCAGGCGCTCGACCAGCTGGGCGGCGCTGAGCTCCTTGCCTCCCACCGTCACGCGCTCGCCCACGGCCGCCACAGCCTCGACCACGCGCAGGTCCGCCAGCGCGTCAAGCTCGTGGGTGGACTGCGACAGCGTCGCCACCTGGACGGTCGTGCCTCGCACCACCCGGCCCTCGGTGGGCTCCTGGACACCTTCGAGCAGGCGCAGGAGGGTGGTCTTGCCCGCACCGTTGACGCCGACAACCCCCACCCGCTCGCCGGGCGCGAGCCTCCACGTGACCCTGCGCAGGACCTCCCGCTGGCCGGCGGGCCTGCCACCAGGGCCCTGCGGCCGGGGGTAGCGGACGGTGACGTCCTCCAGGTCGATGACCTTCTTGCCCAGCCGGGCGGTGGCCATTGCCATGAGCTCGACCGTGTCCCGAGGCGGCGGCACGTCGGCGATCAGCGCCTCGGCGGCGTCGATGCGGAAGCGGGGCTTGGAGGTGCGGGCCGGAGCCCCCCTGCGCAGCCAGGCCAGCTCCTTGCGCAGGAGGTTCTCGCGCTTGTCCGCAGCGACGGCGGCCTGGCGGGCGCGCTCGGCACGGGCGAGGACGTAGGCGGCGTAACCGCCGTCGTAGGTCTCGATACGGCCGGGCACCTGCGGCCGCCCGCCTCCGGGGTCGGCGCCCGGGACCACCTCCCACACGTGCGTGCAGATGGCGTCCAGGAACCAGCGGTCGTGGGTGACGGTGACCAACGCGCCCGTCGAGGCGCGCCGGCCACCGAAGCGGGCGCTGAGGTGCCGGGCGAGCCAGTCCACCCCCTCGACGTCAAGGTGGTTGGTCGGCTCGTCCAGGACGACGACGTCGGCCTCAGCGGTGAGGACGGCGGCGAGGGCGACCCGGCGGCGCTGGCCGCCGGAGAGGGTGGCGACGTCGGCCCCCAGGTCGAGGTCCGCCAGAAGGCCCGCGTGGACGTCGCGCACCGCCGGGTCCGAGGCCCACTCGTGCTCCGGGGTGTCACCGTGGACCGCCTGGCGCACCGTGGTGCCGGGGGTGAGGGCGTCTGCCTGGCACAGCAGGGCGACACGGGTGCCCCCGGCGCGCGTGACACGTCCACCGTCCACCTCGCGGGTGCCGGCGAGGGCGGCCAGCAGCGTGGACTTGCCCGCCCCGTTGGGGCCGAGGACACCGACCCTCGTGCCGTCCTCGATGCCGAGGGTGACGTCATCCAGGAGCATGCGCGAGCCGACGACGACGCGCACCGACTCCAGACCGATGAGGTGCGCCATCAGCCCACCACCCGTGCGCCGGCGACGGGGGCGTCAGCGCGCAGGACGACGCCCAGGAGACCGCTGGCGCTCAGCGCCCGGGTGACGCGTGCGGCGCAGACCGTGTCCGTCACGAGGGCAGCGACGGCGGGGCCGGTTCCGACGACCAGGGCACGCAGCGCCCCGGCCCTCTGCGCGGTGGCGATGACCTCAGCGAGCTCGGGACGAAGGGACACGACGGCCTCCTCAAGGTCGTTGCGCAGGGCGGGGGCCAGGGCGGAGGGGTCGCCGGCGCGCAGGGCGGCGGTGAGCGAGTCCGGCAGCTCGGCGCCGGGCACCTGCCGGCTCCCGACACCGCCCAGCGCGTCATGGCGGGCCAGGGCCTCGGCCGGGTCCAGCCCCCGGGTGGGCACGGCGAGCACCCACTGGTAGGTCCCCCGCGTCATGACCGGGCTCAGCTCCTGCCCGTGCCCGACGGCGCAGGCGCCCGTGAGGGGAAAGGCGGCGCCCTCGCCGAGCCCGGCCGCCAGGGCGCGCAGCTCGGCCTGGGTGAGCCCGGTCCCCCACAGGTGGTTGCAGGCGACGAGGGTCGCAGCTGCCTCGGCAGCACCGGCCCCGAGCCCGCTGTGCGCGGGCACGCGCCTGCGCAGGAGGAGGTCAACGCCCTCGGTGACGCCGACGGCCTCCGCCAGGGCGCTGGCGGCCCGGGCGGCTGGCCCCTGCGGGTCCAGCGGGCCGTCCCCCGGCTCCCCGGGGGTCAGGGTGACGGTGCCGTGGGCGTCGCGGGACTGGCGCCGTGCCGTGACGGTGGTGATGAGCCGGACCGCCTGGTAGACGGTGGTGGCTGAGCCCTCGCCCTCGGGGCCGGCGGCTGCCCGGCTGTGGAACAGGGTGACGCGCCCCGGGGCCTCGACGCGCACGCTCGTGGCCGAGCCTGAGCGGGGGCGCGGGTGGACGTCCGGGCTGGGCACGGCCCTGAGGTGGCTCACTGTCCCTCCTCGCCGGGGTGACTGCCCGGGTCGCAGGGGAGCAGGCAGGCAGCCGCCAGCTGCTCGGCGACGGCCGCGAAGTCGGCCACGTCCAGAGTCTCTCCACGCCTGGCCGGATCGATGCCCGCGGCCCGCAGGGCGTGCTCGGCGGCCTGCGCCCCTCCGGCCAGCGGGGCCAGGGCCTTGCGCAGCGTCTTGCGCCGCTGGGCGAAGGCCGCGTCGATGACGGCGAAGACCTCCTCGCGGCTGGCGCCGGAGGCCGGGGGCTCGCGGCGGGTGAGCTCGACGAGGGCCGAGTCCACGTTGGGCACTGGCCAGAAGACGGTGCGGCCGATGGTGATGGTGCGCCGTGCCTCCGCGTACCAGGCAGCCTTGACGCTGGGCACCCCATAGGTGCGTGAGCCGGGCGGGGCGGCGAGCCGGTCCGCGACCTCCGCCTGGACCATGACTGTGACGCTCTCCAGGGACGGCAGGCTGCCCAGCAGCGTCAGGAGCACCGGGACGGCGACGTTGTAGGGCAGGTTGGCCACGAGCCGGGTGGGCGGCGCCTCCCCGTCTAACAGCCCCAGCGCCTGTGGGCCGTCGATCGTCAGCGCGTCCGCCGTGACCACGCTCAGACGCCCGGCCGCCCCGGGCATCCGGGAGGCCACCGTGACCGGCAGCGCCCGCGCCAGCAGCGGGTCGATCTCAACGGCGACCACGCGAGCCCCGGTCTCCAGGAGCGCCAGGGTGAGGGAGCCCAGGCCCGGCCCGACCTCAAGGACCGTCTGCCCCTCACACACGCCTGCCGAGCGCACGATGCGCCGCACGGTGCCGGCGTCATGGACGAAGTTCTGCCCCAGGGCCTTGGTGGGACGCACCCCCAGGGCCTCGGCCAGGCCACGCACGTCCTGCAGACCGAGCAGGCCGGTGGGCTGCGCGCCTGCGCCTGGGTCGTTCACGTGGAGATGCGACATGGGGCCAGCGTAACGGGAGCCTGCGACGCACTCGCGCCTGCGAGCACCCGGGCAGGGGTCAGAGCAGACCGAGCGTGGCGGCGCAGTGGGGCCACTGTCCCCAGCCCGAACGCGCCTGGAGCTGTTGGGCGAGGGCCAGCTGCGTCTCATAGCTGTTCTCGTGCGGCAGGCCCGTGCCGCCCAGGGACCGCCAGGTCTGCGGGGAGAACTGGAAGGCGCCGTACAAGCCGTTGCCGGTGTTGATCGCGGGGTTGCCGCCGGACTCGCACTGAGCCAGGCGCCACCACACCGAGCCGTCATCGACCGCGGTGGTGGTGGTCGCCGTCGTCCCGGCGGAGCCACCCGAGCCGGAGGCCGTGCCTGTGCGTGCCGTGCCGACGAGCACCACCTCATCGACGCGCGGGGTGAGCACGACGCTGGAGACCGCCTCACGCGAGACCTCCACACCGCCCTGCGTCACCACCTGGTACGTGGTGCGCACCATGCCGTCCACACCAGCGGTCCGCACCTCGGTAGTGCCTGCCTCCATGGAGTCAGACTCCTGCTCCACCGTGGCGTGGGGGTCGGTGACGTCCTGCGTGACCGTCTCGATGACGACCTGCTCCGTGGAGACGTCGAAGGCCGCAGCAGTGGCACCGGTGCGGCCAGCATCGGCGTCGAGGCGGGTCTGTGCCTGTGCCAGCGGGGCCGTCCCTGTGCCCAGGACCGCCGCGTAGGCGCCGCCGGAGACGGCAAGCGCCAGGGTCGCGGCCACCGCCCCCGCGCGCAGCAGGGCGGCCGCCCGGGGCGCCGGGCCCTCAGCGCCGCGGTGCGCACCATCCCGCCTGGGCAGGTGGTTCAGCGCCCTGGGGGCGTCGTCGGGGTTCCGGTGCCGTGCCACGTGAGCGATCCTTCCGTCGGCTTGCCTCAACGTAACGGAGCCCGGTCAGGGGCGGCAATGGAGCAGGTCACGTCCTCGGGCCCCGGGCGCCGCGCGGGCAGGGTCCAGGCTGCGCGGCTCAGTACCAGCCGACTGAGTTCGAGTGGGCCCAGGCGTTGCACGGGGTGCCGTATCTGCCCTCGATGTACTGCAGGCCCCAGGCGATCTGCGTCACCGGGTTCGTCGCCCAGTCCGCGGCCACCGAGCCCATCTTCGAGCCCGGCAGGGCCTGCGGGATGCCGTAAGCGCCCGAGGAGGTGTTCTGGGCCCGGTAGCTCCAGCTCGACTCCCGCTGCCACAGGCTCACGAGGCACTGGAACTGCGTGCTGTCCCAGCCGTGAGAGGACATCATCGCCTGGGCGACCGCTTGTGCCGAGGCGGGCGTCGTGCCGTCCCCGGCGACCGCGATGGCGGCCTGCTCCGGCGTCCCCGTGCCCACGAGGACGACCTCCTCGACCGGGGCGGTGACGACGGCGGTGGAGACCGCCTCACGTGAGACCTCCACACCGCCCTTGCTCACCACCTCGTAGGTGACGCGGGCCAGGCCATCCACACCCGCGGTCGCGACCTCACGCTGACCGGAGACCAGGGCGTCGGTGCTCCGCTCGACGGTGGTGTGCGCCAGCACCTGCTCCTCGGTGACCGTGGTGACGGTGACGCCGTCACCCGCCACGGCCAGGCCTGTGGTCTGGCCGTGCGCACCGGTGGAACCGATGGGCTGCAGCCGCGCCCGGGTCTCGGTCAGGGGCCGCACGTCAGTGGCGCCGGCCTGGACGGCGGCGTAGGCGCCGCCGGAGACCACCAGGGCGAGCGCGGCCGCGGCACCGGAGGCACGCAGCACGGCCGGGGAGGTGCGCGTGCGCGCTCGGGCGCCGCGGTGCGCGGGCGAGCCTGAGGCGCCCCGGCTCAGGCCACGACGGGCCAGGGCCCCGAGCTCGGACAGGGTCGTGGCGGCGGAGCTGGTCTCAGAGTGTCGTCCCACGTCTGATGTTCCTCACTGTCGGCAGGGTGCCGATGACGGTAGACGAGCCCACCACGGCTTGGCAATGTCCCCAGTCACACCGACTGTGGTCACGCCGGCTGTGGCCGCGCCGCTGACAGCCGCCCGGGCCTGCCGGTCCGGGCCACCGGCGTCGGCCCAGCATCACCAGACGCCGTAGACCTCCCGGGTGCTGCGCTCCAGACGCTCGCACATGGTGGCCTCATCCAGACCGCGCAGGGCAGCGAGGAAACGCACGGTCTGCCCCATGAGGTAGCCGGCGTTGGGCCTGCCCCGCCACGGCTTGGGCGGAAGGTAGGGCGCGTCCGTCTCCACCAGCAGCAGCTCCAGCGGCATCGCACCGACCGCCGCCCGGAGCCCGTCGTTGGCCGGGTAGGTGACCGGTCCGGCGACGGAGGCGTACCAGCCGTGCTCGGCGCACACGGCCGCCAGCTCGGGACCGCCGGAGAAGCAGTGCAGGACGGTGCGCTCCGGGGCGCCGTCGGCGAGCAGGACCTCGACGCACTCGGCGTGGGCGTCGCGGTCATGGATCTGCAGGGGCAGGCCCACCTCCTTGGCCAGCGCGATATGCGCCCGGAAGGCCTCCCGCTGCACGGCGGCGCCCCGATGTCCCGTACGGAAGAAGTCCAGACCGGTCTCACCGACGGCCACCACCGCGTCCGGGCTTCGACGCACCAGGGTCTCGAGCCGGGACATGGCCTCGTCCAGGGGCTCGGCGTGGTGGTCGCGCACGGCCGGCTCCAGTCCGTCCGGGCCGGTCTCACGCACTCCCGCGTGCAGCACCGCCTCGTTGGGGTGGACGGCCAGGGCCACCCGGACCCCGGGCAGGGTGCGCGCCAGGGCGATGCTGCCCTCCCAGGCCGGGGTCTCACAGGCGGAGGTGATCGTCCGGGTGACACCGACGGCGACGGCACGCTCAACAAGCTCAGCCGCCGTCAGCGGCTCCTGCGAGCCTGGCCCGGTGTGCTCCAGGCCCGGCACCGGGAGGTGGGTGTGGTTGTCGGTGACCGGCAGCGCGAGCGGGGCGACGGCGTCGGCGCTCGGCCACGAGCGGTCGCGGTGCCTGCGGCTCACTCAGGCACCGGTGACGTCGTCGGGACGCGACTGCGAGTAGCGGGCCAGCTCCTCCTCGACGATCGCCTCGTCCAGCTTGACGAAGACCGGGGAGGGCTTGCCCACCGGCGTGCCGACCACCACCTCATGACGCCCCCATGTGGGCGCCTGGGTGTAGTCGCCGGTGATGACCGGGTAGCCGGTACGGCCCGCGAAGTCCTCAGGCAGGACCTCGGGGTCGAGCTCGTCCACCTCCTCGATGCGCGGCATGGGGGCGATCTCGCCCGCACCACCGAGGACGCGGTTGACGTCGTTGGCGGCGTGGGGCAGGAAGGGCGAGAGCATGAGGTTGAGGTCCGTGACCACCTGAGCGAGCGTGTGCAGGATCGTGGCCAGGCGGGGCAGCTGCTCGGGCGCCTTGAGCTTGAAGGGCTCGGTGTCCGCCACGTACTTGTTGGCCTCGCCCACGAGGCGCATGGCCTCGGTCAGGGCCGCCTTCTGGCGGTGGTGGCGGATGAGGTCACCGACCGTGGCGAAGCCCGCCTCGACGGAGTCCAGCAGCGCCCGGTCGATCTCCTCCAGCTGCGCCGGGGCGGGGACCTCTCCGAAACGCTTGTGGATCATCGAGGCCGTGCGGTTGACGAGGTTGCCCCAGCCCGCGACCAGCTCTCCGTTGGTGCGGCGGACAAACTCCGCCCATGTGAAGTCCGCGTCTGCCGTCTCCGGCCCAGCGGCGCTGATGAAGTAGCGCAGCGCGTCCGCCTGGTAACGGGCGAGGAAGTCACGCACGTAGATGACGATGCCGTGGCTGGAGGAGAACTTGCGGCCCTCCATCGTGAGGAACTCGCTTGAGACGACCTCCGTGGGCAGGTTGAGGACCCCCAGGTCGCCGGCGCTGCCTCCACGCTGTCCCTGGCCGTTGTAGCCCAGGAGCTCGGCCGGCCAGATCTGGGAGTGGAAGACGATGTTGTCCTTGCCCATGAAGTAGTAGGACAGGGCCTCCGGGTTGTTCCACCACTGGCGCCAGGCCTCGGGGTCCCCCGTGCGCCGGGCCCACTCGATCGAGGCCGAGAGGTAGCCGATGACGGCGTCGAACCACACGTACAGGCGCTTGGAGGGCTGGTCCTCCCAGCCCGGCACCGGGATACCCCAGTCGATGTCGCGCGTCATGGCGCGCGGGCGGATCTCCTCCAGGATGTTCTTGGAGAAGCGGATGACGTTGGGCCGCCAGGTGCCCGAGGCCTCGCGCTCGTCCAGCCAGGTGCCCAGGGCCTCGGCGAGGGCAGGCAGGTCGAGGAACCAGTGGTTTGACTCGACGAACTCGGGGGTCTCGCCGTTGATGCGCGAGCGGGGGTCGATGAGGTCGGTGGGGTCGAGCTGGTTGCCGCAGGTGTCGCACTGGTCCCCCCGGGCGCCGGGCGCGGAGCAGATAGGGCAGGTGCCCTCGATGTAGCGGTCCGGCAGGGTCCGGCCGGTCGAGGGGCTGATGGCGGAGCGGGTGACCTGCTCGACCATGTAGCCGTTGTCACGCACCGTGCGGAACATGTCCTGCACGACGGCGTAGTGGTTGGAGGCCGTGGTGCGGGTGAAGAGGTCGTAGGACAGGCCCAGGGCCACGAGGTCCTCGACGATGAGCCGGTTGTTGCGGTCAGCGAGCTCGCGGGCGCTGACGCCCTCGGCGTCGGCCGCCACGAGGATGGGGGTGCCGTGCTCGTCCGTGCCGGAGACCATGAGGACGTCGTGGCCCGCCATTCGCATGTAGCGCGAGAAGACGTCGGAGGGGACGCCGAAGCCGGCGACGTGACCGATGTGGCGGGGGCCGTTGGCGTAGGGCCAGGCGACCGCGGAGAGGATGTGGCTCATGGGGGCAGCCTATCCGCTCCCTCCGACACGTCCCGACGTGGGACGGCTCGCACAGACGGCGTCGGCAGGTGCGGGCGCCAGGGCCCGCGCCCCGGCCCCTGGCGCCGTATCCTGGCCACGTCATGGGCACACCCCCCGCTCCGCGGCGTGGCGTGCCACCACGCACCTGTGCGGGTCGCCCCCGCCACGACCGTAGAGGAACGTCATGTCCCAGGTCCCCCCCTCCTCAGGATCGCCCTACGGCCAGGCCCCTTACGGCCAGCCCTACGGCCAGGACACCCCGGGCGCGAGCCCGTACACGACGCCTAGCGCCTCCTCGGCACCCGGCGCCTACCCTCCCGCCGACCTCGGAGGCTACGGCCAGACCTCCGCGCCGCAGGCTCCGGCCTACGGCACCCCGGGCTACCCGTCAGGGCCCGCCTACCCGGCGGCGCCCGCTTACGGCAGCCCCGTCACCTATGGCGCGGGGCCGGCGCCCCAGGTGCGCTCCACCACAGGCCCGAAGGTTCTCCTGACGGTGGGCCTCATCGCGCTGATCGGCTCCATCATCACCTTCGCCATCTCGACGACGGCGGTCTTCAACGTCGCCGGGTCCCTGTCGGTGCTCCCGGGCAACGGCTCGGCCACGGCAACCCTGGACAGTGCCGACGTCTACGGCATCTACTCAGCCGGCCTCGCCACCTGCGAGGTGACCTCCTCCAGCGGCGACTCCGTGGACATCACCCCGATCGCGCGAAGTGAGTCCACCGAGGTTGACGGCAACCCGCTCATCGGCATCTTCACGCCCCCGACGAGCGGCGACTACACCGTCACCTGCCAGACCAACTCAACCAAGCCCGTCTACCTCGGCAGGGCCGCCAACGGCAGCAACATGCTCGCCAGCGGTATGGGGATCCTCGTCTCGCTCCTGCTGGGCGTGCCCTCCGTGGTCCTCACCCTGGCCGGGGCCATCTGGTGGGGCACGCGCCGCTCCCACAACAAGAAGGCGCAGGCTGCTGCGGGAGGCTACCCCGGGGCGCAGTTCTAAACCCGCCCGCCGGCACGCGAGCACCTCTGCACCCCATCCCCCTCCTCACCTCAATCACCTCGCCCACGCGAGTTCGGGGCTGAGGATCCGAGGTCGGTCCCTGAGACACCGACCTCGGATCCTCAGCCCCGAACTCGTCAGCACAGCATCAGCCTCGTCAGTACAGCATCACAGCGACCTCAACCCGGCGGGCGCTGTCACCGGCGGCTCTTACCCGGCAGCCCCCGCAGAGACAGGGCCGCACGGTAGACCTCGTTGGGGCGCAACCCCGCCGCCTGCGCAACCTGGGCGGCCGCAGCCTTGAGCCGCATCCCGTCGTCGGCCAGCGCCACGGCCTCACGCGCCGCCTCGTGCGGGTCTGCCGCCACGGGCTGGGCACCGGCGACGACCAGCACGATCTCCCCCAGCACCTCACCGTCGGTGGAGGCGACCAGCTCCCCCAGCGTGGCCCGACGCACCTCCTCATGGGTCTTCGTCAGCTCTCGGCACAAGGCCGCCCGCCGCCCGGCGCCGAGCAGCTGAGCCATCGTCGTCAGGCTCTGGTGGACGCGGCGCGGGGACTCGAAGAACACCATGGTGCGCCGCTCCTCGGCCAGCGCCTCGAGAGCACGCCTTCGCTCACCTGCCTTCCGGGGCAGGAAGCCCTCGAAGCAGAAGCGGTCACTGGCCAGACCGGACAGGGCCAGGGCCGTGAGCACGGCTGAGGGACCGGGGGCGACGGTGACGGGAACACCGGCCTTGGTGGCGGCGACGACAAGCCGGTAGCCGGGGTCGGAGACCGAGGGCATCCCGGCGTCGGAGACCATGAGGACGCTGTTGCCCGCCCGGGCGGCCTCGATGAGCTCGGCGGCGCGCTCGCGCTCGTTGTGCTCGTGAAAGGCGAGGATCCTGCCGCTGACGTGCAGCCCGAGCCGTTGGGCGAGGTTGAGCAGCCGCCGGGTGTCCTCGGCAGCGACGACGTCGGCGTGCGCCAAGGCGGCTCGCAGGCGCGCCGAGGCGTCTCCCACGTGGCCGATGGGGGTGGCGGCCAGCGTGATGACGCCGGGGCGGGGATCGTCCGCGTGAGGCGGACGCGGTTGCTCACCGCAGGGCGCGCCCCCGCCGTCGGGAAGCGGGATCCCGCCGTCGGACGGTGTGGTGGGGACCGGGCTGCCCCCCTCGGGCGCCCCGCAGGCCTCGCCAGGGACAGACCGCCCCGGCTCCTCGGGATCACAGGACCCGGCGCTGCGGGCGGGGTCGTCGTCGGCGCGCACGGACTCTGACGGGGCATGGGTCATGCTCTCAGTATGGCCGTTCCCCTTAGACTCGCCGCCGTGAGCCCTGACCCCAGCACTGTCTCTCACGACGACGCCGACGCCACCCCAGCGACACCTCCTGCGTCTGCCGACGCCACCCGCACCGAGGAGCGTCTGCGCGAGATGCTCGGGCTCGAGCCGCTCGGCTGGAGCGTGACCCCTGCAGTGCGCCTGCGCGGGTGGGTGGCGAGCGGCGTGGTCACTGCCGTGGCCGCCCTCACGCGTCTCATCGGGATCGGCCACCCCTCGGGGCTGATGTTCGACGAGATCTACTACGTCAAGGACGCCTACGCCCTGTGGCACAACGGCTACGAGTCCGTGTGGGCCGAGGGCTCCGACCAGCTCTTCGCGCAGGGTGACGTCTCTGGTCTCACGACGCAGCCCTCCTTCATCGTCCACCCCCAGCTCGGCAAGTGGCTCATCGGGATCGGCATGCAGCTCTTCGGCCAGGACAGTGCCGTCGGGTGGCGCCTCATGCCCGCTGTCGCCGGCATCCTCACCGTCCTCCTCCTCGCCCGGCTCACGATGCGCCTGACGCACTCCCCACTGCTCGCCGGGCTCGCAGGCCTGCTGCTCGCCCTCGACGGGGTGGGGATCACAGAGTCACGCATCGCCCTGCTCGACGTCTTCATCGGCTTGTTTGGGCTGCTGTCCGTCTACCTGCTCGTCAGGGACCGCGAGTGGTTCCGTTCCCGCCTCGCCCGAGACCTGGCAGGCACCGCGCCCGGGGGGTGGGCGCCGATCCCGTTCCTGCGGCCCTGGCTGCTCGCGGCGGGGCTGGCTGCTGGGCTCACCTGCTCCATCAAGTGGTCCGGCGCCTACCTGCTCGCCGCCATGGGCGTCATGGTGGTGGTCTGGGACCTCACCGCCCTGCGGCGGGTCAACGCCCGCTCCTGGCTTGCCGACGGATTGCTGCACCGCGGGATGCTTGACTTCCTCCACCTGGTCCCGACGGCTTTCGTCGTGTACGTGGCGAGCTGGTGGTCCTGGTTCGCCCACGGCGCGGCCTACAAGCACGGGTGGGCCGCCGCCCAGCGGGCCGCCGGGACGCCGGCGCACACGTGGCTGCCCGACCCCCTCAGCGACCTGCTTGAGTACCACCTGTCCATGTACAGCTTCCACGTGGGTCTCGACTCCGAGCACCCGTATATGGCCAAGCCAAGCGGATGGCTCGTGCAGTGGAGGCCGACCTCCTTCTTCTGGCCCTCTGAGGAGGCCATCGGCTCGGCGGGCTGCGGCGGTGGGCGGTGCGTGCAGGCGATCACCTCCATCGGGAACATCCCCGTGTGGTGGGCTGCGGTTCCCGCTCTGGTCTTCGGCGTCGTCGTGCTCGCCGGGGTGCGCAGGGACTGGCGGGTGTGGGTCGCGCTCGTCGGCTACGTGGGCCTGTACCTGCCGTGGTTCTTCTACTGGGACCGGACCATCTTCACCTTCTACACGGTGGCCTTCGTGCCCTACGTGGTGCTCGTGCTCGTGCTGGCCCTGGGGGCCGCCACCGGCGTGCTGCGTCCCGTGCCCGGGTCTGCCCAGGCACGTGAGGAGCAAGAGCTCCTCGCCGCAGGCGTCATTGGGCCCGGCATGCCGCCGATTACCGGGGCAGTGTCCCGCTACCTCGGATTTGTGGAGCATAAGCCGAGTCGCGGCTTGCCCGAGGCCTGGACCGGTGTCCCCGTGTGGCGGACCCACACCAACGGCTATGTCCTCGTCGGTGGCATCGTCCTCGCCGCCGTGGTCTTCGCGGCTCTGTGGTGGCCCATCTGGACGGGCCAAACGGTGTCCTACGAGTTCTGGCGCTGGCACATGCTGTTCACCAGCTGGATCTGAGGCCCGCCGGCGCGCTGGCCGGCGAAGCAGCACGGTGGCCAGCCCCGGCACGAGCAGTCGGCTGGCATACCCCTTCAGCATGTCTCAAGCCGTTGCACCACCCAGCTTGAGCGGTGCCGGTGGTGCATCAACCGGCTTGAGCCGCCTCGATGGCGCGGTCCGGATGCTCTCGGCCGGCGACGGCGCCAGCAGCGGGCACGACGCTGCCACCCGGCGGGCGGCACGAAAGTCTCAAGGGACATCGGCGCACCGAGCCGACTCACGCCCTGCCTCTGACACACGGGTACCGGGTCGATCGCCCAGCGGCGCACGAGCGCCCCACAGCTTGCGTGCCAGCCGTCAAGGTGTGTCGTTGTCTGGGTCGGGTGCTGGACGGATGACGGTGTCCGGGTCGGGTGCTGGACGGACGACGGTGCTGTCGCCGCGTGAC
>NZ_JBPPGD010000006.1:102914-185045 GCF_051303165.1 Actinomyces sp. W5033 | reverse complement strand
CGCTGCGTGCCAGGCTGCTCGCCAGCCACCGTTCAGGACTGGCGGGGGCGCTTGAGGTAGGCGACGAGGGTGTCGGAGCCGGTGGGGCCGGGCACGACCTGGACAAGCTCCCAGCCGTCAGCGCCCCACTGGTCGAGGATCTGCTTGGTGGCGTGGGTGAGAAGCGGAATGGTGGCGTACTCCCATGTGGTCATGGGCCAAGTCTACGGGCCCGCGGGCCGACGACGGCCTCAGCGGACGCGGGCGAGGATGCGCGGGGCCCGGTGGGCGTGGATCTCGGCGACCAGCTCGTCGTCCTCGCGGCGCAGCCAGGCGCCCCAGTCCTCCACCTCGGGGAAGCGGCGCAGCAGGGCGCGGCGCTCGCGCTCGGTCAGGCCGCCCCACACGCCGAAGGAGGACTCTGAGTTGAGCGCCTCAGCCAGGCACTCCATGCGCACGGGGCAGGAGAAGCACAGGGAGCGGGCGTCGCGCTGCTCAGCGCCCTTTCCGAAGAGCTGGTCCGGCTCCACGTTGGCGCATGAGGCCCGGACTGCCCAGGTCTGATCGGTGGTCATGTCACGCTCCCCGTTTGCACGACGGGCGACCACTGTGTCGCCGTCGTCACATCTGAAGGTAAGGCATGGCAAGCAGTTCAGCCAAATCCCTGGGCCC
Source organism: Actinomyces sp. W5033 (assembly GCF_051303165.1). NCBI lineage: Bacteria > Bacillati > Actinomycetota > Actinomycetes > Actinomycetales > Actinomycetaceae > Actinomyces > Actinomyces sp. W5033. The sequence goes on along the minus strand of NZ_JBPPGD010000006.1, from coordinate 184,394 downwards.
CTGGCACGGCTGCCGCGGCAGATCCAGCCGCCAGGGCGTGTGCGCCGCCCGTGCAGGCACCGCCACCACGTGCGCGACGACGCTGTGGGGCGCACGCCGGGCGCAGTCACTACGTGCCCGGGGCGGCGGCACGTAGTCTGGGCACCATGTCGTCCTCATCTCGCGGCCGGACCCCCTCGCCCACCAGGGCCGTCTCGATGCTCCTCGCCTTCCTCCTGCTCTCCGGGGTGGGAGGCGTTCTCACCGCGGGCTTCGCGATGCCCTTCGTCGGCGCCACCTCGGCGGTGACCCACGCGGGGGCGCAGCTCTTCGACGAGCTCCCCACGGACTTCAACATCCTCGAGCCCAGCGAGGTCTCGGTCATCCGCGCCGCCGACGGCACGGAGATCGCCCAGTTCTACGCGGAGAACCGCATCGTGGTCCCTCTGGACCAGATCTCCGTCAACATGCAGAACGCCATCGTCGCGGTGGAGGACCAGCGCTTCTACCAGCACAAGGGCATCGACCCCACGGGCATGGTGCGTGCGCTCGTCTCCAACGCCTCGGGAGGCTCTCAGGGCGCCTCGACGCTCACCCAGCAGTACGTGCGCAACGTCCTCATCGAGGCAGGTCTTCAGCGGGGGGACTCCGCAGCGGTCGCCGCCGCGACGGAGCGGAGCACCGCGCGCAAGCTGAGGGAGATCAAGTACGCGCTCACTGTTGAGCAGACGTACACCAAGCTGCAGATCCTCGAGGGCTACCTCAACATCGCGGCCTTCGGCCCCTCGACCTACGGCGTCGAGGCCTCCTCGCAGCACTTCTTCTCCCACTCCGCGGCCGATCTCACGGTGGCCGAGGCCGCGCTGCTGGCGGGTCTGACGAACGCTCCGGGCGCCTACGACCCCATCGCCTTCCCGGAGCAGGCCAAGTCCCGCATGGACTGGGTGCTGCTCAAGATGCTCGAGGAGGAGTTCATCACCCAGGAGCAGTACGACGAGGCGGTCGCCACCCAGATCGAGGACATGCTCAACGTGACCAACACGGTTGGCGGCTGCGGCGCCGCGGGTGCTGCGGCCTACTTCTGCGAGTACGTCGTCGGCGAGATCGAGACCTCCGAGCTGTTCGGCGCCACCGAGGCTGAGCGCCGCCAGCTGCTGCTGCGCGGTGGCCTGACGATCACGACGACCCTCGACCTGGGCAAGCAGGCGGCCGCCGACGCCGCGGTGCAGGAGTACGTGCCCACCGGCGACCCCTCCAACGTCAAGGCGGCGCTGGTGTCAGTGGAGCCGGGCACGGGACGGATCCTCGCCATCTCCCAGAACACGAACTACGGCGACGCCACCGAGGAGGACCCGACCGCGACCCAGATCTCGCTGGGGGTGGACGCCCTCCACGGCGGCCTGGAGAACAGCGACGGGACCTCCGGGTTCCAGCCCGGATCTGCCTTCAAGGCCTTCGTCCTGGCCCAGTGGTACCAGGAGGGGCGCTCCGGCTACACGAGCTTCAACACCTCGCCCACGAGGTTCCCGGCCTCGACGTGGAACATCTCCTGCGCCCCGGAGAACGCCGCCGACTGGAACGTTGACAATGCCAACGCTTTCGAGGGGGGCATGAACAACGTCATCCGCTCCACCCAGCTGTCCATCAACGTCGGCTACGCACGCATGACCGCAGCCATGGACATCTGCTCCATCACGAACCTGGCGGCCAGGATGGGCGTGACGACGAACGCCGGGGAGCCCCTGGCGGCGCAGCCCTCCATCGCCCTGGGCTCTCAGGAGGTGACCCCCCTGCAGATGGCCAACGCCTACGCCACCTTCGCCGCGCACGGCGTGTACTGCAAGCCCATCGCCATCGACTCGGTCACCGACTCCGACGGCAACGCGCTCGCCGTGCCCTCCTCGCAGTGCACGCAGGTGATGGAGGCCGAGGCCGCGGACCAGACGGCCCTGACCCTCACCTCGGTCATGCGCTCGCCGGGCACCGGGGCCACCGCGGCCCTGGCGGGAGGCCGCCCCTCGGCCGGCAAGACCGGCACCACGGAGGAGATGGACAACGCCTGGTTCGTGGGCTTCACCCCGAGCCTGTCCGCTGCCGTCTGGCTCGGCCACTCCGAGAGCTACTCCGCGATGAACAACCAGGTCATCGGCGGACGCTGGTACTCGACGATGTACGGCTCGGACGCTCCCGCACCCCTGTGGAAGATGTACATGGACGCCGCCCTGGCGGGCGCACCCTACGAGTTCTTCAACCAGGTGAGCCTCGGTGTCCAGCCCATGCCGACGGCGGCACCCGCCTCCATGCCGACCCCTGAGGTCAAGGCGGAGCAGGAGGCCCCTGCGGAGGCGAACGCCTCCATCCCGGCCCCGGCTGAGCAGCCAGGCGGCGCCCCGGCCACCGCCGTCAGCGGGGGCTGAGCCGTGGCAGCCAGGTCTGTCTCGGGCGCAGGAACGGGGCTGAGGGCGGTCGCCCGCACGGTGGCGCTCGCCGCTGGCGCAGTGGGCGCCGCCGGAGCCGGGGTGCTGGGCTACGCCCTGCTCGAGGCCCGGATGCCGGTGCTGCGGCGCCTGGAGGTTCCGGTGCTCGCCCAGGGCGAGCAGCCCGTCACGCTGCTGCACCTGGCGGACCTGCACCTCACGGACCGCACCGAGGCCCGCGTCGCCTGGGTGCGGTCCCTGGCGGACCTGCACCCCGACGTCGTCGTCAACACCGGCGACAACCTGTCCTTCGCCAGCGGCCTGGAGCCGCTGAGCCGGGCGCTCGAGCCCTTCCTGCACCTGCCAGGAGCCTTCGTCATGGGGGACCACGACTACCGCAGCACCGCCCTGAGGTCGCCCACGCGCTACCTGCGCCGCGACCCGCGTGACGCGGACGACCCGCAGCGCGAGGTCGAGGCCCTGCCCTGGCGTGAGGTGCGCGACCTGCAGCGCTCGGGCGGTTGGGCGGACCTGACCAACACCCGCGGCGAGCTGTGCGTGCGCGGGCGCCGGGTGCGGCTCGTGGGCGTGGACGACCCGCACGCGGAGCGCGATGTGTACCCGCAGGCCGTGGCCCCGGCCTCGGAGGGCACCTGGGTGCGTGGCCGCGAGGGCCGCCCGCTGCACCTGGGGCTCGTGCACGCTCCCTACCGGCGGGTCCTGACCGCGATGAGTGCCGACGACGTCGATCTCGCCCTCGCCGGCCACACCCACGGCGGGCAGCTGTGCCTGCCGGGCTACGGGGCACTGGTGACCAACTGCGACCTCGACCGCGAGCGCGTCACCCGCAGGCTGTCGCAGTACCCGGGGCGCGCCGGCGACCCGAGGGCGGCGGACCACATGTACCTGCACGTGTCGGCGGGACTGGGCACGAGCCCCTTCACGCCGGTGCGCCTGGCCTGCCGCCCGGAGGCCACGCTGCTCACGCTGGTGCCCGCCAGCTGAGGCCTGGCTGGCTCTCCCGCCAGAGGGGCTCGCCTCCCACCTGTGTCGCGGCGCCGGCGGGCACGTGACTCAGGACTCAGGCCGTAGATTTCCCACGGTCCCCTACGAGTGGCTATAGTTCCCTCTGCACACGGGGTGTGGCGCAGTTTGGTAGCGCGCTTCGTTCGGGACGAAGAGGTCGTGGGTTCAAATCCCGCCACCCCGACGACGAGGACGTCGGCAAGCTTGCTTGCATGACGTCCGAGGAGGAAGGGGTCGCCAGGCCCCCCGGCCTTAGCACCCCGACGACGAGGACGTCGGCAAGCTTGCTTGCATGACGTCCGAGGAGGAAGGGGTCGCCAGGCCCCAAGGAGAGCCCATGGCCCGCAGCCCCCGCCGCTCCTCCCCGAGCCAGCCACGCCTGCTCACCCTCGAGCTCAGTGCCGCGGCCCTGTCCCTGCTGGCGCTGTGCGCCTGGACCTGGCTCGTCCTCACCGGCCACACCGCGGCTCTGGACGCCCGCCTCCACGCGCCCGGGCTGCCCCTGCGCTCGGTGCGAGGCCAGCTCGCCGAGGCCTTCTCCCTGCTCACCCACCCGCTCCTCGTGCTCCTGGCGGTCCTCGCCGTCGCCGTCTTCTCCTACGCCAGGCGAATGCGACGCCTGGCCATCGCCCTCGTGGTGGCCGCCGTCGGCGCCCCGGCCGCTGTGGCGCTGAGCGCCTGGCTCGGTGTGGAGCGCCCGTCCACCGCCTTCGCGGACTCCGTGTCCAACCTGGGCGGCGCCTACCCCTCCAGCCACGTCGCGGCCGTGACCATCGGTGCCTGGGTGACGGTCACCCTCGTGCGCGCCCACCGCCGTCCGGGCTCCTCCGTGCTCGCATGGTCACTGCTCGTCGGCTGCCTCGCCCTGCTCACCGCGGTGGCGCAGTGGGCCACCGGCCTGGCCCACGGCTCGGACGTCATCGGAGGGGCCCTGCTCGGCGTCGCGGTGGCCAACCTCGCCCTGCTGGCGGGAGGGGTGCGTCCCATCCTCGTGGACTGGGCGCGCCTGGGCCTGCCGGCCGAGCAGGTTGACGCCCACGCCGCCGTCATCCTCAACCCCACGAAGTTCGATGACCTGTCCCTGCTGCGGCGCCGGGTCGAGGCCACGGTCCTTGAACGCGGGTGGCGTCCGACGACCTGGCTGGAGACAAGCACGCAGGACCCCGGGCACGAGGCCGCCCGCCGGGCGCTGGCCGACGGCGCCGACCTCGTCCTCGTGGCCGGGGGCGACGGCACCGTGCGCGCCGTCAGCGCCGAGCTCGCGGGCACGGGCGTGCCGATGGCGCTGCTGCCCTCGGGCACAGGCAACCTCCTGGCACGCAACCTGGGGGTGCCTCTCGACACCGACTCCGCGCTCGACCTCGCCTTCCGGGGCCGCACGCGGCCCATCGACGTCGTCGCCGTCACCTGGCTCGACGGTGAGGGCGCAACGCGCAGTGAGCGCTTCGCCGTCATGGCCGGCCTGGGGCTGGACGCCCAGATCATGGAGGACACGAACGACGAGCTCAAGAAGGTCATCCGCTCGGGCGCCTACGCGGTGGCCGCCGTGCAGAACGCCGTGCCGGACCCCTTCCACGTCACCATCACCCTCGACGAGGGGGACAGCGAGGCGCGCTCGGCCGTCATGGTCCTCATGGGCAATGTCGGCACCATCACCGGCCGGATGACGATCTTCCCCGAGGCACGGCCCGACGACGGGCTCCTCGACCTCATGGTCGCCTCCCCCGACCGCGTCACCGACTGGGCCCGCCTGGGCACGCAGATCCTCACCGGCCGGGACTCCGAGGGCTTCCGTACGACCTCGGCGGCACGGGTCCTCATCGAGACCGATGACCCCGTGCCCTTCGAGCTCGACGGCGACACGGTGGGCAGCGCCCGCCGTGTCGAGGCCGTCACGGAGCCGGGGGCGCTCACCGTCGTCGTGCCGCGCTGAGGCTCTCGCCGCCCCGGCGCCTCACTCCCAGCGGAAGAGCCGGGCGGCGAGCAGGCCGCACACGGCCCCGAAGGCGAGCAGGACCACGGCCGAGCCCCAGTGCGCGGCCCAGCTCTCGCCATTCCACAGGCCCTGACCGAGGTAGGTCAGCTGGGTCAGCGGTGAGAAGCGTGCGACTGCGCGCACCTCCTCGGGCAGCACCGCCAGGGGCACGGCCGCCCCGGAGGTGAAGATGAGCGGGTAGAGCAGGAGGTTGCCGATCCCCTGCGCGGCACCGACCTCCCGCACCCGGGCCGCCAGCAGGTAGCCCATGGCGAGGAAGGCCGCGAGCCCGAGCAGGGTGGCCACAAGCGTGGAGACGAGGGCGAGAACGGAGGCGGGGCGGACCCCGAAGGCGAGGATGACGACGGCGTACATGGCGGCGATCGACACGAAGGTGAGGGCGAGGCGCACGACGATGTCGGCCGCCAGGTAGGCGGCGGGTGACAGGGGCGTGGCGCGGAAGCGCCGCAGCACCCCGGCGCTGCGCTGACCGGCCATGTCCACCGGCACCATGATGGCGGAGGTGATGGCGATGACGATTCCCGGGAAGGCGGCGATATTCGCCTCCAGGAAGCCCCGCCCGTCGAACTGGGGTGTGGGGTCATTGCCGAAGATGACACCCATGACGACGACGAAGGCGGGAGCGAAGACCAGGGTGAAGACGACGGAGACGGGCTCGCGCAGGGTCCGTCGGACAGCGACCTTGAGCAGCTGACGGAAGGCTCTCATGCCTGCTTCTCCTCTCTCATGGAGCGTCCGGTCAGGGACAGGAACACGTCCTCCAGCGACGGCGTCGAGACACGCACGTCGCTGACGGTGACGCCGGTGGCCTCGATGGCGTCGATGATGTGCTGCGGGTAGCGGGTGTCGGGCACGTGGACACTCAGCTCGTTGCCGCGCACGATGGGCGCGGTGGTGGCGCTCAGGCCCTCGACGCCGTCGAGCAGGCGGGCCTCGATGGGGCGGGAGGTGCGCAGGTTGACCTGGGCGCCGCCGCCGAGTCCGGCGATGAGCGCGGGCACCGTGTCGAGGGCGATGAGGCGCCCGTGGTCGATGATGCCGACCCGGTCGCACAGGGCCTCGGCCTCGTCCATGTCGTGCGTGGTCATCACGACGGTGGTGCCGCCGTCGCGGATGGAGCGCACGACGTCCCACATCGCCAGGCGGGCCTGGGGGTCGAGGGCGGTGGTGAGCTCGTCGAGGAACACCAGCTCGGGACGGGAGATGAGGGCCAGGGCGATGAAGACGCGCTGGCGCTGACCTCCGGAGAGCTTGTCGACGTAGTCGTTGCTCTTGGCGGCGATGCCGAGCTCGGTGAGCAGGGTGTCGCTGTCAACGGGGTTGTCGTAGAAGGAGGCGAAGAGCTCCAGGGCCTCGCTGACCCTGATCCGCGGCGGAAGGGCGGCGGTCTGCAGCTGGACGCCGATGCGGGCGCGCCAGGCGGGGGTGGGGCGGGTCGGGTCGGCACCCAGGACGCGCAGGGTCCCTGAGGTGGGCTCGCGCAGTCCCTCCAGGCACTCCAGGCACGTGGTCTTGCCCGCACCGTTGGGGCCGATGATGCCGAGGATCTCTCCGGGGGCGACCTCGAAGGAGACGTCCTCAAGAGCGGTGAGCGTCCCGTGTGACTTGGTCAGGTTCTTGACGACGACGGCAGGCTCCATGGTCATTCCTTTCCGCTCGTTGGGGTGGGTGGTGGCGTGGGTTCGGGGCCGGTCTCTCCCGCCGCGGTGGACGCAGTGCCGGAGGCTGCGGAGGGGGCGGTCGGCCGGATCGCGCCGCGCACGAGCATGGCCAGGGGATCGTCGGCGGGTGCGCGCTCGAGCAGCCTGGCCAGCGGGATGAGGGCAAGACCCTCGGCGGGGTCGGACAGGACGATGAGTTGATCGCCGGGCTCCAGCCCGACGTTCCTGCGGGCCTGGGCGGGCAGGGCGACCTGTCCTCGGCTCCCGACGGTCACGGTCCCGTGGAATCCCCGGCCGTCAGGTCCGATGTATGTCGGGTTGCGCGGTGACACGGCGTGCTCCTCACTGCTGAGTACTTTGACATGTAAAACATGTATGGCATAAGGGTACACCGGTATGGCAGCCGCCATAAGCGCAGGCCCTCGCGCCCGGCCCCGGCGCCCGACCCCGGCGCCCGGCCCCGGCGCCCGGTGCGACCCATCTAGACTTGCGCCGCACGATCGCCGACCCCAAGGAGCAGGCCATGCGCCCCACCCTCACCGGCTCCCTGCGCTCCACGGCCACCGTGGCCCTGGGGCGCACCGCCCGCTTCGCGGCGCGCCTGCGCGGGGGCGGCACCGGCGGCACGGCCCTGCCAGGGCTCGTCATGGAGAGGACCGACCCCGGCTTCCTGCGCCGCACCCTCGACCAGCTGCCCCTGGGGGTCGTCGTCGTCACCGGGACCAACGGCAAGACGACGACGACGAAGATGCTCGTCCAGCTCCTCCAGGAGCAGGGCCTGACGGTCCTGACGAACCGGACCGGCTCGAACTTTGTGCGCGGCGTGCTCGCCTCCCTGCTCACCGAGGTCTCCTGGACCGGGCGCGCTAAGGCCGACGTCGCCGTCCTCGAGCTGGACGAGGCCCACGCGGTGCGCTTCGTGGACAAGGTGCGCCCGCGCGGCGCCCTGCTGCTCAACGTCATGCGCGACCAGCTCGACCGCTTCGGGGAGATCGACTACACCGCCTCGCTGCTGCGCCAGGTCGCCCAGGCGACGACGGGCGTCGTCGTCACCAACGCGGACGACCCGCGCCTGGGCGCCGACGCCTTCCTCGAGGGCCTGGAGGCACGGGTGAGCGCCTTCGGCGTCGGCCAGGGCCTGCGCGACGTCTTCCTGTCCGACGACGAGCTGCGTGGCGGAGCCAGCCAGGCCGCGCGCTCGGCCACCACCGGGCAGGGAGCCGGGCGTCTGTGCCCGCCGGCGCGCGTGAGCCTGGAGTCCCTGGAGGGCCAGGACGCCGTCATCCGTGTTGACGGGCAGGACCACCCGGTCACCTTCACCATCCCGGGCGTGCACAACCAGCTCAACGCCGTAGCGGCGCTGGCGATGGCGGTCGAGGTCCTGGGCCGGCGCCTGGACCTGCCCTGCCTGCTGGGCACGCTCTCGCGCGTCGAGGCGGCCTTCGGGCGCGGGGAGGTCCTTGACCTTGACGGGCGCCAGATCGAGCTTTCACTCGTGAAGAACCCTGCGGGCTTCCGCATGGGCCTGCTCACCGCCGCGCAGGCGGTGCGCGCACGTGGTCCCGAGACCGTCATGGTGGCGATCAACGACGAGCACGCGGACGGCCGCGACATGTCCTGGCTGTGGGACGTGGACTTCTCCTCGCTGCGCCACGGCGGGGTCGCCGTCGTCACGGGGGTGCGCGCCTGGGACATGGCACTGCGTCTGCGCTACGACGGCGTCGAGGTGGGCGCGGTCGAGCCGGACCTGTCGCGCGCCCTCGACCTGCTGCGCCAGGCGGCGGGCCGGACCGAGGAGGGCCGGATGCGCGTGTTCACCAGCTACACGGCGATGCTCGCCCTGCGCGCCCGCCTGGCCGAGCTCACCGAGGTCGAGGAGGTCATGAAGTGAGCACCCTGTACGAGCACACCACCGAGGGCCCCGCCCGGGGACGCATCCGCCTGCTCCAGCTCTACCCGGGCGACATGAACATCTACGGCGACTGGGGCAACGCCCTGGTCCTGGCCCGCCGCGCCCAGTGGCAGGGCTACGACGTCGAGATGCTCTCCTACGACCGCGGCCAGGAGCTGGACGAGGACATCCACCTCGTCGTCGGAGGGGGCGGGCAGGACTCGGGCCAGGAGCGCATCAAGGAGGACCTGCTGGCCCGGGGCCAGGCCCTTCGGGACATGGCCGAGGCGGGCACGCCCATGCTCGTCATCTGCGGGCTCTACCAGCTCTTCGGGCACCACTTCGTCACCTCCGGCGGCCAGGAGATGCCCGGCATCGGGGTGCTCGACGCGCACACGGTCGCCGGCCCGCTCCGGCTCATCGGCAACATCGCCGTGGAGTCGGAGGGCTTCGGGACCGTCATCGGTTACGAGAACCACTCCGGGCTCACCCGCCTGGGCCCAGGCGCCCGGCCGCTGGGGCGCGTGAGGCCCGGCGAGGGCAACAACGGCGAGGACGGCACGGAGGGCGCGCGCTGCCACCACGTCATCGGTACCTACCTGCACGGCTCCCTGCTGCCAAAGAACCCGGTGGTGGCGGACTGGCTCCTGGCCCGGGCAGTCGAGCGCTCGGGGAGGCAGTGGGACCCGGTTGCGGTGGAGGGGCCGCTCGGGGCCTGGACCGACAGGGCGCGCGAGGTCGCCCTGTCCCGGCCGCGCTGACCCTGGCGCGACGCCGGCGTAGCCTCGCGTCATGGCCACCCCTGACTTCATCCTCCGCCTGCGCGAGAAGATCGGCCACGACCCGCTGTGGCTGCCGGGGGTGAGCATCGTCGTCGTGGACCACCTCGGCCGGCTCCTGCTCGGGCGCCGCAGCGACAACGGCCGGTGGGCCGTCGTCTCGGGCATCCCGGAGCCGGGCGAGCAGCCCGCTGCCGCCGCCGTGCGCGAGTGCGAGGAGGAGACGGGAGTGCGTCCCGAGGTCCTGGCGGTCGTGGATGTGGGGGCGGGCGAGCCCCTGGTCTTCCCCAACGGTGACGCCTGCGTCTTCATGGACATCACCTTCGTGGGGTGGGTGGGCCCCACCGAGGCCGCACGGGCGAGGGTGGCCGACGACGAGTCCACCGAGGTGGGCTGGTTCGCCCGGGACCGCCTGCCCTCGCCCTTGGCCACCTCGTCGCGCGGGCGCATCGAGGCGGCAACCGCCTGGCTGGCCGAGCCGGCCCGCGGGGCCCGCTTCCGCACCTGACGGGCACGCACAGGCCGGCCCCGGCGTGGACCGGGGCCGGGTGCTGGACGGCGTGGTTCCGGGCCCTGGGCCCGGCAGCGCCGTCAGGAGCGTGGCTGGCGCTCGGCCCACTCGGCCGGGCTCACACGCACACCCGTGAGCTCGCCCGCGCCGCCCTGAGCCGGCCCACCCGCGCCCTGCGCGGCCATGACGACGGCGTCCAGCGCTGCGGACTCGACGAGGGTGAGGACCTGCGGGCCACCCAGGCCGCAGCCGGAGAGCGTGGTGACCGTGACCTGCCCGCCGGCCGCGGGGGCGCGCCAGCCGGGCAGCACGGCGAGCCAGTCACCCGCGGGGGCCTGCGGCAGGTCGCCGCACACGATCGTGGACCAGGCAGGGGCGAGGTAGCGTCCGAGCGCCGAGGCGCGCAGGCGGTGCGCGGCGTCCTGGAGGCGCTCGGGGTCGGAGTCGGTCCACCAGACGAGGAGGTCGGCGTCGGCACCGAAGCCGGAGACGTCGTACCAGCCGCGCGTGGTGACCTCGGACTGGTCGACGAAGTACTGTGACTCGCCGACGAGCCGGCGTCGGGTGTCTTCCAGCGGGGGCAGGGGTGCGGTGAGCGTGTAGGCGGCGAGCAGTGCGTAGCTCATGGGGTCTCCTCCGTTGGTGACGCGGGCGGCGATTGTGCCTAAGCGCCGTGACGTGAGCGTACCTGCAATCGCCCAGGGCGCTGGGCAGGGCAGCCCGGGCAGGTGAGCGGCCCGGCTCCGTCGCCAGCCCCGGGTCCGGGCCGGCTCCGGGGCCGGTCAGGGCCTCACCGGATACCGGGGCCCCGGGGACTGCACCACACTAGAGCCATGACACAGCAGTACCCCTCCGGTTCCTTCTCCGAGCGCACCGAGTCCTTCCGTTCCACGCTTCCGCGCCGTTCACGCAGGCGCCTCATCGCGGGCGTGTGCGGTGGCCTGGCCGACTACTGGGGCGTGTCCCCGACGCTGGTTCGCCTGGCGACCTTGGCTGCGGCGCTCCTGCCCGGCCCGATCTGGGTCGCCTACGTCATCGCCTGGATCCTCATGCCCGCCGCGGACTGAAGTCCTGACCGCGCATGACGGCGCCCGCCGGCCCCTGGGGGTCGGCGGGCGCCGTCATGCGCCTGGGCTCAGGCGGTGTAGTTCTGGGAGGAGAGGAACCAGGCCTGCTGCTCAAGCCTGAGGGTGATGTCCTCGATGATGCCAGAGGACATGGCGTCGGTCTCGTCGACAACCTTGTGGATGTCGCGCAGGGTGGTGACGACGGCGTTGATGGCGGCGACCTCGTAGGTGACGGCCTCGGCGACGATGGTGAGGTCGGCGGGGGCCGTCGGCAGGGTGGAGCCGGCCACGGCCTCGGGACGGCCGTCGGGGACGGCGTTGACGGCACGCATGCGCTCGGCGATGGTGTCGGAGGCGTCACGGGCGATGGTGACGACCTCATCCAGGCCCAGGTGGATGTCACGGAAGTTGGGGCCGACGACGTTCCAGTGGATCTGCTTGGTCACGAGGGACAGCGAGGTGACGTCCACGAGGGCGTGCTGGAGGGCGTCGGCGAGCTCGGGGGTGGCGGTGAAGGAGGGCAGGACAGCGGGGGCGGAGACGGCGTTCATCACAGTTCCTATCGTAACGGGGTGACTCATTAGGATTGCGTGCTCATATGCGGGGTGGCGCCCCTCAGGCCTGCGCCCCCTGCTGCTCGGCGATCTGCCGACGCACCTCGTCCATGTCCAGCTCACGCGCCTGGACGATGAGCGCGTCGAGGGCCTTCGCCGGCAGGGCGCCCGCCTCGCGGTAGACCAGCACGTTGTCGCGGAAGACCATGAGCGTCGGGATCGAGGAGATGCCCAGGGCGGCGGCCAGCCCCTGCTCGGCCTGCGTGTCCACCTTCGCGAAGGTCAGGTCAGGGTTGCTCTCAGAGGCCTTCTCGAAGATCGGGGCAAAGCGCTGGCACGGACCGCACCAGGAGGCCCAGAAGTCCACGAGGGTGATGCCCTCGCCCCGGATGGTCTCGTTGAACTGCTCGCCGGTGATGTTGACGGTGGCCATGGGATTCCTCATTTCAGACGTCGGTAGGACGCGAGGTGCAACGGTGCGGGCGGGTCGGCTATTCCAACCCGCCCCACCCATAAGCAAAGCCCCGCAGCGGCGCGGCGTCCGTCAGGCGCGTGCGGCCCGCACCTCGGCGGCCACGAGCTCGGCGATCTCGACCGCGTTGAGCGCCGCTCCCTTGCGCAGGTTGTCTCCGACGGCGAAGAAGGAGATGCCGTGGCCGTCCTCGTAGGCCTGGTCCGCACGCACCCGGCCGACGAAGGTGCCGTCACGGCCGGCGCCCTTGAGAGGGGTGGGCACGTCGTCGTAGGTGACGCCGGGGGCGGCACGCAGCAGCTCGATGGCGCGCTCGGCGCTGATCGGCCGCTCGAACTCCGCCGAGACACTCACGCCATGGCCGGAGAAGACCGGGATGCGCACACAGGTGCCGGAGACCTTCAGGCCCGGGATCGCGAGGATCTTGCGGGACTCGTTGCGCAGCTTCTGCTCCTCGTCCGTCTCGCCGGACCCGTCTGCGGCGTCCGCCCCCGCCCACGCGACCGCGTTGAAGGCGATGGTGTCCACGTACACGCGAGGCTCGGGGAAGTCCACGGCCCGCCCGTCCAGGGCCAGGGCCTCGATGTCCTGGTCAGCGACGGCGCGCACCTGGCCGGCGAGCTCGGCCACGCCCGCACGACCGGAGCCGGAGACCGCCTGGTAGGTCGAGGCGACGAGGCGGACGAGCCCCGCCTCCTCGTGCAGGACCTTGAGGGCCGGCATGATCGCCATGGTCGTGCAGTTGGGGTTGGCGATGATGCCCTTGGGGCGGTGGGCGAGCGCTGCGGGGTTGACCTCGGAGACCACCAGGGGGACCTCGGGGTCCTTGCGCCAGGCGGAGGAGTTGTCCACCACGACGGCACCCGCGGCGGCGAAGCGGGGGGCGTGCTCGCGGGAGGCGCAGGCGCCGGCGGAGAAGATGGCGACGTCGATGCCCGACAGGTCCGCGGTGGCGACGTCCTCGACCTCGACCCTCGCTCCACGGAACTCGACAACCTGCCCGGCGGAGCGGGCGGAGGACAAGAAGCGCACACGGGCGGCGGGGAAGCCACGCTCCTCGAGCATGGCGCGCATGACGCGACCGACCTGCCCGGTCGCGCCGACGACGGCGACGCTCACGCCGTCAGCGGGGCCGACGTACTCGTTGACACTCATGTGGGTGCTCCTTGGTGGTGGTGAGGGGGGCCGGCGGCTCCGGGTCAGCGGCCCGTGCCGCCGTAGACGACCGCCTCAGCGGTGGAGGCGTCCAACCCGAAGGCCGTGTGGACGGCGCGCACGGCCTCGTCCAGGACGGCGTCGTCAACGACGACGGAGATGCGGATCTCCGAGGTCGAGATCATCTGGATGTTGACGCCCGCCTCGCTCAGGGCGGAGAAGAGCCGGGCGGAGACCCCCGGGTGGGAGCGCATGCCCGCACCCACGAGGGAGAGCTTGCCGATGTTGGGGTTGAACTCCAGGGCGGCGAAGCCCAGCTCGTCCTGGGCCTCCTCCAGGGCCTCGCGGGCAGCGGCGGAGTCGCCGTCGGGACAGGTGAAGGAGATGTTCGTCAGGTTGCTGCCGGAGGCGGAGACGTCCTGGACGATCATGTCGATGTTGGTGTCGGTGCCCGCGACGATGGCGAAGATGCGGGCCGCGGCGCCGGGAACGTCCGGGACCCCGACCAGGGTGATCTTGTCCTGGCTGCGGTCGTGGGCAATGCCGGAGATGACAGGGGCTTCCACGTTGTTCTCCTTGGCTGAGGTGCGGGTGCGTGCCTGGGCGCGCGTGGCGATGGCGGTCTGGTGGGCCTCGTCCACGAGTGTGGCGCTGGGCTGCTCAGCGCCCTCGGGGGCGACGACGGTGCCGGTGACGGCATCGACGGTGGCCACGCCCAGGGCGGAGAGGCTGCGCGCGGGCCTGCGGCCGCCACGCTCGGCGGGGTGGTCCTCGGGGTCGTCGTCGAGGACCTTGTCCAGGTGCGCGGCGACGGCGGGGATGGCCGGGCGGTCCTCGCGGGAGCCATCGACGATCCAGGTGCCGGTCTTGTCCGAGAAAGAGGAGCGCACGTGGATCGGCACACCGAAGCGCCGGGCGTACTCCACGGCCCGCAGGTGCAGGATCTTGGCTCCGTTGGCCGCCATCTCGAGGGTCTCCTCACTGGTGAGGGACTCGATGCGGTGGGCGCTGGGAACGATGCGCGGGTCGGCGGAGAACAGGCCATCGACGTCGGTGTAGATCTCGCAGACGTCAGCATTGAGGGCCGCGGCCAGGGCGACGGCGGTGGTGTCGGAGCCGCCCCGGCCGAGCGTGGTGACGTCCTCGACCTCGTTGATGCCCTGGAACCCCGCGACGACGGCGACGGCGCCGGCCTGGACGGCGCGGGCGACGCGCTCGGGCAGGACACCGACGATGGAGGCCTTGCCGTACTTGGAGTCGGTGAGGACACCGGCCTGGGCTCCGGTGTAGGCGCGCGCGGGCACGCCGAGCTCGTTGATGGCCATGGCCAGCAGGCTCATGGAGATGCGCTCGCCGGCGGACAGGAGGATGTCCATCTCGCGCCCGGGGGCGTCGGAGGTCAGGGCGTCGGCCATGTCGAGCAGCTCGTCGGTGGTGTCACCCATGGCGGAGACGACGACGACGACCGTGTTGCCGGCGTTGCGGGTGGCGACGACGCGCTTGGCGACGCGGCGCATCGCCTCGACGTCGCTCACGGACGAGCCGCCGTACTTCTGCACGACCAGGGCCATGTGGGGGTGCTCCGTTCACTGGTTCCGGCCCCGGGGGCCGGCGTCGTGGACCGGGAACGCGCGGGCGGGCGGCCCACGACGGCGTGGCTACGGGCCCCAGCATACGGCCCGTCCGCTGGGCGGCCCCGTGAGGTCCCCCATCCTGAGACGTGAGGCTGCGGGGGCCGGGCAGGGCGACGGGACAGGGGCCGCGGGCTCCCGCCGTCTCCCGGCCTACTCGTCGACGCGGCGGCGCCCCTCGAAGGCCCGGCCGAGGGTGACCTCGTCGGCGTACTCGAGGTCACTGCCCACCGGCAGGCCGGAGGCAAGGCGGGAGACGGGCACGTCCATGGTGCGCAGCATGCGGGTGAGGTAGGCGGCCGTCGCCTCTCCGACGACGTCCGGGTCCGTGGCGAGGATGACCTCGCCGACCTCGCCGCCGAGCCGGGCGAAGAGCTCGCGCACGCGCAGGTCGTCGGGGCCGACGCCGTTGATGGGGTCGATGGCCCCACCGAGGACGTGGTAGAGACCCCGGTACTCGCGGGTGCGCTCGATGGCGACGACGTCCTTGGGCTCCTCGACCACGCAGATGACGCGCTGGTCACGGCGCGGGTCGGCGCAGATGGCGCACTGCTCGGCCTCGGCGATGTTGCCGCAGGTGGTGCAGAAGCGCACCCGGGCCTTGACGGCGCGCAGGGCGTCGATGAGGCGCTCGACGCTGGCGGTGTCCGAGGACAGGATGTGGAAAGCCATCCGCTGGGCGGACTTGGGGCCGATGCCGGGCAGCTCCCCGAGCTCGTCGATGAGGTCCTGGACAGCGCCTTCGTAGACGGCGGGCATGGGTCAGGATCCTTCCGGTCCGTGGTCGGTGATGACAACCTCCTCCAGGACAGTGGCGCCGAGCAGGCGCTTGACGACCTCGAGGCCGACGACTCCGGCCTCTTCGGCGTCCTCGTCGTCCTCACTGACGACGTCGTCCTCGAGCCTGATGGCCGGGCGCAGCCGGGCGGCGCCGGGGGGCGGAGCCTCGCCCCTGGCGGCGGCCCGGGCGGCGGCCATGGCGGCACTGACCGAGGCGCTGGGCGGGGCCCAGGAGTCCTCGGGGGAGGCGTCGAAGGGCGTCGGCTCGTCGGGCAGGGGGATGCCGTCGGAGAAGTAGGCGTTCTCGGGGCCGGGGGTGGGCCCGCCAGCTGGGCCGGGAGCGTCCGGGCCGGCCGCGCCGCCTCGGGCCGGCTCGGACAGGGCGCGGCCCCCGGCGGCCGGGGCCGGCAGCGCGGCCGAACCGTCCGGGGCGCGGTCGCCGGGGGCGGGCCCCTCAGGTCCGGGGCCGCAGGCTGCGGGGTCTGCGGGGCTGGTGCCGACGGGGCCGGGGGAACGGTCGGCCACGGGCACGCTCGAGGCCGCGGGCACAGCGTCCGTGGGCACGGCGTCAGCGGGAACCGCGTCGGTGGGAACGGTGGTCGGATGGTGCTGCGGAGCGGACGATGAGGCCCTGCCGGGGATCTCCGGCAGGGCGTGGAGGCGGTGGACCGTGGCCAGGGGTGGCTCGTCCCCCTCCGCAGGCGCCCCGGTGCCGGGCTCCGGCTGTCTGGGAGCGGCCTGGGGCGGGGCCTCGCGAGCCGTGACCGTGGGCTGAGCCGCTGCCTGCTCGCCAGAGGCCGTCTGCTCGCCAGAGGCCGGGGCGGACGGTGGTCTGCGGGCCTGGCCGATGGGGGCGACCTCGCCCCAGCCACGGGGCTCAGGTGCCGGCCCCGGAGCGGGCACGCTGGACGGGACCTGCCCGTCCCCGGACCGGCTCACGGCGGACGCGGCCGGGCCAGGGGCGTCGTCATACGGGCCGGGGACGCGGGCGGGCTCACCCCAGCCGGGGGCTGCGCCGGTGTCACGGTCCCCGCCTCCGGAGGCGCGCCCGCCCGGGGCCTCGCGCGGGGGCGTCCGCGGGGCGCGTGCGGCAGCCGGACCGTCCGGCGCTCCTGGCGACCCTGCGGGTCCCAGTCCTCCGGGGCCGCCTGGTCCTCCGGGGCCCCCGAGGAGGACCGCCTCTACCTGGAGGTCGAGGCCGAGGGCCTGGTACAGCGCCTGGGCGACGACGGGGGCGTGCCCGTGGCTGAAGGCGTTGACGAGCCCCAGCGACCTGAACAGGACGCGCAAGACGCCCGCCTCGACGTCACCGGGCTGTGCGTGCGGCTCGATGAGCGCCCAGGTGGCGCGCCGCTCACGCTTGATAGCCTCGAGGACCTCGCCCCACCGGGTACGGATCATCTCCCCGTCAGCCCCGGCTGTGCCCGAGGCCTGCTGCGCCGTTCCCGGCTGGATCTGCCCGCCCGGGCCAGGGGCCGCCTGCTCCACCGCGGCGGGTGGAGCGGCCTGGGCGCCGGCCTCGTCGGCCGGGTGGGGCACGTCGGCCGGGTGGGGCACGTCGGCCGGGTGGGGCACGGGGGACCCGGACACGCCCGGGGTGCGGGCGGCGCCGGCGTCGTTGGTCGCCGACGGCGTCGCCGCGGCAGGCCGGGCAGGGGACGCTGTGGCGGGATCGGCGGGCCCGGCAGCGGGCCCGGGGGCCCCGGCCGCAGAGGGGTGGCCGGAGCCCGTTGGCTGCGTCGCGCTGTCACCGCCGCCTAAGGCACGGCGGGCGATGGCGGCGGCCAAGGCCCGCGGGTCCTGCCCGTCAGGAGCGACCTGCTGCGGAAAGGCGCCGGGCGGCGCCGCTGGAGCACTGATGGCCGCACCCTGGGGCGCGGGCACCGGCTGTGGGCGCTGGGGCACCAGCAGGCGCGCCATGAGCAGCTCGAGCTGGAGGCGCGGGGAGGTGGCCCCCACCATCTGGGTCAGGGCCTGGGCGGTGAGGTCCGCGTAGCGCGAGAGCGTGGCAGAGCCGATCATGCGGGCCTGGACCTCC
The DNA here is from genome assembly GCF_051303165.1 of Actinomyces sp. W5033. NCBI lineage: Bacteria > Bacillati > Actinomycetota > Actinomycetes > Actinomycetales > Actinomycetaceae > Actinomyces > Actinomyces sp. W5033. Next base: position 166,437 of record NZ_JBPPGD010000006.1, on the reverse strand, counting down.
ATGCGCTCGAGCTCGTCAACAGGCAGCGAGCCGAGAGCAGGCCCGGCCTCCGCCCCGGCGAGCGCGATGACGAGCAGGTCCCGCATCCGCTGCAGGAGGTCCTCGACGAAGCGGCGCGGATCGTGCCCGGAGGAGATGACCCGGTCCACCACGCGGAAGACGCCCGCACCGGAGGAGGCGGCGATGGAGTCAACGCACTGGTCGAGCATGGTCGCGTCCGTGTAGCCGAGCAGGGCGACGGCACGCTGGTAGTCGACCTCACCCTCCACAGCGCCACCGATGAGCTGGTCCATGACGGAGAGCGTGTCGCGCACGCTCCCCCCTCCGGCCCGGGTGACGAGGGGGAACACTCCCGGTCCCACCGCGACGCCCTCTGACCGGCACAGCTGGCCGAGGTAGGACTCCAGGGTGTCCGGCGGGACGAGGCGGAAGGGGTAGTGGTGGGTGCGCGAGCGGATGGTGCCGATGACCTTCTCCGGCTCAGTGGTGGCGAAGATGAACTTCACGTGCGCTGGCGGCTCCTCAACAAGCTTGAGCAGGGCGTTGAACCCCTGCGGCGTGACCATGTGGGCCTCGTCGAGGATGAAGATCTTGAAACGGTCACGTGCCGGGGCGAAGGCAGCACGCTCACGCAGGTCACGGGCGTCATCGACGCCGTTGTGGCTGGCGGCGTCGATCTCGACGACGTCGAGGCTTCCGGGGCCGCCGGTGGCCAGGTCCCGGCAGGAGGGGCACACCCCGCAGGGTGTGTCCGTGGGGAACTGCTCGCAGTTGAGGCACCGGGCGAGGATGCGGGCACTCGTGGTCTTGCCGCAGCCCCGCGGGCCGGAGAAGAGGTAGGCGTGGGTGACGCGGTCACCGCGCAGCGCCGCCATGAGGGGGGCGGCCACATGCTCCTGCCCGATGACGTCCTGAAAGGTGTCTGGGCGGTAGCGGCGGTACAGGGCGGTGGTCACAGTCCGACTCTAAACGGGAGCGCCGACACGATGCGACGGCCGATGCTGACCCGCCGCGGGACCGGGGCACCTCGTCGTCCCCACGCCCCGGGGCCGGGCCACGTGAGGACCCCCCGTGCACCCGCCAGAGCCCGCTTACCCTTGCTACCTTCCGGTCCTGGGGGGATTCACTGGATGACGCCGCACGAGGGGCCGTGCGTGAGTGTACCCGACTCCGGGCCAGCTGCGGCGCCTTGCCCCGTGCGCCGTCCGGCCGTGACCGATGCCACCGGGCTCGGCTCCCCGCCGGCTGGCACCACGGGCCGCCGGTCGCATATAGTGCATTCCCGTTGCACGCGATCCGTCGTGATCACGTCAGCGCCTGGAGGATTCGCCTAGTGGCCTATGGCGCACGCTTGGAAAGCGTGTTGGGTGCAAGCCCTCGGGGGTTCGAATCCCCCATCCTCCGCCCTCAGGTTGAGACCCGCAGCGTTCCCCGGGATACTGCGGGTCCTCCTCTGTCTGGTCCCTTCCCGGACGGAGACCCCGGCGCCACGGGCGCTCCGCTGCCCACCACTGCCCGCACGAGCGGGACCAACAGCCGTCCCGCCACAGTCTTAAGCAGGTAACGACACGTGCCGCTCACGGCAGCCTGCGCCCACCCTGCTCGAGAAACACGACCTCTACAGTGTTTCCGGAAGAGCAACGACACTGGAGGCACTGTGTCCACGGCACTGTCCCTGAACGAGATTCGGCGCCGCTGCGCCCAGGTGGTGGCGGATTGGTTGGAGGAGCCCGGCGAGGAGCGGCAACAGGCCCAGTCCTTCGTGCGAGACCTGCTCTTCGCCTTCGGCATCCGCAAGACCAAGGCCGCCCTCTATGAGCGCCGTGCGCGCCGCGCCTCCACCGGCGGTCAGGGTTACATCGATGCCCTGCTGCCGGGGCTGTGCCTTATCGAGATGAAGTCCCGGGGCAAGGACCTGGACCGCGCTGAGAACCAGGCTCTGGACTACATCGACGACCTCCCCGAGGCAGAGCAACCCCGATGGGTGGTCACGAGTGACTTCGCGCGCATCCGCGTCCTTGACCTGGAAGGCGCTCCCGGCGAGAACGGCGTGGTGGAACCGGTCGTGTTCAACTTGGAGGACCTCCCAGTCAACGCCGACCACCTCGCCTTCCTCGCTGGGTACCAGGTGCGCTCCTTTGGCAACAAGGACCAGGAGAAGGCCTCCATCAAAGCCGCCCAGCTCATGGGCACGCTCTACGAGGCGCTAGAGGGTTCCGGCTACAACGACCACGAGGCATCCGTGTTCCTGGTCCGTACCCTGTTCTCCCTCTACGCAGACGACTCCGGCATATGGGACCGCGACCTGTTCTTCGAGTTCCTGGACACCCGTACCAACGAGGACGGCTCCGACCTTGGCCCGCGACTCACGCAGTTGTACCAGGTCATGAACCAGCCGCTGGAGCGTCGTCACAAGAACCTGGACGAGCAGGTGGCCCAGTTCCCCTACGTGAACGGTGGAGTGTTCGCCGAGCCACTGTCGATCCCCTCCTTCGACAAGGAGATGAGGGACCTGCTCCTGGAGGCGTGCGCATTCAACTGGGCTGGCATCAGCCCCGCCATCTTCGGCTCTCTCTTCCAGGCCGTGAAGTCAGCGGAGACACGCAGGTCACTGGGTGAGCACTACACCACTGAGACCAACATCCTCAAGACCATCAACCCTCTCTTCATGGATGAGCTGCGCGACCGCTTCACCCAGGAGTTCCACAACAGGAGCGGGTTAAAGAGGCTGCGAGCCTCCTTGGCCGATATCCGCGTCATGGACCCTGCCTGCGGCTGCGGCAACTTCCTGGTTGTGGCCTATCGCGAGCTTCGCGCGCTGGACCTCGACATACTCACGCGCTTGCAACAGCTGGGCGACACCTCACTCATCCCCACGTTGTTCTTTGACCGCAAGGACCTGCCCGTCACGCTGGAGCACTTCTACGGCCTGGAGATCGAGGAGTGGCCCGCCCGTATTGCCACCACAGCCCTGCACCTCGTAGACCATCAGGCCAACCAGCGCATGGAGCTGTCCCTGGGGAAGGCACCAGAGCCCCTACCGCTCCAAACCCTGGCCAACATTCACGTCGTCAACGCCCTGCGCACCGACTGGCGGCAGGTGCTGGCACCCTCGCCTCATGTACGCGTAGTAGGTAATCCACCATTTGCTGGCGCACGACTCATGTCGTCGGCGCAGAAGAAGGACGTCACCGACGTGTGGGGCCCCAGGTCTGGCGATCTGGACTATGTGACGTGCTGGTTCAAGAAGACCGCTGAGTTCTTTGAGGGAGTCACTGGTGGACGTTTCGCATTCGTGTCCACCAACTCGGTCACTCAGGGAGTTCCTGTCACCACGCTCTTCGACGCGTTGTTCACCGACGGCTGGCGTATCCGCTTTGCTCACCAGACATTCGCCTGGACCTCCGAGGCCGCAGGCATGGCCCACGTCCACTGCGTCATCACAGGATTCGACAAGGGCGAACGCGCGCCCGCGACGCTCTACACGTACAGGAGCCTTGATCGCGAGCCCGCCGCCGTCCCTGCGCGGCACATCAACGGGTACCTGTTGGACGCCCCACATGTCACCATCACCCCGAGGTCACAGCCGCTGAGCCGCGTGCTCCCTGCCTGCCGCTTCGGTTCTATGCCCAACGACGGTGGAGGCAACCTTGTCGTAGAGGCGAACGACTATGCCGCTGTGTCCGCAGACGCTGTCGCAGCCAAGTATCTGCGCCCGTTCCGTATGGGCCGCGAGCTCCTCCACAACTTGAACCGCTGGTGCCTGTGGATGGCAGACGACTTCGATCCTGTCGACCTCACCAGGAGCGCAATTCTCCGCAACCGGGTGGCAGCCGTCCGCGAGAGCCGCCTGGATTCACGACGCGAAGCCACGAGAAAACTGGCTGGCACACCCTACTTGTTCGGCGAGATTCGTCAGCCCTCCGGACCCTACGTGGCAATCCCTGCCGTCGTCTCCTCCACCCGCCTGTTCTACACAGCCGCGCACCTGCCTCAGACCGTCATCGCAGGCAACAAGCTCTTCACTGCTGACGACCCCGACGGATTCCTCTTCGGCATCATCAGCTCATCCATGTTCATCACATGGCAGAAATCCGTCGGCGGGCGCCTCAAGTCAGACCTGAATTTCTCTAACACTTTCGTCTGGAACAACCTGCCGCTACCGGACGTCCCAGACAGGGTGCGCACGCAGGTCATCGAGGCCGGCACGGGCGTTCTTGCAGCCCGAGAACGGCACCCGGAGCGCTCTCTTGCGGACATGTACAACCCCTTGGCGATGGACCCTGCGCTACTCAAGGCACACACCGTGCTCGATCACGCGGTCGATAAGGCGTTCGGGGCCACCAGGACGCTGTCAAGCAACACACAGCGTCTGTCTCTTTTGTTCAAGCGCTACGTGGAGCTGACCACCTGACCACACAGCGCCCACCCCGCCGGACTTCGTACAGCGCAGGCCCGCGCCTTCCGGAGCCACTTCGGCGTGACGGCACGAGCCTCGATACGCACCCACGTGCTGCCGGAGCCGTCTCAGATGAGCCTTGACCGCTCCCCCATCGGCTGCCGTCCAACCCGACATGAGGTCAGCCAGCGCCTGCGCGTTCATGGAGGCCAGCCCCCCAGGCTCGTTGTGCCATCCACTTGACACAAAGCCGCCCCACCCTCACTCTTGTGCTATCGACTCAGTACAAGAGGTGGTTGCCATGTTCCTGCCGGCGCTCGCCGTCGTCCTCATCGCCCTGTTCCTGATCACCTTCCTACCCATCGCCCTGACCCGTGCCGCCCGCAGCACCTCCTCCCCCAGCGCGCCGGCCGCCCTCGCCGACGCCGACCGCTACTCCCGGCGCAGCACCGCCCTGGCCGTCCTCACGGGACTCGGCACCGCCGTCGTCAGCGCCGCCGTCTGGGCCCTGGCTGAGCGCGCCTACATGTACACCGCGCTCCAGACCACGATCGCCGACGTCGCCACAAGGGCCGAGGGCGGCGAGCTCATCATCGGCACCCTCCCACCCATGCTCAACCTCGGCCCGGCCCTCGCCCCCAGCATCATGGGTGTCGTCGGACTGCTGGTCCTCGTCATCCGCGAGCGCCGCAGCCCCCTCGTGACGACCCCGACGCGCACCGCCTCACTGACCCCCCGGCACACGACCGACTACACCTCCCGCCCTTTCGGCGTCATCGCCGCCCTCACCCTGGTGCTGCTCGTGTCCCTCCTCGTCATCGGCACCCTCACCGCCGACGCCAGCGGCACCGCCCACACCTGGCAGGGCACGTGGCACAGCGGCGACGGCCCCGTTGAGGCCACCAGCACCCGTGCCCCTTGGCCCGGCTGGGTCTACTGCGCCCCCATCCTGCTGCTCACCATCGCCCAGCTCGTCCTGGCCGCCACGGGCCTGCACGACGTCGCCGCCCGCGGCCAGCTGACCTCACGGGCCGACGACGTCCCCGACGCCGAGCTCGACACCGCGCTGCGCCGGCGCAGCGCTGACGCCGTCGTCGGGCTGCTCATCATCTCCGTCTCCCTGCCGACCATCGCCGCCGGTCTGGTGATGGCACCCGTCGCGGGAGACGCCCTGGGCGCCTACCCGGTACTCGGCCGGGAGTTCCTCGTCCTCGGGCTGTGGGCCCTCACCTGCGCCTGTGCGGCGCTGCTCGCCCTGGGGGCCGGGACCGCCCTCATGCTGCGGCGCCCGGCCGTCATCCGCGCGCGCCTGGCCTGCCCCGCACCGCCCGAGGCTGCTCCCGCCGTGGGGTCCGAGGACGGCGGGCAGCGATGAGCCCGACGTCGGTCACCCTGGACACGGCGGACCCGACCCCGCCCTTCGAGCAGGTCAGGCGCGAGGTCGCCGCCCTCATCACCTCCGGGGCGCTTGAGGAGGGCTCGCGCCTGCCGACGGTGCGCCAGCTCGCCGCGGACCTGCGCGTCGCCCCGGGCACAGTGGCACGGGCCTACAAGGAGCTCGAGTCCGCCGGTCTCGTCGTCACACGCCGCGGCGCGGGGACCCGCGTGGCACCCGGCCGGACGCTGCCGCCCGAACGGCGCAGCGAGCGCCTTGAGGAGCTGGCCCGCCAGTACGTCACCGCCGCCCGCCGCCTGGGGGCCGACGACGAGGCCCTGCGTACCGCCGTCGAGACCGCCCTGTGAGTCACCCGCAGCAACCATAAGTGTGATGGGACACACACTCTATGGGTCCTGTGTCCCATAGCGCGACCAGCGACCCCCTGAGACTCTTGTTGTATGCGAAAGACGACCCCCGCTCTTGCAGTGCCCCTTGCCCTCCTCCTCGCCGCCGGTCTCGCCGCGTGCGGTAACCAGGTTCCCGTCTCGGCCCCGACCACCGCCTCCTCCTCCGCGGCGGCCCAGGCCGAACCTGAGACCGGCTCCGTCATGAATCTGCAGATTGGCGACTGCTTCAACTACGACGACTCCGGGTCCACCGTCTCCAAGGTTGACTTCGTCTCCTGCGACGCCCCGCACATGTACGAGGTCTACAACAACTCTGACATCGACGACTCCGTCTACTCCAGCGTCCCCACCGGTGACGCGCTGGACGAGGAGATCCAGAAGGCCTGCTTCAGCGCCTTCGAGAGCTACGTCGGCATCCCCTACCCCGACTCCATCTACGACGTCCAGTCCCTGCAGCCGACCGTCGGCTCCTGGGCAGGCGGCGACCGCACCATCAACTGCCTCATCACCAGCGCGGACGGCACGGAGCTCGTCGGCTCCGTCCGCGGCTCCAACCAGTGACCACGCTGGCGACCCACGCCTGACTCCACGGACCCCGTCCGCCCGCGCCTGCCTAAGCGCGAGCCGGCGGGGTCCGTGCGTCTGTGCAGGCCGCACCCGCCCAGGGCCAGGACAGCCAGGGCACCACTCCCGACGGCGCCACGCAGGCCCGTCCCCCACCGCCTGCCGCTACGATGGGCCGGTGATCTTCAAGGCCGTTGGCGACCGTGCGCCCTACCCCGAGCACGGGGTGACGCAGCAGCGGGTGTGGTCCACGATTGCCCCCCGGCAGGTCCGCCTCGACCTCCTGACGACGACGCGCGCCACCCTCGACCTGCGCAACCTCCTCGACGACGACTCCACCTTCTTCGGCGACCTGTTCGCGCACGTGGTGTCCTGGAACGGCGAGCTGTACCTCGAGACCGGCCTGCACCGCGCCCTGCGCGCGGCACTCCAGGGCCGCACGCTCATCCACGCCCGCGTCCTCACGCTCGACCCCGCCGGCCGCCCCCTCATCGCCCCACCGCCCCCCAGGCCCTGAGGTCTCCTGTCCGCTCAGCGGCGAGTCCACTACTGTGAGCGCGTGAGCCCCACGAGCCCCCTGTCCGAGTACCGTCGTCGTCTGCAGCACCGGCAGACCACCGTCATCGGTGGCGTCATCGTCGCCATGGTCCTCACGACGGCGGTGTGCCTGGCGGTGTGGACCGGGATGGTCCCCGCCCCCTTCGAGCCCGGCTTCTCCTCCGCCTCCGAGCAGACCGCTCCCATGGTCCGGGTGTGCCCGCCGGAGGGTGCGGTCACCACGGAGATCACCGCGGTGCCGACGAACGTCTTCAACGGCACCGAGACCCCCGGCCTGGCCAAGACGGTCGCGGACACCCTGGCGGAGGCCGGCCTGTCTGTCAGCATGGTGGCGGACTGGCACCTGGGCTCCTACAACGGCAACGTCCTGCTGACCACCTCCGAGGCTGGCCTGGCCAACGCCTACACCCTCGCGCAGGCCTTCACCGGGGACGTGTCCATCTCCCTGGACCGGGAGCAGGACCCGGCCGACACCACCGTCAACGTCGTCCTGGGCAGCGCCTACGCGCAGGGCGTCCTGGCGGCCACGGAGATCGGCCAGGTCCAGGCGCAGCAGCCCATCACCGCGACCGCAGGGTGCCTGGACCCCACGTCGGCAGGAGCCGGGGCCACGCCGTCGCAGTGAGACCTCAGGACGAAGGACCTCGCACACCACGGCTGAGGCGGCCCGCCCCCACAGGGGCGTGGACGCATCCACCGATGACGAGTTCTTCCAGGCGCCAGGAGGACCCCCCCCCCCCATGTTGGGGGCGCCCCCCCCCAACGGGGGGTGTCCCGCCTCAGCCGTGTGCGGGCTCGCCCGGCGGTCAGTGGCGCTGACGGGCGCGGGTGGAGTAGGCCGGGCCCTCCAGGTCGGTCCCAGCCGGGGCGGAGGCCGGGGAGGCCTGCTCAAGGTTGGTGCCGCGCGCCCTCGAGATCCAGCGCATGGCGTGGTAGACGGCGATAGCCGCCATGGAGCCCAGGGCGATACCGGTGAAGGTCATATCACCCCAGTGCCAGGTGTAGTCGGCGATGGCCACCACCATGGCGACGGCCGCCGTGTTGAGGTTGACGGGGTCAGCGAAGTCCACGCGGTTCTGCACCCAGATGCGCACGCCGAGCATGCCGATCATGCCGTACAGGATCGTGGCGGCGCCGCCGAGGACTCCCGCGGGGATGGTTGCGATGATCTCACCGAACTTGGGCAGCATGGACAGGCCCAGGGCGGTGAGCGCCGCGACGACGTAGGCGGCGGTGGAGTACACGCGCGTGGCCGCCATGACGCCGATGTTCTCCGCGTAGGTGGTGGTGCCGGAGCCGCCGCCGACGCCGGCCAACGCCGTCGAGACGCCGTCGGCGAAGAGGGCGCGCCCGGTGACGCCGTCGAGGTTCTCCCCGGTCATGGCGGCCACGGACTTGACGTGGCCGATGTTCTCGGCCACGAGCACGAGCACGACGGGGATGAACAGGCCCAGGAGGCTGAGGTCGAAGGACGGGGCCCGGAAGGCGGGGACGCCCACCCAGTCCGCCCCGGCGATCGCGTCGAAACTGACCTCGCCGCGCACGCAGGCGGTGGCGTAGCCGATGAGGACACCGATGAGGATGCTCAGCCGGCCGATGATGCCCTTGAACAGGACGGTGATGAGCAGGATCGACACGATGGTGACCATCGCCGTCACAGGCGCCGTCTTGACGTTGTTCCAGGCACTCGGGGCGAGGTTGAAGCCGATGAGGGCGACGATGGCGCCGGTGACGATCGGCGGCATGAGGCGGTCGATCCACGCGGTGCCGGCGAAGTGGACGACGACGCCGATGAGCGCCAGCGACAGGCCCGCGGCGATGATGCCGCCCTGCGCCATGGAGGCCTTGGCCGCGTCGATGGGGCCACCGCCGTCAGACACATACCCCGTGACCGCACCGATGGGGGCGATAAGAGCGAAGGACGATCCCAGGTAGGAGGGCAGGCGCCCGCTCGTGACGGCGAGGAACAGGAGGGTGCCGAACCCGGTGAAGAACAGGGTGGTCGAGGGGTCGAAGCCCGTGAGCAGTGGGACCAGGAAGGTCGCCCCGAACATGGCGACGACGTGCTGCACGCCGATGCCGACGGTACGGGGCCAGGTGAGACGCTCATGGGGAGCGACGACCTCGCCGGGGGCGATCGAGCGGCCGTCGCCGTGGAGGGTCCAGCCGCGCAGGAGGCGGCTGCTGGAGGAGGAGGACACGTGGGCTCCTGTCGCGTGGGAACGGGGACCGGCGCCGTGAACGGGTCAGCGGGGCGCCGGAGCGACAGGGCCCGGCAGAGCCCTGCCGGGGCTCCAGTCTAGGAGCCGAAGGAGCGGGTGTCGGGCCGGGATCCTCCTGAGGCAGGATGCCATCCGCCACACGCACCGGCATCATGGGGCCGTGACCTCTCCCCTGACACCGCGACCGGGCCAGACGACGCCCTCCTGGCAGGAGCAGGACACCTGGCCCACGCTGCGGCCCCCCTTCCCCGGCACGGAGCACCTGAAGGCGGCAGAGGTCTTCTCCGGGCCCGGCTACCAGGCGCCGCGCCCGTCCCCGGACCCGGTCGCCGTCCTCGCCCTCGTGCTGGCGCTGGCCTCCGTGGCGCCAGGCGTGGGACTGGCGGCGGTGGCGGCGGGCACGTGGGCGCTGCACCGCCGTCGCGGCCGGTGGGCCAGCAGCCCGGGCATGGCCTGGTTCGCCGTGGTCGTCGGCTGCGCGACCTCGCTCGTGTGGCTGTGGGCGTGGTGGCTCTACCACGCCCTCGGGGCCTGAGGCCCTCAGTCCCCGCCCGGGAGGAGTCGTTACACTGCCGGGCGTGAAGCCCTTCATCATGGTGTCCACGCGCCCCGAGATCGAGGCCGCTGAGCAGGAGTACGAGTCCTTCCGCATCCAGGGCGGTCTGGAGCCCGCGGACCTGCACCACGTGCGCCTGGAAGAGGTCGATTTCCTCAGCAGCTTCCAGGCGGGAGACGTCTCGGGGGTCTTCATCGGCGGCAGCCCCTACGACGTCTCGACTCCCGCGGCCTCCAAGACGCGCACCCAGCTGCGTGTGGAGGAGCAGGTGCGCGACCTGCTGTCGGTCGCCCTCAAGGAGGGGGTGCCGGTGCTCGCGACGGGCTTCGGCCTGGAGGTGCTCGCCGGCTACCTGGGCACCGGGACCTCGACGCGCTACGCCGAGGTGCTGGGCTCCGCGGAGATCTACCTGACGGCCGAGGGCCGCCAGGACCCGGTCCTGGCGGGCATGCCCGAGGTCTTCACGGCCTTCGTCGGGCACCACGAGGGCGTCGGCGAGGTACCGGCGGGGGCCAGCCTGCTGGCGACCTCCCCGGACTGCCCGGTGCAGATGGTCCGGGTGGGACGCAGCGTCTACGGCACACAGTTCAACCCCGAGCTCGACGTCAACCTCTTCCTGGCCCGCCTGTCGATCTACAAGGACGCCGGCTACGGGGACCCGGGCCTCATCGACGACCTCCTCGACCAGGCGCGCACCAGCGGCTCCAGCCACGAGGCGGGGCGTCTCATCCGCTCCTTCGTCGAGCACTTCTCCCAGGCCTGACCCGGGCCCGCAAGAGCCCGGCGAGCCCGGGCCCGCGCGGCGCCACCCCCTAGCCGAGCCCGGCGAGGACGGCCTCCACCGCCTCGTGCACCACCTGTGCGGCAGGGTGCGGCGGCTGCTGCGCGCCCACCTGGCCGTCGGCCACGCGGCGACCCCCCTGTCGCCGGCCCGCCTGGCCGGGGCCGGCCCCCACGACCGTGTGGTCAACGCAGGCGAGGCCGGCGACGCGCACGCCCCGTGAGGCCAGGACCATGGCCTCGGCGACGCTGTCCATGACGACGGCGTCCACCCCGAGCCCGCGCAGGATGAAGGCCTCGGCCGGGGTGGGCCGGGTGGGACCGGGCACGAGGCCGACGACGCCCGCGGCGCCGACTCCAGCGAGCTGTGTCAGGCGCGCCAAGAGGCCCGGGTCCCAGGCGGCGTCGAGCGGCTCGGTGGCGCGCAACAGCGACGCGCCGGTGAGGTTGACATGGTCCCCGACGGCCAGGATGTCCCCACCGGTGGCGGTCAGTGCGCAGGCGCGCGTGACGAGCAGGGCGGCGCGCACCCCCGCGCCCGCGGCGATCCTCGCGAGGGCGGTCGTGCGGTGCGCCGGGCCACCCTCGTAGGCGGCGGTGCGGCCGCGGGCGACGAGGACACCGAGGCCACCGCGGTCGTAGGAGTCCAGGGCGTCCTCCTGCCCTGCGCCGGCAGGGGCGCTGACCCCGGGCAAGTAGGACAGCCGCACGCGCGCACCGGGCCTGCCCCAGGCCCGGACGGTCTCGGTCAAGAGGGCAGGCTCGGCGATGACGAGCAGGTCGTGCCTGGCCCGGCCGGTGGACAGGAGGATGGAGACGCCGTCGGGGTCCTCGTCCCAGGTGGCTGCGGGCTGCACGGTCACGGCTCCTCCTTGCTGCTGGCTCGTCCTCGGCTGGCGTGCGTGGCAGCCCCCATCTTGTCACGCACGCCCTGGCGCGGCGGGACCGCCGCCAGCGTCCCGGGCCGGTGCGCCGCAGTACCCGCGCACCGGCCCGGGGCACGTAGCCTCGACCCGTGCCCACCATCACCGCCCTCATCGCCCACGCCCCCGAGCCGCAGGTCCGCGCCCTCCTCAGCAGGCTCTTCACCGAGGGTGGGTGGCGCGTCACCGACGGCCCGGGCACCCTCGTCGTCGAGCGAGGCTCACGCGGCAAGACCCTCCTGCTCGGCGGCGGCGCCGGCGAGGACTTCTACCTGCGCCAGACGCTGGCCCTCGAGCCCGGCCGGCACGAGGGCGAGCCCACCACCGCCATCACCTACCCCACCTCCGGCGCCGCCATCACCCGCGGCGGCCCCTACGGCGCCGAGCGCGAGATGCGCCTGCACGAGGAGTTCTCCCAGCGCATCGTCACCGTCCTGCGCGAGGCCGACGTCGTCGTCGGCCTCGCCTGAGCCTGAGGCACCCGGGCCCCGCAACCGTGAGGAGCGACCCGATCGCGAGCCTGCTCGCCGCCCCACCCGACCTACCCGTCGTCGCCGGGCTCGACGGGCTGCGCAGCCTGCTTGAGGAGCACGCCTGCGCCGTCGTCACCGCCCCGCCCGGCACGGGCAAGACCACCCTGGTCCCGCCTCTTGTCGCCGACGTCCTGCGCGGGCGGGGCCGTGACGGGCGCGTGGTGGTCACCCAGCCGCGCCGCGTCGCCGCCCGGGCCGCCGCCCGCCGCCTGGCGGACCTGCTCGGTGAGGAGATCGGCCACAACGTCGGCTACGCCGTGCGCGGAGAGCGAAGGACCGGCCGCAGCACCCGCATCGAGGTCGTCACCGCCGGGCTCCTCCTGCGGCGCCTCCAGGCCGAGCCCGACCTCCCCGGAGTCGCCGCCGTCGTCCTCGACGAGGTCCACGAGCGCTCCCTCGACTCCGACCTCCTGCTCGCCCTCCTGCTCGACGCGCGCGCCCTGCGCGACGACCTGCTCCTCGTCGCCATGTCCGCCACCGTCGATCTCACGGTCCTGCCCCACCTGATGGGCCCCGACGGCGACGCCCCCGTCCTCGACATCCCCTCCGCCCTGCACCCGGTCGAGGAGCGCTGGGCTCCTGCGCCCCCGGCGGTCGCGCGGCTCGCCGAGCACGGGGTGCCGCAGGCCTTCCTCGCCCACGTCACCAGCACCGCCCTGGACGCCCTCGCCCACGAGGACGGCGACCTGCTCGTGTTCCTGCCGGGAGCCCGGGAGGTGGACGAGGTGGTCGCACGGCTGGGCTCCTCGGTGCCCGACGGCGTCGATGTCCTGGCGCTGCACGGACGCTTGGGGGCCGCCGCCCAGGACGCCGCCCTGAGGCCCTGCCCACCCGGGCGCAGGCGCGTCGTCGTCTCCACCAACGTCGCCGAGTCCTCACTCACCGTTCCGGGGGTGCGCGTCGTCATCGACTCCACGCTCACCCGCGAGCCGCGCCTCGACGTCGCCACCGGGATGAGCGGGCTCGTCACCGTCGGTGCCGCGCGCGCCAGCGGGGTGCAGCGGGCGGGCAGGGCGGGGCGCGAGGGCCCTGGCGTCGTCGTGCGCTGCTGCTCACCGGTGGACTGGGCGCGCGCTCCGCAGGCCCCCACGCCCGAGATCCTGTCCGGTGACCTCACCAGCGCCGCGCTCGAGCTCGCCGCCTGGGGCGCGCCCGGTGGAGGCGGCCTGGCCTGGATCGACCCTCCTGCGGCGCCCGCCCTCGCCTCGGCGAGCGCCACCCTTGAGCGGCTGGGGCTCACCGGGCCGTCGGGAGCACCCACCCCTGTGGGCCGCGCCGTCGTCGCGGTGCCCGCGCCTGTGCGCGAGGCCCGGGCAATGCTGGCTGCCGCACCCGGGCTCGGGCTGCGGCGCGCAGCCGAGGCGACCGCCCTGCTCACCGCCGACCTGCGCGCCCCGGGTGGGGACCTCACCGCGCTCGCCCGTCAGGTGCGCGACTCCTGCCCGGCGTGGCGCGCCGAGGCCCGGCGCTTGGAGAGGGCGGCCGACCAGGCGCTGCGCGGGCTGCCAAAGGCCGTCGCGCCTCAGGCACCGGCCACCGTCGGCGCCCCGGGACACCCGGGTGGTGCCCTCAGCCCCGGCGAGGCCGTCGCCCGGGTCGCCGCCCTCGCCCGCCCCGAGTGGCTCGCCCGGCGCCGCGGACCCCTCACCGGGCAAGAGGCCGTCTACGCGACGGTCGGTGGCACCGGCCTGCGCGTGCCGGCACGCTCCGCCCTGGCGGCCTGCGAGTGGCTCGCCGTCGCCGCCGTCGAGCGCGCCCCCGGCAGCGCGGACGCCCTCGTGCGCGCCGCGGCCCCCGTGGACGAGGAGCTGGCGCTCGAGGTCGCCTCCGCCTGGCTCACCGAGACCGAGCGCACCGTCTGGGAGGGCACGCGCCTGCGCGCGCAACGGGTGCGCTGCCTCGGCTCCATCATCCTGTCCGCCACGCCGGTCACGCCCTCACCGCAGGTGGTGAGTGACGCCGTCGTCGCACGCTGCCGCCAGGAGGGGCTGGACGTCCTGCCCTGGGGGGAGGCGGCCCGGCTGCGCGCGCGGATGCGCTTCCTGCACCGCGTGCTCGGCGATCCGTGGCCTGCCGTTGACGACTCCAGCCTGCTGGCCCGGTCCGATGAGTGGCTGCGTCCAGCCGCCCAGGCCCTGGGCGGACAGCGCCACCTGGATCTTGGGCGCCTCGAGGTCGGCGCGGCGCTGAGGGCCCTGCTGCCCTGGCCCCAGGCGGCCCACCTGGACGAGCTGGCCCCCGAGCGCCTCGAGGTGCCCTCCGGCTCCCGGGTGGGCCTCAGCTACGACGGCGAGCGGCCCGTGCTCGCCGTGCGCGTGCAGGAGTGCTTCGGCTGGGCCCAGACGCCGCGCGTGGCCGGGGTGCCCGTCCTGCTGCACCTGCTGTCGCCGGCCCGGCGCCCGGTCGCGGTCACCGACGACCTGCGCTCCTTCTGGCAGGGCCCCTACCAGCAGGTGCGGCGTGAGCTGCGCGGGCGCTACCCGAAGCACGCGTGGCCCGAGGACCCGTGGACAGCGCCCGCCCTGAGGGCAGCCCCGAGGCGCGGATGAGCGTGAGCCACAATCGGGGGGTGAGCACCGCCCCGACCCCGCCCGTCCTGCCCGCACCCCGCGACCCCACCGGGCCCTACCGCGTCACCATGGTCTGCACCGGCAACATCTGCCGATCCGTCATGGCACAGGTGGTCCTCACCGACCGGCTGGCCGCCGCGGGACTGGCGGGGGACGTCCTGGTCACCTCCAGCGGCGTCAGCGACGAGGAGCACGGCAAGCCCATCGACCCCCGGGCGCTGCGCCTGCTGGGCGAGCGCGGCTACGGCCAGGGGGACGACGTCGCCGCCCACGCGGCGCGGGCGGTCCTGTCCGGCCACCGGGCGCACCGTGTCACCGACCTCGAGCTCGCCTCACACGACCTCCTCCTCGCCATGACCGAGGCTCACCGGCGCGAGCTCGTGCGCCGCGCGCAGCAGGTCGGCACCGACGACGGGCGCGTCCACATGTTCCGCGCCTGGGACCCGGCCGCCCCGGCGCAGGCCACCGGGTCCCCGGCCAAGGCCACCGGCCGCCACCTGGACGTGCCGGACCCGTGGTACGGGACGATGTCGGACTTCGTGGACACCCTCGAGGTGGTCGAACGGGTCTGCGACGCCCTGGTGACGGCCCTGCGGCGGCTGCGCGCGCCCCGCCCGGCCTGAGCCGCGCCCACCCGGCCCCGGGGCGGGTGGGTGCGCCGTCGGCCCTCCCGGCGGGGCCTCAGACGGCAGGACCCAGCCGCGCGGCCAGCCAGCCGGTCAGCGTGGACAGGTACTCGCCACGAGCCGGCTCGGGCGACAGCGCCAGGTCGTGCACGCCCCCGG
Source organism: Actinomyces sp. W5033 (assembly GCF_051303165.1). NCBI lineage: Bacteria > Bacillati > Actinomycetota > Actinomycetes > Actinomycetales > Actinomycetaceae > Actinomyces > Actinomyces sp. W5033. The sequence goes on along the minus strand of NZ_JBPPGD010000006.1, from coordinate 150,762 downwards.
GCACCTGGCGGACCGTGACGTCACTGCCCAGGAAGGGGGCGCGCGCCACCATCTGGCGCACGTCGAGCACGAGGTCCTGGCGCAGCGCCTCCTGCGGCGTCATGTCCCCCCGGGCGGCACCGGGGGCCGAGTCGGTCGAGCAGCACAGGAGCACCGGCACCGCGATGCCCAGGCCGTGGTGGACGTCACGGTGCGCGCGTCGCACAGCCGCCATGAACCCCGCCCTCACGGGGAAGGACGGCGTCGGCTTGAGCGCCAGGTCCCAGTCCCACTCGCCTCCCCAGCGGCAGTGGAGGGGGCGCCCGTACAGGTCGTCGGCGACGTCGCCCAGCGTGGCGCCCACCGCCCAGTCGGCGGGCTGCTCGCCGTCGCCCGCCCACCCCGGGACCCCACGAGCCAGGGGCTCGTCGATGAGGATGCGGTCCGGGTCCCGCCGCGAGAGCAGGTCCACGAGGGCCGAGCCGTAGGAGCGCATGAACCCACCCGCCTGCAGGTCCAGCCACGGTGAGTTGAGCGTCACCGCCTCCACGGCCCCCGGGTGGTCCGCCGCCCACAGCACCGCCTGGAGGCCGCCAGTGGAGTGCCCGTTGAGGACGACGAGCGTGTGCCCGTGCTCCTCGCGGATGATCCGCATCGCCTCGTTGATCTCCTCGTCGTGCACGCGCAGGTCGCGCACGTCGTGCGGTGAGCGGTAGCCGACGCCGGAGCGCCCGCAGGTGCGCAGGTCCAGGGCGTAGAACTCGTAGCCCGCCTTCAGCAGGGCCTCGGCGAGCCAGGTCTGGAAGAAGTAGTCGTTGCGGCCGTGCAGGTACAGCACGGCGCGCGCGTGACGCGGGGCCTGGCCCGGCGCGGGCACGGCCGCGCGCTGGTGGACCAGGACGGCGTGGTCAGCACCGGGGGCGTTGTCACTCACCGTCACCGGCAGGCGGCGGGCGACCCACGGCTCACCCAGGAGGTCCGTCTCGAGGAAGGGCTCAGTGCTCATGGCCGCATCCTGGCACTCCCAGACCCAGTCTGAGTGACCTTCATCCCTCACGGTCGGCAGTCCTTGACACGGTCCGCCGTCGGGCACCTATCGTGTGCTCAACCATCCAGAGCAACCGAGAGACCTGGCTCGACGACGTTGCAGCAACCCCCGCTTCGCGGTGAGGGTGCTTCCGCCAGGACCGATGGAGGAATGAGTGAGCGACTTGTACGCACCCACCGCCCCCGGCGAGACCGGGCCGACCGGCCAGGGCCCCATGATCTCGCTGCGCGATGTCCGCAAGGTCTACACGCTGCGCGACGGGACCGAGGTCCGCGCCCTCGACGGCCTGAGCCTCGACGTCGCCCCCGGATCCATCCACGGCGTCGTCGGGACCTCCGGCGCCGGCAAGTCCACCCTCATCCGCTGCCTCACCGGGCTTGAGCCCGTCACCAGCGGACAGGTGCTCGTCGCCGGCCGGGACATCTCGCACCTGTCCTCACGCGAGCTGCGCGAGGCCCGCCGGCAGATCGGCATGGTCTTCCAGCACGCCAACCTCCTCGAGCAGCGCACCACCGCCCAGAACATCGCCTACCCGCTCTACCTGGCCGGGGTGCGCAAGGGCGAGCGCCACGAGACCGTCACTCGCATGCTCGAGCTCGTCGACCTCGCCGACCGCGGCTCGTCCTACCCGGCCCAGCTCTCCGGGGGCCAGCAGCAGCGTGTCGGCATCGCCCGTGCGCTCGCGGACCAGCCCGCCGTGCTCCTGTGCGACGAGCCCACCAGTGCCCTCGACCCGGAGACCACCCGCTCGATCCTCGAGCTCATCCGGGACGTGCGCGACCGTCTCGGAGTCACCGTCATCATCATCACCCACGAGATGAGCGTCGTGCGCTCCGTGTGCGACTCCGTCAGCCTCCTCGAGGCCGGCAGGATCATCGAGTCGGGCTCCATCGAGGAGGTCGTCTCCGACGTCACCTCCCGTCTGTCCCTCGAGCTCGTGCCCGTTCCTGCCGTGCCCGACGACGCCGTCCACCCGGGTGAGTCCGTCATCGACGTCGCCCTCACCGCCCACCCCGGACAGCCCGCCGCCGCCCAGGTCCTGGCCCTCGTGGCCGAGCAGGGCGCGGACGTCGCCGGAGGCGTCTTCGAGACCCTCGGCCAGGCGCAGGTGGGCCGCCTCGCCCTCACCCTCCCGGCCGAGCGCACCGAGACGGCCCTGGCCGTCCTGCGCTCCGCCGGCGTCCACGCGGAGGTCCGCGCATGAGCACCCTCACCACCCTGACCCTCCTGGCGCACCCGGCCCTGCCCGCTGCCACCTCCGGCGACGGCACCTGGTTCGAGCGCAAGGTCATCCAGCAAAAGCTCGTCACCGCAGTCCTCGAGACCCTGGGCATGACCTTCGTGTCCGGCGTGCTCGCCATCGCCTTCGGCCTGCTGCTCGGTCTCGCGCTCGTCACCACCGGCACGCGCGGCCAGCACCGCAACCGCCTCGTCTACGAGGGCCTGTCGCAGGTGGTCAACTTCGGCCGCTCGATGCCCTTCATCATCCTGCTCGTCGCCATCATCGCCTTCACGCGCCTCATCGTGGGCACCTCCATCGGCTGGCAGGCGGCCTGTGTGCCGCTGACCGTCGGTGCGATCCCCTTCTACGCACGCCTCGTGGAGAACGCGGTCGCGGAGGTGGACGAGGGCAAGGTCGAGGCGGCGCTCATGATGGGCGCGACCCCCAACCAGATCACCTGGGGCGTGCTCGTGCGCGAGGCCCTGCCCGGGCTCATCAGCGCAGGGACAGTCACCTTCATCACGCTCCTCGGCTACTCCGCGATGGCCGGCACCGTCGGCGGCGGCGGCCTCGGTGACCTCGCCATCCAGTACGGGCACAACCGCAACTGGACGGACGTCATCATCCTCACCGTCGTCATCATCGCGGCCATCGTGGCCGCCATCCAGGTCGCGGGTGACCTCCTCGCCCGCGTCGTTGACCACCGCCGCCGCTGACAGCCCCGCTGCAGCCCGGCCCCCATCCCCCACCAGGAAGAGTAAGGACACCATCATGGCCTCCACCCTCACCCGTCGTTCCGTCATCGCCGGCGGCCTCGCCTCCGCGCTCGCGCTCACCCTCGCCGCCTGCGGCGGATCCAGCTCCTCCACGGGCTCGGCCGGCTCCGGCGCCGTCGGCGGCCTCAGCGTCGACGGCGAGACCACCACCATCAAGATCGGCGCGACCCCCAACCCGCACGTCGAGATGCTTCAGTGGATCCAGGACAACCTGGCCGCCAAGGCAGGGCTGAAGCTCGACATCGTCGAGATCACCGACTACCAGACGCCCAACTCCTCGCTCGCGGACGGCTCCCTGGCCGCGAACTTCTACCAGACGCCGAACTTCCTCGCCCAGCAGATCGACGAGAAGGGCTACGACTTCGTCGCCGTCGCCGACGTGCACATCGAGCCGATGGGCATCTACTCCGCCACGGCCAAGAGCATCGACGAGATCGCCGACGGCTCCTCCATCACCCTCAACAGCGACCCGGCGAACGCCGCCCGCGGGCTCAAGCTGCTCGAGTCCGCTGGCCTCATCACCCTGGACGCCTCCGTGGAGATGCCCTCCGACCTCGACATCAAGAGCAACCCCAAGAACCTCAAGATCGTCACGGTCGCCGGCGAGCAGGTCGCCACGACCATGACGGACGCGAACGTCGGCGCCGTCGTCCTCAACGGCAACTACGCCATCGACGCCGGGCTGACCCCCTCCAGGGACGCCCTCCTCCTGGAGAAGGCCGCTGGCTCCCCCTACGTCAACCAGCTCGTCGTGCGCACCGCTGACAAGGACAACGAGGCTCTCAAGACGCTTGCTGGCCTCATGACCTCCCCCGAGTTCGGCGCCTGGATCGCCGAGCGCTGGACGGACGGCTCCGTCGTCGCCGCCTTCTGAGACCCCCGTCCGGGTCCCTGGCGACCCGGCTCGAGTCCCACACGCACGGACCCCCGCCTCCAAGGAGGCGGGGGTCCGTGCGCTTGCCGCCGCCCCGCGTGACGGCGAGGGCGCGGGGCGGCGGCCCGAGGCGCCAGCCATGCGTGCGTCAGGGTGCCAGCGGCGTCAGGGGGGGCAGGGCGTCAGTCAACGATGCCGTACAGGCGGTCGCCGGCGTCACCGAGGCCGGGGACGATGTAGGCCTTGTCATTGAGGCGCTCATCGACGTGGGCGGTGACGATGGTGACGTTGGCGCGGCCGCCAATGGCCTCCTCGAGGGTTGTCAAGCCCTCGGGGGCGGCGATGAGGCACAGGGCGGTGACGTCCCGGGCACCGTGGGCGAGCAGGTACTCGATGGCGGCGATGAGCGTGTGGCCCGTGGCGAGCATGGGATCGACAACGAAGCACTGGCGTCCGGAGAGGTCGTCCGGGAGCCGGTTGGCGTAGGTCTCGATCTCGAGGGTGTCCTCGTCGCGCTTCATGCCCAGGAAGCCGACCTCAGCGGTGGGCAGGAGACGGGTCATGCCCTCGAGCATGCCGAGCCCGGCACGCAGGATCGGCACGACGATGGGGCGGGGGTCCGCGATGCGGCGGCACTGGGCGACGGCGACCGGGGTCTGGATGCTGACCTCCTCGGTACGCACCTCACGGGTGGCCTCGTAGGCCAGGAGGGTGACGAGCTCGTCGACGAGCTGACGGAAGACCGCGGAGGGGGTCGTCTCGTCGCGCAGGACGGAGAGCTTGTGGTCGATAAGCGGGTGGTCGGCAACGTGCAGGCGCATGGGCACAGCCTACGGCGCAGTCGCTGCCCGCGCCGTCGTCCAGGGGTCAGCGCCGCTCGGAGAAGAAGGAGCGCAGCAGGGCCTCGGACTCTGCGGCACGCAGCCCGGCGAGGACCTCGACACGGTGGTTCGCGCGCGCATCCCGCAGGACGTCACGCACGCTGCCACAGGCGCCGGTGCGCGGCTCCCAGGCCCCCAGGACCACGGTGGCGAGGCGGGCGAGCTGGATGGCCCCCGCGCACATCGTGCAGGGCTCCAGGGTGACGACGAGCGTGCATCCGTCCAGGTGCGAGTCACCCAGGACGGCGCCCGCGGCCCTGAGCGCGCGGACCTCGGCGTGGGCAGTGGGGTCGTGCTCGACCTCGCGGGCGTTGGCTGCCTCGGCCAGGACCCGGCCGTCGGGGGCGAGGACGACGGCGCCCACGGGTACCTCGCCCTGCTCACCGGCGGCCCGGGCGAGGTCGAGGGCTCGGTCCATGGCGGCGCCGTAGCGCTCGTCGGTCAGGGTCACGGAACCAGCCTCGCACGTCGGTGGTGACCAGCGGCACGGGCGCGGGCCAGCGTTGGCGGCCGTTCAAGGCCCGAGGCGGCAGATGCTCTTGCCGTGTGGCACATGCGGTGGAAGAGATGACTCTTGAGCGGTTCCTTGAGATGACGGCACGCGGACAGGCCCTGCCGCACGACGAGGAGGTGCACGCCTTCATGGTCGCCGTCGGGGAGGAGAGCCGGCGGCTGACCGCGCGCCTGAGCTCCGAGTACCTGGACCCGGCTGAGCGGGCCGAGCTCTTCGGGCGGATCACCGGGGAGGGGGCGCCGGAGGGGTTGGGCATCTTCCCGCCCTTCACGACGGACTTCGGCCGCAACATCCACGTCTCTGAAGGCGTGTTCATCAACTCGGGGTGCCGCTTCCAGGACCAGGGCGGCATCTGGATCGGGGCTCGCAGCCTCATTGGGCACAACGTCGTGCTCGCGACCCTCAACCACGACCTGTCCGTCACCCGGCGCGGTGACACGATCCCCGCCCCGATCCGCATCGGTCAGGACGTGTGGATCGGCGCGAACGTCACGGTGCTCGCAGGTGTCACCATTGGCGACGGCGCGGTGGTGGCTGCGGGCGCGGTCGTGACCAAGGACGTACCCGCACGGACCGTGGTGGCCGGGGTGCCGGCGCGCACGGTACGGGAGGTGCCCGAGGACTGAGTGCGTGAGCGAGGTCGCAGGGCCACGGGATTGGGTGTGAGGGGTTCATCCGTGTACCCTCGATCTCCGAGGTAGTGTGTCCGAGCGGCCGAAGGTGCAGATCTCGAAAGTCTGTGTGGTTCATAGCCACCCTGGGTTCGAATCCCAGCACTACCGCCACCAGGAGGCCCGGTGTTCCAACGAAGAGTTGGACCGCCGGGTTTCTTGCGCGTAGCGCGTGGGCAGGGGCGCGGGTGCGCCTCTCCTGAGGGTTTTCAGAACCCCTGTGGGCGGGACACGGGACCAGCGCGCTACGTGGTGTCGGGGTAGCAGCTGGGCATACGTGTGCCCCAGAACTGCGTCTATCAGAACGCGCTACGGACGGAAGGCGTCGATAAGCGACATGTTGGCGATCCACTGCCCACGCTCGACATGATGAATCAGTCCTAGCTTGCTGAGCCTGAGCAGGTCGCGGGAGAGTGTGCGCTCGGTACCCAGGTAGGCGGCGGCCAGGTCAGGCGTCAGCCGTGTGAGCTCCTTGCGAGTCCTGGGCGTCTCGTCCATAGCGAGTGCCAGGTCTCGACGACGGTCTTTCGTCCTGCCGCTTGGCTCGTCGTGCATCTGTTCGTGAACGTAGTTGACCCACGCGATCCACCGTTGCTTAGCCTGAACCTGTTCGATTTGCTCACGCAGCATATCGACGAACCCCTGGGCCGAATAGGCCAGGAACCCCGTCACGTCGTCCTTCTTGGATGCGATGTCAAGACGCCGGTAGTACTCGCTGCGCGTCCGGTTATAGAAGTCCGACAGCAGATTGGTGCTCACCCACGGCACCATCCCGGACGAGGCGAGGATCGCGACCTGTGCCAGGCGCGCAGTGCGCCCGTTGCCGTCCCCGAACGGGTGAATCCATGCGATATACAGGTGTGTGAGGGCGGCCGCGAGGAATGCCAGGTAGAACCGCTGGTCATCGGGCGTGTCCCTACGGGCAGCCAGCTCCAGGAAGTCATGGTTGATCCACTCGCACAGACGATCCACCAGGTATGGGGTGTATTGCGGTGAGGGCGGCTTGTAGGGCGAGCCGACGATGAGTTGGACGGTGCTGTACTCACCGGGCGTGACGTGGTCGTCGCAGGCAAGTCCGTCGAGGATCTTGACGTTGGCCCGCTTGAGCCAGTCGACCGATAGGCGGAAGGTGCCACGGTGTGGGTCGGCGTCGATCTCCCGTAGAGCTGTCAGGACGTTGTCCACCTCCCGCTGCAGATATGCCTGCGAGGGCGGTAGGTTCTTACCGCCGACGAATATACGCTCCACGTCTTCCTCGGTGAGCGTATTACCTTCGATGGCGGTGGTGGCGAGTGCGCCCTTGCGCATGTAGACGCCAGCGAGGTTGGTTGCCAACTGTGGTTGCAGTGGCGTGCCAACCAGGTGCTGACACTTGGAGTACGCCTCTCCAAGGTGCGCCCACAGTGGGCTGAGAGTGGCCTGGTAACTGAATGTGATCCATGGAGCCTGCGAGACGTGAGGGGGAGTCTCCATACGGTGAACCTACCTACTTGCCCTCATATTGTCCATACGGAACGGTCGCGCTAGCGGTCAGCCCAGCAGCCCTCATGCTGATTAGGTCGAGGTCGCCGGCGTCCCCGCCGAGCCGCGTCTGTGGGTGCCCGACCAGGTGCTGGGCGCCTACGGTGACGCTCTGGCCGGTGACGCCCGCGCCTGGGAGCACCTGGGCCACAGGGTCCGGGTCGAGCACGTGAGCCTGGCGTAGACAGCACCGCAGACAGCGCGAACGCCGGGCCCTATGACCTCACAGGAACTCCGGCGTTTACTTCCACACCGCATCGTGATGCGGGGGCAAGGCCCAGTGTGCCCCACCAGGCCCCGAAGGGTCAAGGACACGGGCCCGGCTCCGGGGTCGGCAGACGCACCGGCCCCGGAGCGTCATCGCACTCAGTGACCAACCGGGAGGCCGGCCTCAGCTCGAGCCTCCTCGGCTCCCGCCTCCGCCTTGTGGGCCACGAGGTAGGCGCAGCCGACGAAGACCGCGCCTCCGATGATGTTGCCCAGGCCGACGACGAGGAGGTTGCGCGCCGCGTTCACCAGCGTGGCCGCCTCGTAGCCCTCGAGCAGACCCAGGGAGAAGGTCGTCATGTTTGCCACGACGTGCTCGAAGCCGCTGGTGACGAAGGCGGCCATGCACCAGGCCATCGCGATGATCTTCGAGCCCTCGCTCGTGGAGCGGGTGGCCCACCAGATCGCCAGGCACACGAGGATGTTGCACAGGATGCCGCGGGTGAGCATCTCGGGCACCGAGTAGTCGATGCCCTTGTGGTGGACGGCGTACTCAACGAAGGCGCCCGCAGCCGTCCCGGGCTCGACGACGCCCGCCCAGTGCACCAGCAGCGACAGCACGACGGCCCCCAGCAGGTTGCCCAGCAGCATGAGCATCAGGACACCGCCCGATGAGCATCAGGACACCGCCCGCTCGGGCCCAGCTGATCGTGCGGCGCACGGCCCCGACGGTGAAGACCATCATCGCGCTCGTCGCGAGCTCCCCACCGGCGAAGACGCACAGGATGAGGCCCATGCCGAACACCGCGCCGGACACGAGGGGGAACCAGGGGTCACCGGCCTGCCGGAAGGGGCCGGCCGCCGTGAACATGAAGACGTCGGCCAGGCCGATGAAGGCGCCACCGAGCATGGAGGAGACGAGGAAGGGAAGAGGGCGACGCGCCTCGCCGGTGCGGGTGACGGCGTAGCCAGCGTGGTAGTCGATGTTCTGGGTGAGGGAGAGCATGGTCTGATGTTCTCTCCGCAACGGGCTCGGCAGCGGGCCTAACGGCACATCACCGCCGTGGTCCACGCCTCATTCCGGCACGATGAAGGAGCAGCCGAGCGCGAAGGGGAAGCCGGGAGCCAGGACCGCGTCGACCACGGGCTGGGCCATGGCGACCAGCCGCTCGACGTCGAGCCCCTCCTCGCCCTGCGCCTGGCTCACGAGGGTCGAGTAGGGCACCTCGAGATCCAGCAGGGTCATGCCGTCCTGGTGGGTGGCCTGCGCCCAGGCGGTGGTGCTGACGTCGAGCAGGGTCCCCAGGTGGAAGCGCATGACGGCGTCGGCACCGACCTCGCTGGGCACGGACAGCAGGTGGTGGGCCTCCGGGTCGCGTGGGGCCCGCAGCGTGAACAGGAGGATGGCACCGTCGCGGGCAGCCCGCAGCATGAGCCGGGCGACGTGCACACTGAAACCGGTGATGTCGAAGTCGGCAGCGCTCGCCCCCATCGCCTCCTGAACGGTCAGGGGCGGGCCGAGTGGCACCCGGGCACCGTCACCCGGGTCGTTGACAGCCCGGCGTCCCGACGGCGAGGCCGCCCGCAGCAGGAGGACGGGTCCGGTCCCACCGTCGCGGGCAGGCAGGAGCGTGCCCGTCTCGACGCGCTCCACCCAGCCGGCCGGCGTCGGAGAGGGACCCGGCTCGGTCTCGACGTGGCCCAGGCCCAGCACGTGAGTGAGGTCAGTTCCGTCGGTGGGGCGGTACCACTCAATATCGGTGCCGTCGTGCCACAGGGGCACGACGCCGTTGAAGGGCACGCCGAAGCGGACGTGGCGGGGACCGGTCGGAGCCTCAGGGTCCTGGGACGCGCCGTCGGAAACCGTCCCGGCAAGAGGCGGCTCCACCGGGTCCTCGGCGTCACCGAGGCCGGGCCTGCCCACGAAGTACTCACTCACGCCCGCAGGCTACCAACGCCCTGCGGTGGCGGCCCGACGGCGTCAGGCGCCGCCGAGCAGGACGCGCAGCACCTCCGGCGCGGCGAAGCGCCGCGTGCCCGCTCCTCGGCCCACCTCCTCCAGGATGCCGAGATCAACGAGCTGACCGACCAGCGTGTTGGCCCTTCCGTAGGACACTCCTGTCTCCCTCTCGACCGTCCGGACCGTGAAGGACGGGTGGGCGACGGCGAGGTCGACGACGGACAGGGCGTGGGCCGAGCGCAGGCGGGAGCCCCGCACCCGTTCCCTCAGCGTCTGGCGGACCTCGACGAGCGAGAGCATCTGCTGACGGGTCGCCCCGGCGGCCTTAGCGAGCCCGTGGGCGAAGAAGGTGAGGAAGGTGTCCCAGTCGCCGTCGGTGCTCACACCCAGCAGGGCGTCGTAGTACTCGGCGCGACGCGCTTCGAACCAGGGTGAGACCGTGAGGGTGGGCTCGGACAGCAGACCGTGGCGCAACAGGGTCAGGACGATGAGGTAGCGCCCAAGTCGACCGTTCCCGTCACGGAAGGGGTGGAGGGTCTCGAACTGGTAGTGGGCCATGCCGGCGACGACGACGGGGTCGATGTGCTCGGTGTGGTCGGTGCCGATCCAGTCGAGCAGCGCCTCCATGCCGGCACGCAGCTGGTCGCCCGGGGGCACCGGGACGAATCGTGCGGCCTCGATGGGGGTGAGGTCAGGGCCGGCACCCACCTTCCTGCCAATGACGACCTGGCCGGTGCGCAGCCGCCCAGACTCGGCCTCGAGAGGGGTTCCCTGCATGAGTCGGCCCTGAAGGTCCTCCAGGAGTCCCAGGGTCAGTGGTCGCTCCTGCTGCACCCATTCAAAGCCCGTGCGAGCCATGGCGACATAGTTGAGGATCTCGGCCATCTCCGCCGTGGCGGGGGACTCGTCGTCGGCGGTGAGGACCTCGGCGAGCGGAGCGTAGGTTCCCTCAAGGGCGGAGGTGGCCTGCGCCTCCCTGCGCAGGGAGGGCGTGCGCAGCAGGTAGGGGTTGGGGAGCTGACGCGCGGTGGCATCCAGTGCGGCGAGGGCGCGTCCGGCCGCGGCCACGGCCCGGTAGGTGACGCCGGCCAGCTGCGGCTCCGCCTGAGGAAGGGCGACGGGGATGAAGGCCTGGTGCTGCCAGGGTCCCCGCAGGGGGTCGGAGCCCGAGATGTTGACGAGCTGTCCCATCGCAGGGTTCCTGAACATCGTCACGTCCACGATGTCAGTCTAAGCAGCGTTATGCGATACATCCACAGCCTCGATGTCACACAACGGACCCTTGTGTGACATCGAGGCTGTGGACATGTCTGTTTACAGAGGTGGTCGGAGTCGGCGCCTGTGCACAGGCGCGACGCCGGCCCTGGGTGTCAGAAGTCCCAGTCCTCGTCCTCGGTGGCCTCGGCGGTGCCGATGACGTAGGAGGAGCCCGAGCCGGAGAAGAAGTCGTGGTTCTCGTCCGCGTTCGGGGACAGGGAGGCGATGATCGCCGGGTTGACGTCCGTGGTCTCCGCCGGGAACAGCGCCTCGTAGCCGAGGTTCATCAGCGCCTTGTTGGCGTTGTAGCGCAGGAACTTCTTGACGTCCTCGGTCAGGCCGAGCTCGTCGTAGAGGCTCTCGGTGTAGGACTCCTCGTTGTCGTAGAGCTCCATGAGCAGGTCGAAGGTGTAGTCCTTGAGCTCAGCCTGGCGCTGCGGGGAGGACTCGCGCACCGACAGCTGGTACTTGTAGCCGATGTAGTAGCCGTGCACCGCCTCGTCACGGATGATGAGGCGGATGAGGTCGGCCGTGTTGGTCAGCTTGGCGTGGCTGGACCAGTACATCGGCGCGTAGAAACCGGAGTAGAAGAGGAAGGACTCGAGCATCGTCGAGGCGACCTTGCGCTTGTCCGGGTCGTCACCGCGGTAGTAGTCGAGGATGATGCGCGCCTTGGTCTGCAGGTGCTCGTTCTCCTCCGACCAGCGGAAGGCCTCGTCGATCTCCTGGGTGGAGATGAGCGTGGAGAAGATCGAGGAGTAGGAACGCGCGTGCACCGACTCCATGAAGGCGATGTTGGTAAGCACGGCCTCCTCGTGCGGGGTGCGCGCGTCCGGGATGAGGGAGACGGCGCCCACCGTGCCCTGGATCGTGTCCAGGAGGGTCAGGCCCGTGAAGACGCGGGTCGTCATGTTCTGCTCGGCCGGCTTGAGCGTGGCCCAGGACTGCACGTCATTGGACAGCGGCACCTTCTCCGGGAGCCAGAAGTTACCGGTGAGCCGGTCCCAGACCTCCAGGTCCTTGTCGTCCTCAAGACGGTTCCAGTTAATGGCCTGGACGCGGTCAATGAGCTTGATCGGCTCGTGCATAGGGTTTCCTCCGGTCGGATCGCGAGCTGCCTGAGCGGTCTCGGGCGTGCTGCGCCTCATGCTAGCGAGGGCGCAGCCGCCGCACTGAGGGCACGCGCCTCGCCCGCGGGGGTGGTCGTGAGCGGCTGGGAGAGCCCGGGCTTGGCCCCGCAGCCCCAGGTGGCGAGGTTCGGCGCCCCACAGGCCAGAGCGCCTCAGTCAAGGGGACGAGCCTGTGGGGGCGCTCCCTCAGACCGCCAGGTCCTCCATCTCCTCCAGCTCCTTGCCCTTGGTCTCGGGCACGCGCAGGGAGACGAAGACGAGCGACAACAGCGCGAAGACGGCGTAGAAGCCGTAGGCGAAGGTCAGGCTGATGTTGGAGAAGGTCGGGAAGGTGGTGGAGATGAAGAAGTTCGCGACCCACTGGGCCGCGGCGGCCACGGCCAGTGCCCCGGCACGGATCCGGTTGGGGAACATCTCGCCCAGCAGCACCCACACCAAGGGCCCCCAGGTGGCGCCGAAGGCGACAACGAACAGGTTGGCAGACACCAGCGCGACGGGCGACCACGGTGCCTCCAGGGTCACCTCCCCACCGCTGGTACTGGCGAAGGAGAAGGCCAGAGCCATCATCCCCAGGGAGATGGTCATGAACAGCGAGCCGACCAGCAGCATGGGTCGGCGCCCTACCTTGTCCACGAGGAGGATCGCCAGGATCGTCACGACGATATTCGTCACCGAGGTGATGACGGTGATGGTCAGGGCGTCAGACTCCTCGAAGCCCACTGTGCGCCACAACGTCGTCGAGTAGTAGAAGATAACGTTGATGCCCACGAACTGCTGGAAGACGGACAGCAGGATGCCCACCCACACGATCGGCTTGAGCCCGAAGGCCGTCCCGCGCAGGTCGGAGAGGGACTCACGCTTCTCGGAGTCGATGGTGGAGCGGATCTCCTCGATCTTGAGGTTGACGTTGACGATTCCGGTGAAGTCGTAGAGCACCTGGGAGGCCTTGTCGTAGTCGCCGCGCGCCACGAGGAAGCGCGGGGACTCCGGCAGCCGGAAGGCGAAGAGCCCGTAGACGACAGCCGGCAGGGCCTCCGCGATGAACATCCACCGCCAGGCCTCCATCCCCAGCCACAGCTCGTTGGCAGCACCGCCCGCCTCGCCAGACAACCAGGCGTCGGCCAGCAGGGAGGAGAAGATGCCGATGACGATGGCCAGTTGCTGGAGCGAGCCCAGCCGACCGCGCACACTCGCCGGGGAGACCTCGGCGATGTACGCCGGGGCGATGACGGAGGCCGCACCCACCCCGAGGCCGCCTACCACCCGCCACACGATGAAGTCGATGACGCCGATGGCGAGCCCCGAACCGAGCGCGGAGACGAGGAACATGACGGCGGCGATGAGCATGACGGGCACGCGGCCCATCCGGTTGGAGACCGGCCCGGCGAACCAGGCGCCCACGGTGCAGCCGATGAGTGCTGAGGACACGGAGAAGCCCTTGAGGGCGGCACTGAGGGTGAACTCGTCGGAGAGGGCGTCAACGGCGCCGTTGATGACGGCCGTGTCGAAGCCGAAGAGGAAGCCGCCCAGGGCCGCGGCCACGCAGATGCCGATGATCCGGGCGTTGATGCGGCTGACGGGCGAGCCCGCCTCATCCGGGGTCGGCGCCGGGGAGGAGGGGGACTGGGGACGAGAGGACGGTGACTGCGCTGAAGGGGACGACGCTGCCATGGGGTGTCTCCTGACGTCGGAAGAGCCGCGCACGGCACTCGCTGGGCACCGCGCGGCATGGCTAACCCAAACAGGCTACGGCTGCGTCGTCCATCAAACAGCCGTGTCGGCGGGCTGCCTGCCCGCCCGCTCCGGCGCCGTCGGTCCGACGGCGCCCAGCCGGGACCCAGGTCCTGACACAGTGGCGAGGTGCCATCACGCACACGGGTACGCGGCAGTGGCGGCGCCCAGCCGCATGGCTGGGATCATGACCCCATGAGCCCCACAGTCCGGACAGGCGAGATCGCCCCCCTCATCAACAACCTTGTCGACCGGCTCGCGGCGCAGCTGGCGCAGGAGGGCGCACCCGCACGGCTCGTCGTCGGGCTGACGGGGGCGCCCGGTTCCGGCAAGTCGACGCTCGCCGGCTCGCTGTGCACCGCGCTGGCCGGGCGGCGGGCCCTGGCGGGCTTCGTGCCGATGGATGGCTTCCACATGTCCAACGCCGTCCTGGACGAGCTGGGTAGGCGTGGACGCAAGGGCGCTCCGGACACCTTCGACGTCGAGGGCTACCTCGCGGCCCTGGACCGGGTGCGTGCGGGAGCCGAGGTCCTGGTCCCCGTGTACCGCAGGGAGCTGCACGAGCCGGTTGCGGCGGGCGCGCGGGTGGCAGGGCCTGGCGTCGTCGTCACGGAGGGCAACTACCTGGCTCTCGACGCGCACGGCTGGCGCGGGGCTCGTGGGCGGATCGACCTGCTCCTCATGCTCGACGTCGCGCAGGACGAGCTCATCCGGCGTCTCATTGCCCGGCACGAGGCCTTTGGGCGCAGCCGGGCGAAGGCTGCGCACTGGGTGAGGACCGTGGACGTGCCCAACGCCGCGCTGGTGGCGGCGTCGGCGGAGCGTTGCGACGAGGTCTGGCGGGCCGGCTGATCCGCAGCGGACCCGCGGCCAGGCCGCTGCGGGACAGCTTCCCGCCGGGCCTCGGCTACTCAGCCGAGGCCCCTGGGCCCCGTCCCCGCGGTCGCGAAGGGCGACCTGGCACAGGCGCCCGGCCGGGGCTAGTCGGTGACGATCTCGCGTCCCAGGGCCGTGGCGGCGTCCTTGAGACCGCCGAGGTCGTGGACGTCCGTGAAGCCAGCGGCCTCCATGCGGGCCACCGCCTGGGCCGAGCGGTTGCCGCTGCGGCAGTAGACGCCGTAGGAGTCGCTCATGTCGAGGGCGGCGATGCTCTCACCGAAGGAGTCGGAGGAGACGTCGATGTTGAGGGCTCCCTCGATGTGCCCCTCGGCGAACTCCTCCGGTGTGCGCACGTCGATGATGACGCTGGGGGCCGCGCCGGTGGTGGCCCCGGAGGAGGGCTCCTCCGAGCCGCACGCACCGAGCGTGGCGGCAGCCGTGGCGATGGAGAGCAGGGTGAAGGTGCGTCGGGGCAGGGCAGACACGTGTGTCCTCTCGGCTGGTTCATGCGATGGCTCGCCCAGTGTGCCAGAGCCGAGGAGGACGGGCCTCACACGTCCTTGCTCACAGCATGCAGCTGACGCAGCCCTCGACCTCGGTGCCCTCCAGCGCCATCTGGCGCAGGCGGATGTAGTAGAGCGTCTTGATGCCCTTGCGCCAGGCGTAGATCTGGGCCTTGTTGACGTCGCGCGTCGTGGCCGTGTCCGGGAAGAACAGGGTGAGGCTCAGACCCTGGTCCACGTGCTGGGTGGCCGCGGCGTAGGTGTCGATGATCTTCTCGGGGCCGATCTCGTAGGCGTCCTGGTAGTACTCCAGGTTGTCGTTGGTCATGTAGGGCGCCGGGTAGTAGACCCGCCCGATCTTGCCCTCCTTACGGATCTCGATCTTGGAGACGATGGGGTGGATCGAGGACGTGGAGTTGTTGATGTAGGAGATCGAGCCGGTCGGCGGCACGGCCTGGAGGTTGCGGTTGTACATCCCACCCTCCTTGATGCGTGCCGCGAGCGCCGCCCAGTCCTCGCGGGTGGGCACGTGCACGCAGGAGCGCTCAAAGATCTCCTTGACTCGCTCGGTCACCGGCACGAAGTCCTGGGTCGTGTACTTCTCGAAGAAGGCGCCGGAGTAGTAGTCGGACTCCTCGAAGCCGACGAAGGACTCACCGCGCTCCACGGCGAGCTCGTTGGTGGCGGTCAGGGCCGCGTAGAGCACGCAGGCGAAGTAGACGTTGGTGAAGTCCAGGCCCTCCTCAGAACCGTAGAGGATCCGCTCACGGGCGAGGAACCCGTGGAGGTTCATCTGGCCCAGGCCGATGGCGTGGGACTCCTTGTTGCCGCGGTCGATGGAGGGCACGGAGGGCAGGTCCACCTGGTCGGAGACGGCGGTCAGGCCACGCACCGCCGTGCGGACCGTGCGCATGAAGTCCGGCGAGTCCATCGTCTTGGCGATGTTGAGCGAGCCGAGGTTGCACGCGATGTCCTTGCCGACGTGGGCAAAGCTGAGGTCCTCGTTGAGGACGCTGGGCTCGGAGACCTGGAGGATCTCGGAGCACAGGTTGGACATGATGACCTTGCCCTTGACGGGGTTGGCCCGGTTGACCGTGTCCTCGTACATGACGTAGGGGTAGCCGGACTCGAACTGGATCTCCGCCAGGGTCTGGAAGAACTGCCGCGCGTCGATCTTGGTCTTCCTGATGCGCGGGTCATCGACCATCTCACGGTACTTCTCGGTCACCGAGATGTCCGCGAAGGGCAGCCCGTAGACGCGCTCGACGTCGTAGGGGCTGAAGAGGTACATCGGCTCCTTGTTGCGGGCGAGCTCGAAGGTGATGTCCGGGATGACCACACCCAGGGACAGCGTCTTGATGCGGATCTTCTCGTCAGCGTTCTCGCGCTTGGTGTCGAGGAACCGCATGATGTCGGGGTGGTGCGCGTGCAGGTAGACGGCGCCGGCTCCCTGGCGGGCACCGAGCTGGTTGGCGTAGGAGAAGGAGTCCTCGAGCAGCTTCATCACCGGGACGACACCGCTGGACTGGTTCTCGATGCGCTTGATGGGCGCCCCCATCTCGCGCAAGTTGGTCAGGAGCAGGGCCACGCCGCCGCCGCGCTTGGACAGCTGGAGGGCTGAGTTGATGCCGCGCGCGATCGACTCCATGTTGTCCTCGATGCGCACGAGGAAGCAGGAGACGGGCTCCCCACGCTGGGCCTTGCCCTCGTTGAGGAAGGTGGGGGTGGCGGGCTGGAAGCGGCCCGTCATCATCTCCTCGACGAGGTCGAGGGCGAGCTGCTCGTCGCCGGCGGCCAGGGTCAGGGCCACCATGGCGACGCGGTCCTCGAAGCGCTCGAGGTAGCGCTTGCCGTCGAAGGTCTTGAGCGTGTAGGAGGTGTAGTACTTGAAGGCGCCGAGGAAGGTCTCGAAGCGGAACTTGTGGGCGTAGGCCGCCTTGAAGACCGACTTGATGAAATCGAGGTCGTAACGGTCCAGGACGTGCTTCTCGTAGTAGCCCTCCTCAACCAGGTACTCCAGCTTCTCCTCGAGGTCGTGGAAGAAGACCGTGTTCTGGTTGACGTGCTGGAGGAAGTACTGGCGTGCGGCCTCGTGGTCCGCGTCGAACTGGATCCTGCCGTCCGCGTCGTACAGGTTCAGCTTGGCGTTGAGGGCGTGGTAGTCCAGGGCCGGGGGGACCGACTCCGAGCCGGTGTCCGTCAGCGTGTCTGCCAAAACGTGTCCAATCCTTCGGTGACGCGTGCGACGTCGGTGGGGGTGCCAAGGAGCTCGTAACGGTACATGTGGGGCACGCCGAGCTTGGCGGAGACGATGTCTCCGGCGATGCAGTAGGCCTCGCCGAAGTTGGTGTTGCCGGAGGAGATGACACCCCGGCACAGCGAGCGGTTGTGCTCGTTGTTGAGGAACTTGATGACCTGCTTGGGCACGGCCCCCTTGCGGTTGCCACCGCCGTAGGTCGGCACGAGCAGCACGTACTCGCGGTCCACGACGAGCGGTTCCTGAGTGGGGCGCAGCGGGATGCGCGCGCTGGGCACGCCGAGCTTGGCCACGAACCGGTGCGTGTTCTCCGAGACGGAGGAGAAGTAGACGACGAAGGGCCCGTCAGGCTCCTGGGCGCAGGCCACGAGGTGACCTGCGTCAGATGGCGACGGCCTCGACGGCGGCAGCGAGGGACTTGATCTTGTCCGGGCGGAAGCCGGACCAGTGGTCCGATCCCGCGACGACGACGGGTGCCTGGGCGTAGCCGAGGGACTTGACCTGCGCGAGCGCCTCGGCGTCGACGGAGAGGTCCACCGTGCTGTAGTCCAGGCCGGCCTTGTCCAGGGCGCGGTAGGTGGCGTTGCACTGGACGCAGTTGGGCTTGCTGTAGACGGTGATGGCCATGTCAGTCGCTTCCTGGCAGTCGGGGTCGGGGTCGGTTCCTGTGTCCGTGCGGGGCTGAGGCCAAGCCCCCGCTCGGGGGGATCTCAGCCGTGTAAGCACACGGATGTAGTTCTCGGGAAGGCAGGGGTGCCTTACGAGGTAAGACACTACCCCTAGGGGTTGGCGACTGCCAGCACCCCAACATGATGTGTCTCGCCACCACCTGTGCATGACGCGCTCCTTTCCTGTGGACAGGCGCGGAGGACCTGTGGACGGGCCCGCGGGCACCCCTGTGGCGTCCCCTTGGACGGGGCCGACGGAGGAGGGCCGGACCGGCGCAAACATCGTCACACCGGGGTGTGACACGAATTCGGGCTCGAGCCCGCACTGCTCCCCAGGGCGTCTTCCGCACCGGTCCCCAGCCTGGGGACAACAGGCCGGGAGCTCGTCCCGCGCAGCCGCGCGCCCGGGCGTGTCGCGCCCCTGCCCCGCCCCGGCCGGCGCCCGCTCGGCCAGCCACCTCGGCGCCGGACCACCACAGCCTCCACCCGCACGCATGACGTCCGACGTGTTAACGTCCCCATATCCCACCCTCTCCACAAGGAGGACCATGGAAGCCGCACGACGTCGCGAGCAGATCCTCGACCGTCTGAGTGCCGCCACCACCCCCGTCCCGGCCTCCACCCTGGGGCACGAGCTCGGCGTCTCGCGCCAGATCGTCGTCGGCGACGTCGCCCTGCTGCGGGCCACGGGACAGGCGATCCGCGCCACCAACCGCGGCTACGTCCTCGTGCGCCCGAGCACGCGCGCGCGCCGCTCCTTCCACGTCCAGCACGGACCCGAGCAGGTCGAGGCCGAGCTGGCCGCCATCATCGACGCCGGCGGGACCCTCCTCGACCTGAGCATCCCCCACGCCGCCTACGGACAGGTCACCGTCGACCTGCTCATCCGCGACCACGAGGACATCGCCCACCTGCTCGGTCAGCTGCGCACCAGCCCCCCGCTGTCCCAGCTGACCAACGGCGACCACTTCCACACCGTCGAGGCGGACGACGAGGCCACCCTCGACGCCGTGAGCACAGCCCTCGACGCCCTCGGCCTCCTGGTCCACGAGGACTGAGCCCCGTTCCTGCGCCCCCCAGGCAGGCCTGGTGTCACCACACTCACAGTGAGCAGCCCGGGCCGACAGCCTTCCCACGCCTTAGGCTCCAGGTGTCAAGACACCCGTCTGACTGTGCCACGACCCCAGGAGCACCTGTGAACCACCTGCGCGCGCTTGCCACCAGGATCTTCGTCGAGGGCCTGACCGGCATGGCCCACGGCCTCTTCGCCACCCTCATCATCGGTACGATCCTCACCCAGCTCGGTGGGCTCCTGCCCGGGGAGCTCGGCGCCACCAGTGCCCTTCTGGGCCGCGTCGCCGCCAGCATCACGGGCGCCGGCATCGGGATCGGCACCGCCCTGCGGCTCAAGGCCTCCACCTTCACCACCGTGAGCGCAGCCGTGGTCGGTCAGGTCGGCGCCCACGCAGCCACCCTCCTGTCCGGCAGCGCCCTGTACTCCGACGACGCCGGGGCAGCGCTCCTTCTGCGCGGCCCCGGAGAACCCCTCGGCGCCTTCATCGCCGCCTACACGGCCATCGAGGTCGGCCGCCTCGTCTCCGGGCGCACCCCCCTCGACCTGCTCGTCACGCCACTGGCCACTGTCGTCACCGGCGGCGGAGTCGGCCTGCTCGTTGGCCCCCCGATCTCCGCGGCCATGACCGCGCTCGGCCAGGTCGTCAACTGGGGAACTGAGCGCCAGCCCCTGCTCATGGGCGCCGTCGTCGCCGTCGTCATGGGCATGGTCCTCACCCTGCCGATCTCCTCCGCCGCGCTGGGCGTCATCCTCGGTCTGTCAGGGCTCGCCGCCGGAGCCGCCACCATCGGCTGCACCACCCAGATGGTCGGCTTCGCCGTGGCCTCCTTCCGCGAGAACCGCTGGTCCGGGCTGCTCGCACAGGGTCTGGGCACCTCCATGCTGCAGGTGCCCAACATCGTGCGCCACCCCCTCATCTGGGTGCCCCCGACACTGGCCTCCGCGATCCTCGGTCCCGTGTCCACCACCCTCATCGGCATGGAGTCCAACGCGGTCGGCTCCGGCATGGGGTCCGCCGGCCTGGTCGGCCAGATCATGACGTGGCAGACCATGGCGCCGACGACGTCGCCCACCGCCCTGTGGGCAATCATCCTCGGCTTCCAGTTCCTCGCCCCGGCCCTGCTCACACTTGGCCTGAGTGAGGTGATGCGCCGGCGCGGGTGGATCAGGCCGGGGGACATGCGCCTCGCCCAGGCCTGACGGGGAGGTGACCCGGCCGGCGCCGGGCCCTCACCGAGGCCAGACCCATGCCTGAGGGACATGCTCATCACAGCCCGGTCACAGGCTCACCGTCTTGGCTGATGGTCAACCCGCCCGGGGCCGTCGCCACCGGGAGACCCCACCGTCAGGACCCAGCATGAGCACCACCGCCCTCGCCTTCATCGTCGCCTACCTCGGCGTCAACACCGGCGTCCTCGCCGTCACCACGCTGCTGTCCACCAGCTCAGTGGGCGCCGGGCTGGGACTGGGGCTCTTCGGCGTGCTGTCGATCATCCGTCTGCGCTCGACCGAGCTGAGCCAGCACGAGGTCGCCTACTTCTTCGCCTCCCTCGCGCTCGGCCTCCTCGGCGGCATCCGGACGGCGCCCCTGGCCCTGGCCGTGGCCCTCATGGCACTCGTCGTCCTGTCCCTCGCCGTCGCCGACGCCCCCGTCCTCCTGTGCCGCAACCGCCACCAGGTGGTCATGATCGACCGGGCCATCACCGACGAGCAGGCGCTCGTCACCCACCTGGAGGACCTGCTCGGCGCCAGGGTGCGCTCCTTCGAGGTCCAGCGCCTCGACATGGTCAACGACACCACGCTCGTCGATGTGCGCTACGTCCTCACGCGCGACCGCGCCACGGCCGCCGGGGCCGCCGGACGCAGCGGCCCCGCCCAGCAGGAGCGGGCCTGCGCCGTCGCGCCGCTTGCTGCCTCCATCGCCCCGGTGCAGGACGCGCGCGCCGCCCGTCGCCGCGAGGCGCTTGCCGTCGGCTGCTGACCGCCGCGCTGCCACTGGCCCGGGCGCCTCCGACCGGGCGCATCCGACACCGACCACCAGCGAGAGCACCCCCCCCCCGCAGGGGGAGCCATGACCCCCAGCCCCCTGGATACGAGCCACCTCGAGAGGATGAGCCTGGACGAGCTCAACGCCGTCGCCGGGCTCCTGACGCGGGTGGACCGCAAGTACCTCGTCCCGGCCACAGCCGCGCAGGGCCTCCTCGACTCCCTGACCGGCCAGGCACGCGTCCTGTCCATCGCGGGCGCTACCTTCGCGCACTACGCCTCCGTCTACTTCGACACCCCTGCGCTCGACTCCTACCTGCTGGCAGCCCGCAAGCGCCGCCGCCGCTTCAAGGTCCGCACCCGCACCTACCTCGACTCCGGGCTGTGCTTCCTCGAGGTCAAGACCCGCGGGGCCCGGGGCGCCACTGTCAAGAAGCGCCTGGCCTACGACGCCGGCTCCGCCGAGGTCCTCACCCGCGAGGGCCGTGACTTCGTGGCCGCGCAGCTCGCTGCCGCACAGGTCAGCGCCGTCCCCCACCACCTGGTCGAGACGCTGGTCCCCGTCATGGGAACCACCTACGAGCGCACCACCGTCCACCTGCCGGCCGCGAGCGCCCGCCTCACCCTCGACACCTGCCTCGCCTGGCAGGACCTCACCGGGCGCGTGGCAGGCGACGTGCCAGCCGGGGACCTCGCCGTTGTCGAGACGAAGAACCCTGCGGCGCCCGGGCCCGCCGACAGGCTGCTGTGGGCGGCGGGCCACCGGCCCACGAGGGTCTCGAAGTACGCCACTGGCCTGGCGCTCCTGCACCCCGGCCTGCCCTCGAACAAATGGCACCGCGTCATGCGCCAGGACCTCCAGGCCGCGCTCCGGGCGGTCGGAGACCGGGCTGGCTGTGGTGCAGACGCCCGTGCCACTGGTTCCAGCCTCACACGCCGACGCCCCGCCACCTCATGCCTCAGGAACACCCTGCGCACAGCGTCCTCATAGGACTGCCGCATTGACTCGGAGCCGTCACCAACGCGGACCACCGCGCACCAAAGGAGCCTCACCATGACACCGACCCTGACCCGCCGCTCCAGCCGGAACGCCCGCCGCGCCTCCCACCGCCGGGCCACCGGGGCCATCGCCGCCCTGGCCGCCATCGCCCTCGTCGCCGCCTGCGGCAGCACTGTGGCCAGCACGAGCGGAGCCTCAGACACCGCCACGCAGGCCGTCGCCGCAACCAACGCCAGCGCTCAGGACTCAGGAACGACCTGGACCACCATATCCGCCGCCGTGCGCCAGGCCACCGCAGGCGCCGACGCCGCCACCGTGCTCGCCGCCAACGCCGACACCTCTGAGGCCGTCGCCGCAGGCGCCCGCTACGAGAAGGGCACCTATGACGCCACCACCGCCACAACCATCACGCTCAACGGCAGCTCCGTCACCGCCTCCGGCAGCGCCTCCTCCCTCGTGAAGGTGGACGGCACCACCGTGACGGTCACCGGCTCGGGCACCTACGTCCTGACCGGGACCCTCGACGACGGCGAGGTCGTCGTCAACGCCGAGGGTGCCGACGTCGTCCTCGTCCTCGACGGGGCCTCGATCAGCAACGCGGACGGCGCCGCGGTCAACATCCAGGACGCGGGCAGCGTCGTCGTCCTGGCCAAGGACAGCACGAACACGCTGACGGACGGGGCGGCCTACGCCGACACCAGTGAGGACGCGCCCACCGCCGCCCTGTACTCCTCTGACACGCTCACCCTCACCGGCACCGGCTCGCTCACCGTCACCGGCCAGTCGAATGACGCCATCTCCTCGACCAACGGCCTGGCGGTCACCGGGGATCCGGTCATCACCGTCAAGGCCGCCGACGACGGCCTGCGCGGCAAGGACTGGCTGCTGGTCGCCGGCGGGACGCTCACGGTCACGGCAGGAGGCGACGGCCTGAAGTCCACCGAGGACAACGACGAGACCAAGGGCTTCGTGGCGCTCGGCGCCGCACGGGTCACCATCACCTCGGGCGATGACGGCATCGCCGCGACCACCGACGTCGTCGTTGACGGCGCCACGGTGACCATCACGGCCGGGGGCGGGCAGGCCCAGGCCGTTGGGGAGGGGGCTGAGGAGTCCCCGAAGGGCGTCAACGCCGGCGTCGCCTACGCCCAGTCCTCGGGGAGCGTGCGCATCGACGCCGCCGACGAGGGGATCCAGGGGGCCTTCGTCACGGTCACCGGCGGCGAGCTGTCCATCAGCTCCGGCGACGACGGGATCAACGCCTCCAACGGCGACTACACGATCGAGGGCTACGAGACCGCGGACTCCGAGGCCGACGACGGCTCCGTGCTCACGGTCTCCGGCGGCACCGTCCAGGTGGACTTCGCCGCCTCCGACGGCATCGACTCCAATGGCTCCGCATACGTCACGGGCGGGCAGGTGCTCATCTCGGGCGCGGCCGGCGCCATGGACGGCTCGGTGGATGTCAACGGCGAGAGCCAGCTGGTCGGCGTCACCGGCTCGCTGGCGGTCGCGGCGGGTGACACGCTCACGGTCACGGGCGACGACGGGACGAGCTGGTCCGTGACCTCGACGGTCTCCGACAGCAGCGTCACCGTGCTGGGGCTGACCGAGGCCGTCTCGTACACGGTATCGACGACGTCGGGGGGATCCTTCATCGCGTCGGCCTCCGCGCTCAGCGCCGGCATGGGCGGCGGGCCCGGCGCCATGGGAGGCGGCCCCGGTGGCTCCGGCGGTCCCGGTGGCTCCGGTGGCTCTGCCGGCGCGCGCGCAGGCTTCTGACAGCGGCCCCCGAGTCACTGGGTCCTCACGCTGAGACCCGGCCTTCCGGGACCAGGGCCCCGCGTGAGGGCTCAGGGCCCGACGTGCACCCAGGCGGTGGCGTCGGCGGGCAGGACCTGGACCGTCCGGCCGTCGGCGCCCACGCGCTCCTGGACAGGGGCGGAGGAGACGAGGACCCGTCCCTGCGGCAGCTCGACCTGCGCACCGAAGGCGGTCCAGGACTGCACCGCACCGCGGGCGAAGGCGAGCACGCCCTCCTCCCGGCGCACCCACCTGAGCTCGTCGCCAACGCCGCTGGCCACCAGCGCGCGACGGGCTGCGAGCCCCCGGCGGTAGACGGACAGGACGGAGTCCTCCTGGCCCTCCTGGCTCTCGACCGACAGCTCACCCCACCACGAGGGCTGCGGCAGGTGCGGCTGTGCCCCGCCGTCGGGACCGAAGCCGCAGGAGGCACCGCGAGCCGTCCACGGCAGCGGCACACGGCACCCGTCGCGCCCCTTCTCCACGGCGCGGTTGCGCCTGGCGATCGGGTCCTGCAGCCGCTCCTCCGGGATGTCGGGGACCTCCGGCAGGCCAAGCTCGTCGCCCTGCCACACGTACATCGAGCCCGGCAGCGCCATGACGGCGAGGGCCCCGGCGGCGGCCCGACGGCGGCCCGCGGCGGCGTCGTAACGGGCCAGGGGGTCGTCGCCGTCGGCGAGGAGCCAGCGGCGCGCCAGCTCCAGCGAGCGCCCGAAGACGTCGCCCTGGGCGTCTGTCGTCCGGGACGTGCGCCCGCCCGCGTGCTCACCGTCCTGCTCAGCGGGCAGCCCGGCGGGGTCGAAGCCGTAGCGGCTGGCGACGCGCACGACGTCGTGGCAGCCCAGGACCCAGGTGGTCGAGCCGCAGCTGGCCAGGTCCGCGAGCCCCGCGCGAATCGCCCACTCGTAGGAGGCGGAGGTGAAGTCCGCGTCCTGCATCTGGAAGTTGAAGGCCTGGCCCACGCTGCGCGCGTAGGCGGCGCGGCGCTCGGGCGCGACACCGGCCTCGGCCACGGCGAAGCGGGGCGGGTCGTAGGCCTCGAGGACCGGGCGCCACTCGGCGTAGATGTCGTGGACCTCGTCGCGGTCGAGCAGCGGGTGGGAGCCGTCGGCGGTCAGCGGCCAGGGCAGCTCGGACCAGGGCCGGTCCAGCTGGCTCAGGTCCTTCGTCATGCCCAGGGCGACGTCGATGCGGAAGCCGTCAACGCCGTGGTCGCTCCACAGGCGCAGGGTCTCGATGAGGTCCGCGTGGACGGTCGGCTCCTCCCAGTTCAGGTCCGGCTGCTCAGGCGCGAAGATGTGCATGTACCACTGGAACGGGCGGCCGGTCCCAGGGCCGGTGAGGGGACGGCCGGCGTCGTCGAGGTCGTCGATGCGCTCCCAGATGGAGCCGCCGAACAGGGAGCACCAGTCGTTGGGAGGCAGCTCGCCGTCGGAGCCCTTGCCCTCGCGGACGATGTACAGGCGCCGCTCCGGGGCGTCGGGACCACCGGCGAGGGCCGCACGGAACCAGGCGTGACGGTTGGAGGTGTGGTTGGGGACGATGTCCACGAGGACGCGGATGCCCGCGCTGTGCAGCGCGGCAACCATCTCGTCGAAGTCGGCCATCGTGCCGATCTCGGGGGCGACGTCGCGGTGGTCGTCCACGTCGTAGCCGCCGTCGGCGAGGGCGGAGGGGTAGAAGGGGGACAGCCACACGGCGTCCACACCGAGCGCGCTCAGGTAGGGCACGCGGCTCGTGATGCCCCGGAGGTCGCCGGTGCCGTTGCCGTCAAGGTCCGCGAAGGAGCGGGGGTAGACCTGGTAGATGACGGCGTCGTGCCACCACTGACGGGCGGGGGCGGCCTGGGCGGGGCTCGACGTGGGTCGCTGGCGGGTCTCGGTCACCGCGCCATTGTGCCAGGTTCTTGGTGTACCGCTACACCATCCGCCCACCTCCTCGGTTTGCGCTCGAAACCACGGGGTTCGCCCAGGGAGTTCGAGCGCAAACCGAGGAGTTCGGCGTGGGCCGGGGCGGGGCGGTGGAGCCGAACGGAGTCGGCGCTGGCAGGCGCTCTCGCAACGACTCGATATGTCCAGTATCCTGTACGTGTCTGGGTATGGCATACACGATGAGGAGCGCCCGTGAGGACGATGACCTACACCGAGTCCCGCGCCCGCTACGCTGAGGTCCTCGACTCGGTCGTTGACGACTGCGAGGAGGTCGTCATCACCCGCGCCGGCCATGAACCCGCCGTCATCGTCTCCCTGGCGGAGTACCAGTCCCTCAAGGAAACCGACTACCTCATGCGCAACCCCGTCAACGCCCGTCGCCTGCTCGCCTCGATCGAACGGCTTGAGAACGGCCACGGTGCCGAGCACGGGCTCATCGAGGACGACTGACGTGCGTTGACCTGGGACGACGACGCCTGGGACGACTACCTGTGGTGGCAGGCGGCGGACCGCACCGTCCTCAAACGGATCAATCGGCTGCTGCGCGACATCCAGCGCGGCGGGAACGTGGGCATCGGCAAGCCGGAGCCGCTGCGGTTCCAGCTCTCCGGATACTGGTCGCGCCGGATCACCGACGAGCACCGGCTTGTCTACCGTATCGACGAGGACGGCACCGTCCTCGTCGCCTCCTGCCGCTTCCACTACGAGTGAGGGGACACGCCACTCCCCGTCCAACTCCTCGGTTTGCGTGCGAACTCCCTGGGGTTCTGCCGTACGTTCGCGCGCAAACCGAGGAGTTCGACGGCGGGACGACGGCGGGGCGGGGCGGGCGCAGGGGCGGCGCGGGGGCCGGGGCGGCGCGCGCTCAGCACTCGACGACGTTGACGGCCAGGCCGCCGCGGCTCGTCTCCTTGTACTTGGCGAGCATGTCCTCGCCGGTCTGGCGCATCGTCTCGATCACCGTGTCGAGGGAGACCGCGTGCCGACCCTCGCCCCACAGGGCCATGCGCGCAGCGTTGATCGCCTTGACCGCCGCCACGGCGTTGCGCTCGATGCACGGGATCTGCACCAACCCGCCCACCGGGTCGCAGGTGAGACCCAGGTTGTGCTCCATCGCGATCTCCGCGGCGTTCTCAACCTGCGCGGGGGTGCCCCCCAGGGCCTCGGCGAGCCCGGCCGCCGCCATCGACGACGCCGAGCCCACCTCCCCCTGGCAGCCGACCTCCGCCCCGGCGATGGAGGCGTTGATCTTGATGAGGGAGCCGACGGCGGTCGCCGCCAGCAGGAAGCGGCGCACACCGTCGTCGTCGGCCCCGGGGACGAAGTCCTGGTAGTAGCGCATGACCGCCGGGACGATGCCGGCCGCCCCGTTGGTCGGGGCGGTGACGACGCGGCGGCCGGCCGCGTTCTCCTCGTTGACGGCCAGGGCGAACAGGTCAACCCAGTCCATGCCGCGCAGGGGGTCAGCCTGCGTGTAGGCGGCGGCAGGGCCAGTGGCCTGGGCAACGAGCCGCTCATGGAGGGCCTTGGCGCGCCGCTGGACGCCGAGGCCGCCGGGCAGCACACCGTCGCACGCCATGCCCGCCTCGATGCAGGCGTTCATGGTCGCACGCAGCCGGTCGAGGTAGGCATCGACCTCCTCCTCGCTCCGCGCGGAGACCTCGTTGGCACGCACGACGTCGGAGACACGCAGGCCCTCGCGCTCGCAGATGGCGAGCAGCTGGACGGAGGAGGAGAAGGGGTAGGGGGCAGGCGTCGCGTGCGCCTCGGCGCTCGAGACGGTGGCGAGCGCACGGATGGACGGGGCTCCGGGCACGCCGACGTCCTCCATGACGAAGCCGCCGCCCACCGAGTAGTAGGTGCGGCGCAGGACCTCCCGGCCAGAGGGGCAGTAGGCGGTGAGCGTCATGCCGTTGACGTGGTAGGGCAGGACACGGCCGGGCAGGAAGTGGATGTCGGTGGCCGGGTCGAAGGGGATGTCACCGACCCCGTCAACAGCGAGGGTGCCGACGGCGGTGACCTCCTCCATCTGCCGGGCACAGACCTCGGCGGGAACCGTCTGCGGCTCGTAGCCCGCCAGCCCCATGACGACGGCGCGGTCGGTGGCGTGCCCGCGGCCGGTGGCGCCGAGGGAGCCGTAGAGCTCGACCGTGAGTCGGGTGACCTGGTCAGGGCCCGCGGGCAGCAGGGACGAGGGCGCGGCGGAGCACGTGGGGTCACCGCAGGGCTGCTCGGCTGGCCCGGCTGCCTGCGGGGACGCCCCCTTTCCGGGGGCGAGGGCGGCCGCGAGCTCGTCGGCGAAGGCCCGCCCCGCACGCATGGGGCCCACGGTGTGGGACGAGGAGGGGCCGATGCCGATGCGCATGAGGTCGAAGACGCTCAGGGGGCGCGAGGCCTGCTCGGCGGAGATCTCACCGGCCAGGAGCGCAGCGGGTGTGGCGGCGTCCAGCGTCGCGAGGTGCAGGGTCGTGTCGGGGCCGTCATCCGCAGACAGGGCGGAGACGGCGCCCGGCGCGGGCAGGGGCGCGGGCCGGTCGCTCGCGACGCCGCCGGTGGCGCCACCCCCAGCACCGACGGCGGTGCTGGGGGCACTCGGCCGGTTCCTCACGAGGTCACTGGTCATGGGGCCATGATGCCCCGATCGGGGCAGCCGCCCGCAGGCCACCGTCTGCGCGCCCCACCGCCCCGGCGGGCTGGTGGTGTCCCGGCCTCAGTCCGTGGCGCGCACGAGCCACCAGGCGGCGTAGGGCGGCACCGGGACGAGCCCGTCGCCCGCGCCCTCCAGCGTCGTAGACCACTCCGGGACCGTGCCCGTCAGGACGTCAACGGCGCCCAGCACGCCGTACCCGGCCAGGCGGGAGGCCGGCACCGAGCGCCACTCGGGGGTGACGTTGTAGACGCCGACGAAGCTGCCCCGCGGGTGGTCGCGGAAGGTGACGAGGACGCCGTCGTCATCCACCGGTGCCACCTGGGTGCGCACGTCCGCACGCAGCTGCGGCAGTGAGGCCCGCACCCGTCCGAGCGTCACGAGGTCGCCGAACACACGGCCGGCAACCGTCGTCGGGTCGTGGCGCTGGGCCACGAGGGCGTCGGACAGGACCGGTCGGCCGGCCCACCGCGAGTCCGTCTCGTGCCCGGGCTCGGTGTCCCAGTTCGGGTCGTTGAGCTGGCCGACCTCGTCGCCGCTCCACAGGACCGGCACCCCGCCCCACCCGTAGATGATGGCGTTCGCCAGCCGCAGCGCGTCCAGGCGTTGGGCGAGCCAGGTGCGCAGCTCCTCCTCACGCCACCGGGGGGTGTCGTCGCCGATGCCCTCGACGGCCTCCGCGGCCGCCTCGATGCCGATGAGGGAGGCGGCCGTGCCGGTGATGCGCCGGTCCTGGGTGACGGGGTTGTACTGGAAGACGAGGCCCCGCGCGTCACTCATGGGGTAGACACCCCGGTACCAGTCGGCAAGGAACTGCCGGTGCCAGAAGCCGGTGAGCCCCACGGCCTCGGCGTCGGCGTCGTCAATGGCCCAGCCGATGTCGTCATGGCAGCGGATGTAGGTGATCCACGTGGCGGTGGCCGGCTCGACCGGCAGGCAGGACAGCGCCCGTGCGGCCAGGCCGACGCTGCGCGAGGCGAGCATGGACCAGACCTGGACCATGAGGGAGTTGTGGTAGGCCAGGTCGGAGACCTTGCCGGTGTAACGCCCCTGCCCGAGGTACTGCAGGAGCTCGGTGGGCGCGACGATGGCCTCGGCCTTGAGATCGACCGCGGGGCAGGCGATGCGCGTGAGCGCCCGAAGGACCTGGGTGATGGCGTGGACCTCGGGCTGCCCCTGGCAGTCGGTGCCCTTGCGCTTGATCGTGAAGGCGATGGCGTCCAGGCGCAGGACCTCCACCCCCCGGTTGGCCAGGTCCAGGACGATGGACACGTACTCCTCCATGACGTGGGGGTTGCGCCAGTTGACGTCCCACTGGAAGGAGTTGAAGGTGGTCCACACCCAGCCGGCGGCCTCCTCGTCCCAGGTGAAGTTGCCCGGGGCGAAGTCGGGGAAGATCTCCGGCAGGGTGCGCTCGTACTCGTCCGGCTCGGTGCGGTCGGGGTAGATGTAGAAGTAGTCGCGGTAACGCTGCTCACCAGCGCGGGCGCGTCGCGCCCACTCGTGCTCGCGGGCGACGTGGTTGAGGACCAGGTCGATGACGAGGCTCATCCCGTGGGCGCGCAGCTGCCCGGCCAGGTGCTCCAGGTCCTCCATGCCACCCAGGTCCGGGCGGACCGAGCGGTAGTCGGCGACGGCGTAGCCGCCGTCGGAGTCGCCGGGGCGCGGGGTGAGCAGGGGCATGAGGTGCAGGTAGGTCACCCCCAGCTCGCGCAGGTAGGAGATGCGCTCCTCGACCCCGCGCAGGTCCCCAGCGAAGCGCTCGGTGTAGGCGGCGTAGCCGATGCGGGAGGGATCCTGGACCCACGTGGGGTCGAGGGTGCGGGCGAGGTCGAGCCGGCGCAGCTGGGGGTCGCGCGCGACCCACGCGGTGGTGGCCTCGGTGAGGAGGTGGACCGCGGTGGCGCGCACGGCACCGTTGCCGCGCTCGCCGTAGAGGGTGACCAGGCCGTCGATGACGTCGGGGTACCAGCGCTCGACGCGGGTGGTGAGGACCTCTCGCTCGGGCTCCGGCAGGGCGGCGTCGTCGAGAACGGCGTCAACGGCGCCGCGAACCTGCTCGGGCACGGCGCTGTCCGTGGACCAGGGGCTGCGGGAGGGTGTGGTGGCGCTCATATCACTATGGTCGCGCATGCGGGGCGGCCGGGGGGAGGACTTGGGGGCGCTCCGTGCGGTTGTGGGCGAGAGCGGGTCCCGCTAGCCGCCGACCTGTTCCGCCAGGTCGGGCGAGGGGAACCACACGACCTTGCGCCCCTGCCTGGCACTGACGAGCAGGCCTCGACGCTCCAGGTCCTGCAGGTCCGTGCGGGCCGTCTGCGGGACCACGCCGTGCGTCGCGCGGTGCGCCTCCACAGTGGCGCTACTGGCCGGGTCGCGCAGAAAGGTCTCGACAAGCGCGACCTGCCGGTGGTTGAGCCCGAGGTCACGCAGGAGCCGGGTGGCCTCGCGCAGCTGGCCGGTCTTGCGGGCCAGGTAGGCGTCGAGCTCGTCTATCGCGCGCACCACCACCTGCGCCTGGGCCAGGTAGAAGTACGTGAGGTCCCCCTCGTCCTGCTCGGTGAGCAGGAAGCTACGCGCGTACCGGGCGGGTGCTTTCCTCAGCAGGCGCGAGATCGACAGGAACTCGGTGAGGAAGAAGCCCTGGCGGAGCATCGACCAGTAGAAGACGGCCCGCGACGTACGGCCGTTGCCGTCGGCGAAGTAGTGGTCGTAGCCCATCATGAAGTGCAGCGTGAGCGCGCGCAGGAGCGGCGGCATGTAGGGGACCGTGCCGTCAGGCCGGTCGACGTCATTGGCGAAGCGGCACAGAGTCTCAAGTCGTTTCGGCAAGGCCTCGGCCGGAGGTGGGACGTGAAGGACCTGCTCCTCGGTCTGGGTGCCGTAGATGCGGACCCTCGGCTCCCCCGGGCGCTGGAGCCGACCGGCGTCGGCCGGGTCGTCGAGTGTCCCATCCGTGACGATCCGGTGGATCTCACGGACGAGCCCCGGCGTCAGCCGCTCGTCCTTGAGCGCGATGACACGCTGCATCGCACTGTAGTTGTTGAGGATCATCTGCTCGCTACGGTCACGGGGGGAGCGATCCTCCCTCAGCATCTGCTTGGCCCGTACCCGAGAGGTTGAGGCCCCCTCGAGCTGCGAGGAGGTCATCGCCTCCTCGATGAGCGAGCGCACAAGGTAGCGGTCTCGCGTCGCGGCGTTGGCGATGGGCTCGGGCAGCTCGACCTGTCCCCGCGCCCGCGCGGACACGTCATCGATGACACGCAGGAGCGAGTCCGGCAGGTTGTAGGTGAACTGGGTTCCGTTCGTCATCGTGAATGGAGTGGGGCGGGCGGTCTGGGTTCGGCGCAGCCGCACCGCCACCCACCACTGCTCACGCGTGAGACCCGCTGGCGGGTCGTGGCGGAAGAACCACTCCCACGGTCGGTAGTCGGCGTCCGCCATCGACGGCGACACGAGCACCTCAGTCAGACGACCGTCCCCAGCCAAGCGAGTCAGAAGCACCTCCACAGCCGCCGGCGGTGGAACAGGAACCTTCATATCACAGCACCTCGCTACCGACCTGTCACTTGTTGCTAATCTAGCCTAAATTAGCAGTTGGTGACAGTTGGGGCGCGATGTTTGCACAGAGCCCCATCCAGGGGCAGGCTCTTGCCATGGCTACAGTCAACAAGCCCCTACCTCCGATCGCCCTCGCCATCGCCGGCTCCGAGGCCTCCGGCGGCGCCGGCGCGCAGACGGACCTCAAGACCTTCACCCAGCTCGGCGTGTATGGCTGCCTGGCCCTGACCTGCATCGTCTCCATGGACCCCGCCCACGACTTCAACCACCGCGTCGTCGGCATCGAGCCCCAGGTGATCCTGGACCAGGTCGAGGCCTGCGTGGGGGTCAACCCCCGCATCGACGCCGTCAAGATCGGCATGCTCGGCTCCCTGCCGACGATCGAGGCTGTGGACCAGGCCCTGGAGACCCACGGCTTCACCAACGTCGTGCTCGACCCTGTGCTCGTGTGCAAGGGCCAGGAGTTCGCTGAGGCCAAGGCCGTCGACGACGCGCTGCGCGCCCGGATCCTGCCGCGCGCGAGGATGACGACGCCGAACCTCTTCGAGTCGGCGACCCTCGCCGGCATGGACGAGATCATGACCGTCGCCCAGCTCAAGGACGCCGCCAAGCGCATCCACGACCACGGCGTGCCGAACGTGCTGGCGAAGGCTGGACCGAGCCTCGGCACCGGCACGGCCCTCGACGTCTTCTACGACGGCACGAACCTCGAGGTCCTGGAGACCGAGGCCGTTGGCGACGTGCGCGTCCACGGCGCCGGCTGCACGCTGGCGGCAGCGGTGACGGCCGAGCTCGCCAAGGGCGCCACGCCGCTGGAGGCGGCCGTCACGGCGAAGAACGTCGTCAACGCGTCCATCGGCATGCGGGGCCACATCCCCTTCACCTACGTCTGGCAGGGCTGGTACCAGGCGTGACGCCAGCCGGGCCGGGGGCGGGCGCGTCCGCCCGGCTCAGCGCTCCGGCTCAGCGCTCCGGCTCAGCCCGCCCGGCTCAGCGCTCCCCCGGCCGTCGGGAACCCTCCCGGTTCAGTACTCCGGCTCAGCCGGGGCGATGTCACGGGCCATGTTCGCGAAACGCGACAGGTGGCCCTGGAAGGCCACGGGAATGACCCGCGTCTGGCCGTTGCGGTGCTTGGCGACGATGATGTCGGCCTCTCCCGGGCGGTCCTCCGGCTGGTAGTACTCCGGCCGGTGCAGCAGCATGATGATGTCCGCGTCCTGCTCCAGCGAGCCCGACTCACGCAGGTCAGACATCTGGGGCTTGTTACCCGTGCGCTGCTCGGGCCCGCGGTTGAGCTGCGCCACGGCGATGACCGGGACCTCGAGCTCCTTGGCGAGCAGCTTGAGCGAGCGCGAGAACTCCGAGACCTCCTGCTGGCGGGACTCCACGCGCTTGCCCGAGCTCATGAGCTGCAGGTAGTCGATGACCATGAGGCCCAGGTTGTGCTGCTGCTTGAGGCGCAGCGCCTTCGAGCGGATCTCGGGCATCGTGAGGTTCGGGGAGTCGTCGATGAACAGGGGGGCCTCGCTCACGGGGTTGTAGGCGAGGGCGACGTCCGTCCAGTCGCGGTCACTCATCTTCTTGCCGCCGCGCAGCTTGGTCATCTCGACGCCGGACTCGGCGGCCAGCACGCGCATCATGAGCTCACTGCGGCCCATCTCCAGGGAGAAGTAGCAGGAGGTGATGGCCCTGCCGCTCTCGTCGCGCGAGTGGATCGAGGCCGAGCGGCAGATATCCACTGCGAGCGTGGACTTTCCCATGGCGGGGCGCGCCGCGATGATGACCATCTGCCCGCCCTTGAGCCCGCCGGTGAAGAGCTCGTCCAGCTCGATGAAGCCCGTGGGGACACCGCAGGAGGCACCCCGGTCCTGGGACTGGCCGGCCTCGATCTCGAGGTTGGTCTCGTTGAGCAGCTGTCCGACGGCGATGTAGTCCTCCCGGTCACCGTCGCGGTGGGCGACGGCGTAGACCTCGGCCTCCGCCATGGTGACGAGCTCGTCGATGTCCCCGGCGTCGGTGGAGAAGCCGAGCTGGGTGATGCGCGTGCCCGCCTGGACGAGCCCGCGCATGAGGGACTTCTCCTTGACGATGCGCGCGTAGTAGGCGGCGTTGGCAGCGACCTGGACGCCGGCGATGAGGTCGGACAGGTAGGCAGCGCCGCCGACGATCTCGAGCTCGCCGCGCTTGGACAGCTCGTCGGAGACGATGAGGGCGTCGGCAGGCTCGGAGCGGTTGTAGACCTCGACGATGGCGTCGAAGATCATCTCGTGGGCGGGCTTGTAGAACTCGGGGCCGCGCAGCACCTCGATGACGTCGGTGATGGCCTCCTTGCTCATGAGCATGCCGCCGAGCGTGGCCTGCTCCGCAGCCAGGTCCTGTGGGGGGACGCGGTCGAAGACGCCGTCGAAGCGGGCTCCACGTGGGTCACGGCGCTCGGTCCGGTCGCGTGCGCCCCGACGGCGAAGGCCCCAGCCCTCGCCGTCGGGGCGGGCGCCGTCGGAGCGGGCACCGGCCGCGTCGGGGTAAGGGGTCTCGTAGGAGGGCTCTGCCCCCGGGTCGATGTCCGTCATCCGCTCCTCCTCGCCCGCGCGTGGACACGGCTAGGTCCGCGGGGTCCGTCCCCACGCCGCCGCTCAGGTCCCGTGCGCGCGCACCATAGCCACCCGCGGGGGCGTGGGCAAACGCTCGGGGGCAGGGTCATGTGGACAACGCGGGACGGCCTGTGGAGTGACGGGTCAGGCCTGTGCCCGACACGCTCATGACATGTGGACAACCATGTGATGAACTCGCATGACGAGAAACACGCAATCCGGAGATCCGCGTGAACACAACGTTTTCCTACCGTGTGAGTCGGTGCCGGCACTGCCGGGAGGATCTGTGGACAAGTCCGGTTGCCTGTGGACATACCTCAACCCGTGCCTGAGGTTTGGGTGCCGGCGCCGGAGGCCTCCTGCCACCGCCGGCCCGCGAGGGGGCGCATGAGACACTGACCGCCCCCGCCCCGTGGAGAGACCCGTGCCGCCAGCATCCTCAGGACCGCAGCCTAGGGACAGCGCCCGCCCGGCTGTGCCCGCCCGCACCGCCGTGATGCCCCTGCGGGCGCTCGACCGCCGCATCCTGTCCCTCGCCGTCCCCGCGCTCGGCGCGCTGGTTGCGGAGCCCCTCTTCGTCATCATCGACTCCGCGATGGTCGGGCACCTGGGCGCAACGAGTCTGGCCGGACTGTCCCTGGCCTCAACGGTGCTCACCACCGTCGTCGGCTTGTTCGTCTTCCTCGCCTACGCCACGACGGCCACCACCTCTCGCCTTTTCGGCGCCGGCGACCGTGGGGGCGGTCTGCGCGCCGGGGTCGATGGCCTGTGGCTCGCCCTGCTTCTCGGCACCGCTGCTGCGCTCCTGCTGTGGTCCCTGGCCCCCTGGGTCACCGGTGTGCTGGGCGCCGACGGCTTGGTGTCCCGGGCATCGGTGGCCTACCTGCGGGCCTCCGCGCCGGGTCTGCCCGGGATGCTCGTGGTCTTCGCGGCCACGGGGACCTTGCGCGGGCTGCTGGACACGCGCACACCCTTCGTCGTCGCCACCGCCGGCGCGGTGGTCAACGTGGTCCTCAACGCGACCTTCCTGTACGCAGTCGGCATGGGGGTGGCCGGTTCGGGCCTGGGCACGGCGATCACCCAGACGCTCATGGCGGTGGCGCTCACGCTGCCGGTGGCGCTCACGGCCCGCGCCGAGGGCGTGGGCCTGGCGCCGAGGCGCGCGGGGCTGGGGGCCTCGCTGGGTGCCGGCGCCCCTTTGCTCGTGCGCACGCTCACCCTGCGCGCTGCCATCCTCGCCACCGTGTGGGCGGCGACGGCGCTGGGTGAGGTGCCGCTCGCCGCCCACCAGGTGGTCATCTCCCTGTGGACCTTCACCGCCTTCTGCCTCGATGCCCTGGCGATCGCCGCGCAGGCGCTCATCGGAACGGCCCTGGGGCAGGCGGATGCCGCAGCAGGCGGCGCCCGGGCGCAGGACGCCGCGCCACAGCCAGACGCTCCCGGGCAGGCCGATCAGGAGCCGCTGCTGTCCATCGACGCGGTGCTGCGCCGGTCGCTGGGCTGGGGCGTGGGGACCAGCGTGGTGACCGGCCTCCTCCTGGCGGTGCTGAGCCCGTGGCTTCCCCAGCTGTTCACCTCCGACCCGCAGGTGGTGGCGGCGGTGGTGCCGGCGCTGCTGGTGACGGCCACGGCGCTGCCGGTGGCGGGCGCGGTCTTCCTCTTCGATGGCGTGCTCATGGGTGCGGGCGACGGGGTGTACCTGGCGAGGGCGGGACTCATCACGCTGGTGCCCTACCTGCCGCTGACGGTGGCTGTCCACTCCGGGTGGCCGTCGGGCGGGGCCCCGGGCCTGGTGTGGCTGTGGGCCGCCTTCGCGTGGGTGTTCATGGGTGCGCGGGTGGTGACCACGGGCCTGCGTGCTCGCAGTGACGCCTGGCGCCACTGAGTCCCCTCCCCCAGTCGGGCGAGCTCGGCGCTAAGGCCGCGAGGTCGTCCGCTAGGGGGCCGAGCTCGCGCGCTAGGACCCGAGCTCGCGCAGGGCAGCCGGCGCAGGGCCCGGCTACCGCCACAGGTCGCGCACACGTCCGCCTCCTGAGGTGCCCGGGGGCAGGAGGGCAAGCAGCCGCGTCCTCAGCCCGCGCTGGTCGCGCAGGTCCGCCCAGGTGACGTGCAGGCACCGCCAGCCCATCCTCGCCAGCGCGTCCCTGCGCCGTTTCTCGCGCCACAGGCTCCGCTCGTCGCGGTACTTGAGCTCTCCGTCAAACTCAAGGTAGGCGTGCGCCTCGGGCCAGGCGAGATCTGGGAAGAAGACCTCCATCGTCTCCTCCACCTCGATACCCATCTGGGGCACCGGCGCTGGCAGCCCCAGAGCGGAGACGAACCACCGCAGGACCGACTCCCCGGGGGACTCCGCCCACGCCGACGCGATCGCCACCACGGCGCGTGCCCGGCGCGCACCTCGTCTGCCCGGTTGTGCCTCGACGGCCGCCTGCAGCGCACGCACGGCCACGGCGACGCGCCGATCGCTGGAGAGGCGCCGGTACCGGTCGGGACGGGTCAGCGCACGCAGTGCGGAGTCGATGACGCACACCGACTCATGTGCGGGCAGGTCGAAGGCGCAGTCCACAGCCGTGCGCAGCAGGTTCGTCACCGCGAGGCCGCTGACGACGGTGATGTCCTCCTCTGGGACTGACAGCACCCGACGGCGCACGCGCACGTCCTGGCGTCCACCCGCGACGGCGGGCAGGCGCTGCGTCGTCGGGCTCGGGCGCGAGCGCACGACGATGCTGACATCCGGCTCCTGGGAGCGCACCGTCAGCCCGTGGACAAGCGCGGCGGACTCGTGGCTCAGGCAACGGGCGGACCGGAAGCGCCATGGTGCGGCGGTGCACCTGGCAAGGCTGAGCTCGCGCCTGACCTGCCACGACTTGAGGGCGGAAAGGTCGAGGTCGGTGTAGAGGCCGCGCATGAGACGGACTGGGTGGCTCATCGCCGTCGGCGTCCGGTTGGACATGACGACGACCGGCAGGTGTGGGGGCTGCGGGTACCTATCCATGGACGTGATCCTGAGGACCACGCAGCCCGAGCGCATCTTCCTCGGGCCCGCCTGTGGACACGACTGCACGGCACGGCGCTGTGGATCCCGGCTAGGTCCGACGCCCGGCGCCTTGGCGGCCTCTCGTCCCTCGCGAGTTCGGCCCTGAGGACGCGAGGTCGGCTCCTTAGGCGCCGCGTTCGTGTCCTCAGGGCCGAACTCGCGGGTTGGGGGGCTGGGCAGGGCGGGCAGGGGCAGGGGGGGTGGGGGGGCGGGGCGGGGAGACGCGTGGGAGCCCGCCACCGAGGTGGTGGCGGGCTCCCACGTGCCGTCGGCGACGGCTAGTCAGCGGCGCTCAGCGAGCAGCGACGACGTTGACCTCGAGGGGGGCCACGACGTCGGCGTGCAGGCGCACGGTGGCCGAGTGGCGACCGGTCGACTTGATCGGGGGGATGACCTCGATCTTGCGGCGGTCCAGGACCGGGCCCCCAGCGGCCTTGACGGCCTCGGCGAGCTCGGCGGTGGTGACGGCACCGAAGAGGCGGCCGTTGGCGCCGGCGGTGGCGGTCACCGTGACGACGTTGTCCTGCAGCCAGGCGCGGCCGGCCTGGGCCTGCTCCAGCGACTCGATGGTGCGCTTGCGGCGGGCCTCGGCCATCTGGTCGATCTGGCGCTGGGCGCCCTTGGTCCACGGCGTGGCCAGCTTGCGGGGCACGAGGTAGTTACGGGCGTAACCGTCCTTGACCTCCACCACGTCGCCAGCGGAGCCGAGCTTGGTCACGTCGTGCGTGAGGATGAGCTTGGTGGTCATGTCGGTGTCCTCCGATCAGCGAGCAGAGCTCGAGTAGGGGAGCAGAGCCATCTCGCGGGCGTTCTTGACGGCCTTGGCGATCTTGCGCTGGTCCTGGACGGAGACGCCGGTGACGCGGCGGGCGCGGATCTTGCCGCGGTCCGAGATGAACTTCCGCAGGGTGGCGGTGTCCTTGTAGTCGATGGTGCCGACCCTGATGGCCTTGACCGGGCCGAGCTTCTTCTTCGGCTTACGAAGCTGAGGCTTCGCCATAGTGGTACTCCTTGGTCCGAGCGCCCGGGGCGCTCATACGAGATTGGGGGTGTGGGGCGCTGCGCACGGTCGCGGCGCCGGGAGAACGATCAGAACGGGGGCTCGTCACCGAAGCTGGTGGCACCACCGCCCGTGGCCCACGGGTCGTCCGTGGAGCCGCCGGAGGGGGCGTTGTAGGAGGCCTGCTGGCCGCCGTAACCGCTGTTGCCACCACCCTGGTAGCCGCCCTGCGGGGCGCCGCCCTGGTTGTAGCCCCCGCGGCCGCCACCCTGGTTGTAGCCGCCCTGGCCTCCACCCGAGGTGCGGGTGACCTGGGCCTTGGCGCGCCACAGGGACGGGCCGATCTCATCGACCTGCATCTCGACGACGGTGCGCTGGGCGCCCTCACGGTCCGTGTAGGAGCGCTGCTGCAGACGACCCTGGGCGATGACGCGCATGCCCTTGTCGAGACTGTCGGCGACGTTCTCCGCCATGTCACGCCACGCGGAGCAGCGCATGAACAGCGTCTCGCCCTCCTGCCACTCACCCGCCTGGCGGTTGAAGGTGCGCGGCGTGGAGGCGATGGTGAAGGAGGCCACCGGCGCGCCGGAGTTGGTGTAGCGGATCTCCGGCTTGGCCGTCAGGTTGCCGATGATCGTGATGACGGTGTCGCCAGCCATGCTCGTCTACCGTTCCCCGTCCGAGGCTCAGGCCTCGGGACGCAGCAGCTTCGTGCGCAGGACGGTCTCGTTGAGGCCGAGCTGGCGGTCGAGCTCCTGAGCGATGGCCGGCGTGGTGGTCATGTCAACGACGACGTAGAAGCCCTCGGACTTCTTCTTGATGTCGTACGCAAGACGGCGCTTGCCCCAGATGTCGACCTTGTCGACGGTGCCCCCGTTGCTGGGAACGACCTGCAGCAGCTTCTCGAGGGACGCGGCGACGGTGCGCTCGTCGGTCTCGGGCTCGAGGATGATCATGATCTCGTAGTGACGCATGCTTGGTACCCACCTCCTCTGGTCTGTGGCGGTCACGGTCTTTCCGTGACAGGAGGGTGATGCGTGGGCTGCGCGGTCCGGACGGGTGCCCGATGGCGCAACCAGGTCACGACCCTACCGGAGGGCTCCAGGCGGGAAAAGGCGAGGGGCCGCCTCAGCGCGTGGGATCCAGCACGCCGACGACGGCCCCTCAGCCCCCGCAGGGACTACCCGGTGGCCTGGGTGGAGCCAGCCGTGGGCTCCTGCTCAGGCTGGCGCGTCGGCACCGACTGGCTCGGCTCCTGGGCAGGCTGCGCGGGCTGCTGGGGCTCGGTGGGCGCCTCGGCGCTCTGGGTGGCGGTGGACTCCTCGGTGGGAGCCGGCGTCGTCGCCTCCTCGATGGACTGGGCGGTGCCGTACAGGCCGCCGCGGTTGTAGGAGCCCTCGGTGCGGTCGGGGAAGCTCACCACCGGCAGGTCCGCGAGCGCGGTGGCCATGTACTCGGTGAAGATGTCAGCCGGGTAGGTCGAGCCGGTGATCTCGTCGTACTCGCCCCAGGGGGTGATCGACTCCTCCGAGCCGTCCGCACCCGTCTGGTAGAGGGTGACGGCCGTCGTGATCTGGGGGGTGTAGCCGACGAACTGGGCGGACTTGTTGTCCGACGACGACCCGGTCTTGGCGGCCACCGGGCGGCCGAGCGCGAGGGCGGTCGTGCCCGAGCCGTACTCGACGACCTTCTGCATCGCGTAGGTGGCGTCGGCCATGACGCCCTGGTCGAAGACCCGCTCGCCGTTAGTCGAGGGCTGGTAGGCGACCGAGCCCGCCGAGTTCGTCACCGAGGCGACGATGTGCGTGTCATGGCGCACGCCCTGCGCGGAGAAGGTCGCGAAGGCGGTGGCGATGTCGATCGTGTGGGGGGAGGCAGAGCCGAGCACGTTCTGGGCGTAGGAGTCCAGACCGATGGTGTCCGAGGGGTAGCCGGCGCGCACGGCGACCTCGTTGGTGACCTCCGCGCCCAGGTCGCGGTTGAGCTGGACGTAGGAGGTGTTGATGGAGTAAGCGGTCATCCTGATGAGGTTCGACCACGGGTAGGACACGTTGCCGAAGTTCCTGAAGGTGTTGCCGTCGATCTCCATGGGGGAGGCGCCGCTGTAGCCGTTGACGAGGGTGTCACCGTTCTCGAGGGCGGCGACGAGCGCGAAGGGCTTGAAGGTCGAGCCCGCCTGGGCGACAGCGTCGGTGGCGGCGTTGACCTGGTTGGTGAGGTAGTCCGAGCCGCCGTAGAGGGCGACGATCCCGCCCGTGGCGGAGTCGATGGACACGAGGGCGGCCCGAAGGTTCTCGGAGTGGCCCTCGGGGAGGTTGGCGACGGCGGCGACGGCGGCGTCCTGCTTCGTCTTGTCGATCGTGGTGACGATGGTGTAGCCACCGGTGTCGATCTGCTCGGCGCTCAGGCCGGCGTCGGCCTGGAGCTCGGCACGCACCATCTGCAGAAGGTAGCCGTTGGGGCCGCCGTAGACCTCGGCGTCGTCGTTGGCGATGGTCTCGGGCATGACGGCGGCGTCGTGCTCGGCCTGGGTGATGTGGCCGTCCTCGAGCATGAGGTCGAGGACACGCTCGAAGCGCGAGGCGGCCTGCTCGGGGTCGATGGCGGGGTCCCAGGCACTGGGAGCGGGCAGGATGCCGGCCAGCAGGGCGGACTCGGCGATGGTCATCTCGCTGGCCGGGTGGCCGAAGAAGGCCTGGGAGGCGGCCTCGATGCCGTAGGCGCCACGGCCGAAGTAGACGGTGTTGAGGTAGGAGCCGAGGATCTGCTCCTTGGGCAGCTCGCGGTCGATCTTGATGGCCATGATGGCCTGCTGGAACTTGCCGACGTAGGAGCTGGTGGTATCGACGTAGTAGTTCTTGATGTACTGCTGGGTGAGGGTGGAGGCGCCCTGGGTGGCACCACCGCGCAGGTTGTTCCACAGGGCGCGCACGATGCCCTTGGGATCGACCCCGCTGTTGGTCCAGAAGGTGCGGTCCTCGCTGGCGACCACCGCGTTGCCCACGTACTGCGGCAGCGTCGTGGTGTCGATGATGGTGCGGTCAACCTCGGCGAAGGTGCCCATCTCGGTGACGCCGTCGGCGTAGTAGACGCTGGTGGACTGGGCCTGGGCGAACTCGCTGGGCTCGGGGACCTTGATGACGCTGTAGGCGACGATGAAGCCGGTGGCCAGGGCCGCGACGAGCAGGAGGAAGGAGCCGAGAAGGAAGCGCCAGCCGGGAAGCCAGCGCATGACGGGGCCCTTGCCCGCACGCGGGTAGTTGATGAGGCGACGGCGCCCCTGGGGGCGGCGGGCGGCGGTGCCGCGGCTGCGAGCGGGCGCGCTCGTGGCGGGCCGACGGCGGGCGGTGCGCCCACCTCCGCTGCGAGGGGTTCTCGTGCTGCTGCTCCTGGCCGCGTCGGCCAGGCGTCGGCCGGTGGGGCGGCCACCGCCGTTCGCGCTGGTGTCTGCCACGCGCTCCTCGTTTCGGATCGGGTCCGCGGCCGTCGGGCCGCACGAACGCCGTCAATTATGGCGTCTGCCGGGCGCCGGTGACAGGACGCAGATCACGGGAAGCGACTGGAGTCCGCCTGCGCGCCAGCCGAAGGCGAAAGCGGATGACGCCCGCCCCTCGCATCGGCCAGGGTGATCCCATGACACCCCCAACCACCACCGTCTGGAGCAAGACCGCCGAGGCCGTTGCCGCCGCCGTCGGGACGGACACGGCCACCGGCCTGACCCCCGAGGAGGCCGCGCGCCGGCTCGCCACCGACGGGCCCAACGAGCTGCCCTCGACACCCCCGGTGCCCGCCTGGCGGCGTTTCCTCGCCCATTTCCAGGACCCGCTCGTCTACCTGCTCATCGCCGCCATCCTCATCTCGGCGGCCGCCTGGGTGCTGGAGGGGGCGCACGGCCTGCCGGTGGATGCCCTCGTCATCCTCGCCGTCATCACCCTCAACGCGGTCCTCGGCTTCGTCCAGGAGAGCAAGGCGGCCGACGCCGTCGCCGCCCTGTCCGCCATGACGAGGGCGCAGTCCACCGTCCTGCGCGGCGGCAACCGCCTGCTCGTCCCCTCCTGCGACCTCGTCGTCGGCGACGTCCTGCTCCTGGGTGAGGGCGACCAGGTGGGGGCGGACGCACGGCTGGCCCAGGCGGCGGCGCTGCGCGTCATCGAGTCCTCCCTCACCGGTGAGGCCGACGCCGTGTCCAAGACCGCCGAGGCCGTGGAGGCCCAGGCGGAGCTCGCCGAGCGCAGCTCCATGGTCTACCGCGGCACCTCCGTCGCCCAGGGCACGGGCCGCGCCGTCGTCACCGCCACCGGCGCGGACACCGAGATGGGCGCCATCGCCCGGATGCTCGACTCGGTGGAGGAGGAGCCCACTCCCCTGTCGAAGGAGATCGCCCAGATCTCCAAGATGCTCGGCGCCATCGTCGTCGTCATCGCCGTCGTCACCGTGGCCACGCTGCTGCTGCTCGCGGACGTCATCACGAGCCACACCGTCATCGACGCGCTGCTGCTGGGCGTGTCCCTGGCCGTCGCCGCCGTCCCCGAGGGCCTGC
The DNA here is from genome assembly GCF_051303165.1 of Actinomyces sp. W5033. Classification (NCBI taxonomy): domain Bacteria; kingdom Bacillati; phylum Actinomycetota; class Actinomycetes; order Actinomycetales; family Actinomycetaceae; genus Actinomyces; species Actinomyces sp. W5033. Next base: position 107,516 of record NZ_JBPPGD010000006.1, on the reverse strand, counting down.
CCGCGATCCTGTCGGTGGTGCTGGCCCTGGGCGTGCAGCGCATGGCCCTGCACAAGGCGGTCGTCAAGAAGCTCACGAGCGTGGAGACCCTCGGGTCAGCCTCCGTCATCTGCTCGGACAAGACCGGCACGCTCACCCGCTCGGAGATGACGATCCAGGAGGTGGTCACCCTCTCCGGCGACGCCGTCGTCACCGGGACCGGCTACGTGCCCGAGGGCGAGGTCTCCCCCGACGCCGACGGCGACGGCGCCCCCGACGTCGAGGAGCTCGCCGGCGACCAGCTCGCCGAGGTCACGGTGGTGCTCTCCGGCGGCGCCATGGCCTCCGACGCCGAGCTCGCCGCCGACGAGGGCGTGTGGTCCGTCATCGGCGACCCCACCGAGGGCGCCTTCCTCGTCGCGGAGCGCAAGCTCGGCACCAACGGCCGCCGTGAGGGCCGCTTCGAGCGGGTAGGCGAGGTCCCCTTCACCTCCGAGCGCAAGCTCATGAGCGTCATCTACACCGACGCCCGCCACGAGGGACGGGTGACGATCATCTCCAAGGGCGCCCCCGACGTCCTGCTGGAACGCTGCACCCAGGTGCGTCGCGGCACGGGCGAGCAGGTGCTCGACGAGGCGGTGCGCCGCCACTTCACCGAGGCCATCGGCGCCATGTCCGGGCGGGCGCTGCGCACCCTCGGCGTCGCCTCGCGCCTGCTCACCGCCGAGGAGACCGCGCGCGTCACCCGGGCCCTGGCGGAGGGTGGTGAAGCGGACTTCTCCGACCTGGAGCACTCCCTCGTCCTGGCGGGGGTCGTCGGCATCATCGACCCGCCGCGCCCCGAGGCTGCCGACGCTGTCGCCGAGGCCCACCGCGCGGGCATCCGCGTCCTCATGATCACCGGTGACCACCCGGCCACGGCCGGACGGATCGCGGCAGACCTGGGCATCGCCGAGGCGGGCGCGAGCGTGCTCACGGGCCGCGAGCTGTCCGCCATGGACGACCGTGCCCTGGGCCGGGCCGTGGCGTGCACGAACGTGTACGCGCGCGTGGCCCCCGAGCACAAGATGCGCATCGTCGCCGCCCTGAAGTCCCAGGGGCACACGGTCGCCATGACCGGCGACGGCGTCAACGACGCCCCGGCGCTGCGCCAGGCGGACATCGGCGTGGCCATGGGCGTCACCGGCACGCAGGTGACGAAGGAGGCCGCGACCATGGTGCTGGCGGATGACAACTTCGCCACCATCGTCGCCGCCGTCGCCGAGGGCAGGCGCATCTTCGACAACATCAGGAAGTTCCTGCGCTACCTGCTGAGCTCGAACATGGGTGAGGTCATGACGGTCTTCGGTGGCGTCGTGCTCGCCGGGGTCATCGGGCTCAGCGAGCACGCGACCTCGGGTGTGGTGCTGCCGCTCGTGGCCACCCAGATCCTGTGGATCAACCTCGTGACGGACTCGGGCCCGGCGCTGGCCATGGGTGTGGACCCGAGCGTGGAGGACGTCATGGGGCGCTCGCCGCGCAGGCCCACGGACCGGGTCATCGACGCCTCGATGTGGGCGGGCGTCATCATGGCCGGCGCGGTCATGGGCCTGGCGACGCTGGCGACCCTCGACATCTTCCTGCCTGGCGGCCTCATCGAGATCGCGGGGACCTCCGTGGACGACCTCACGACGGCGCGCACCGCCGCCTTCACCACGCTGGTCCTCGCCCAGCTGTTCAACACGCTCAGCTCGCGCTCGCAGAGCGTGTCCGCCTTCAGCCACCTCTTCGTCAACCGCTGGCTGTGGGGCGCGATCGCGCTGGGCGTGGCGCTCCAGGTGGCGGTCGTGCAGGTTCCGGTGCTGCAGGCGGCCTTCTCGACGGCGCCGCTCGACCTCACCCACTGGGCGGTGTGCCTGGTCATGGGCTCGCTCGTCCTGTGGTTCGACGAGCTGCGCAAGGTGGTGCGCCGGGCCCGGGGCTGACAGGCGCCGGCCCCGCAGGCCGGTGGGCCCCCGCCCGGCCCGCCTCAGTCGAGACCCGGCAGCCCGGTGACCTCGCGCGGCCGGTCGCCCAGGCGCCGCACGCCGCGCAGGTAGCACAGCGCCACGGCCCAGACGAACAGGACGAGGAGCGCCTGGACGGGCCGGGACCAGCCGACGTCGGGCAGGACGAGCACGGCCACGCCCGCGGCCACGCACTCGGCGGTGTTGAACAGGACGTCGTAGATGGAGAAGGCGCGTCCACGGTAGGCGTCAGCCGTGTCCGACTGGACGATGGTGTCGACGGCGATCTTCGCGCCCTGGACGCCGACGCCGAAGACGAAGATCCCCGTTGTCATCGCCAGCTGCTCGTGGGAGGCGACGAGCACGAGCTGTCCCAGCGAGCCTCCCAGCAGGCACATGACGACCCAGGTGGAGGGGGCGAGCCTCTCGTGGGCCAGGGGCGTGAGCACGATGGACAGGCCGTGCCCCGCGACCATCGCGCCCATGAGCGTGCCGAAGAGGGCCAGGCCGCGGTCCGCGTCCTGCGGCGCGGCGAGCAGGTTGCGGGCGGCGAGGATGATGGTGATGAGCTGCATGCCGTAGACGAAGCGGTGCAGCGCCATGGTGCTTAGGGCGAGGCCGGGGGTGGCCCGGCGCCGCAGGTAGCGCAGGGCGTCGGCCAGCTCGGTGGCGGTGGCGGCCAGTGCCCTGGCCGTGCCCTCGGCAGCCGGGTGCTCGGGGCCGAGCTCGTCGCGTCCGAGGCGGGTGACGACTGCGGCGGCGAGCACGTAGAGGAGGACGGCGCTGGCGAGGCTCGCGGTGTCCTGGGCGGCCCCTGCCGGCAGCAGCAGGCGCAGGGCGAGGCCGATGACGGCGCCGACCGCCGTCGCCGCACCGCCGAGGGTGGGCACCAGGGAGTTGGCGACGAGCAGGCGCTCGTGGTCGATGACCTGCGGCAGGCCCGCGGAGAGCACGGACAGCAGGAAGCGGTTGACGCCCAGGGCGGTGAGGACGAGCACGTAGACGGCCGCTCCGACCCCGGCCGACCGCAGCACGAGCGCGGTCAGGCCAATGAGCCCGGCGCGCAGGAGGTTGCCCCACAACAGGGTCTGGCGGCGGCGCCAGCGGTCGATGAAGGGGCCGGTGAAGGGACCGACGAGGCAGAAGGGCAGGAGCATGACGACGAGGGCGGAGGCGACGCCTGCCGCCGTCGTCATGTTCTGGGGCTGGAAGAAGAAGAGGGTGGCGAGCCCGGCCTGGACCATGCCGTCGCCGGTCTGGGAGACCAGGCGCACACCCAGCAGGGTGCGGAAGGCCGGGACGGTGGCGAGGTCCGTGAGGTCGTCGGTCAGCCGCATGCGCACACCTTCTCCCACAGGGGGCTCCGACGGCGTCGCGCCCGCCAGCGTGTCGACTGCGACGCCCCCTGTGGCCGAGCCCCTGGGCCACGCCGGGTGCGCGGCCACCGATAGGATCGCCGCCATGAGCCCCACGAGCACCAAGCGTGTCCGTCTCACCGCGGAGCAGCGGCGCGAGCAGATCGTCGAGGCCGCCACCGCGCTCGTCGCCCGCAAGGGCTTCAACGGACTGGCCCTGCAGGAGGTCGCGGACGCCGTCGGCATCACCCAGGCGGGGCTGCTGCACTACATCGGCACCAAGGACGGGCTGCTCACCCTCCTGCTGTCCGACCGCTACGACCGCCAGGGCACCCCGCAGGACTTCCTCGACTCCGGCGACCCCGCCGCCACGCACCCCGAGGGCATGAGCCTGCCGACCTACCTGCGCTACCTCGTGGCCTACAACGAGGCCCGGCCCGCGCTCATGGGCCTGTACATGACGCTCGGCGCCGAGTGCGCCAACGATCCCGACCACCCCGCCTACACGCACTTCATCGACCGCCCCGACGCCGTGTGGGACTACTACTCGCAGTTCACCTGGCGCCTGCCCCCCGAGGTCGAGGCCGCCGGCGGCTGGGCGGGCATGCGCCCGCTCGTCGAGCTCGCGCTCCAGGCGATGGATGGCGCGCAGACGCGCTTCTTCCGCCGCCCCACCGTGTCCCTGGCCGGGCTGTGGGCGCGTTGGGAGGCCGTCCTGTTCCCCTCGCCGGTGTGGGACGGCTACCGCTGAGGGGCGCGCTGGAGGCGGTCGCCTCCCGTGGGCACCAGGTGGTCATGCGCCTGTACCTCGACTTCCCGGGGCGGCCCAGCGCCTTGCCCCGCTACCTGCTCGATGAGGGTGTGCGCACCCGGCCCATGGGCGGCGAGATCTACCCGCCGCTCCAGTCCTGCGTCTTCGAGGGCCCCAGGAGCTGCGAGCAGCAGGTGGGGCTCGTCGCCCAGGACCTCACTGAGGCCGTCGAGATCACCCACGCGACCTGGCTGCTGGCCAGGGCGGTGCTCGACGGCGACCTGCACGCCCTCCTGCCCGGGCGCACCTCACTGTGGACGGGGACCCTGGACCCGCCGGCCGCGACGACGAGTCTGCTGCTGCGGGTCGTCAACCCCCTCGAGGGCGGGGCGGCGCTGCGCTTCGCCAACGCCGGGCAGGACACGGCGCTTCCGGGCCACCTCACCCTGGGGCCCCCCACAGGCTGAGGCGGTGGGGGGGGTGTTGGGCACGGGGGGGGGGGGGGGAAGGGGAACGAGGTTATGCTGGGGGT
>NZ_JBPPGD010000006.1:99039-102904 GCF_051303165.1 Actinomyces sp. W5033 | reverse complement strand
CTCCCCCCCGTCTGGTGTGTCTTCTGGCTTTCGTTCCTTCGGGTGTGTTCCCCCCCCCCCCCCACCGGTCTCGGCGGGAGCTCGGACAGGGCCTCAGGCGAGGAGCTCGGCGGGGATGGCGAAGGTGGACAGGGAGTCGGCCGGGAGGGTCGCCTCGATGAGCTTGCCGTTGGCGGCGAAGGAGATCGGCATGGGCACCGACATGTCGTTCTGGGTGGCGATGACGATGCTGCCGTCGGGGTTGACGAAGGACAGGATGTTCTCGTAGCCCGTGTAGGACAGGGTCTTGACGAAGCGCGCCCCCGCCTTGACGAAGTGCGACAGGTGCTTGAACACGTAGTACTCGTGGTTGAACGCGTACTCCTTGGTGGCGGGGTCCACGGTGACGAAGGAGTTCTGGCTCCAGCCCCAGCGCGAGACCCCGCCGGCGTCGAGCGACAGGTTCCAGTAGTCGTAGACGTTGGCGCCGTGGTTGAAGTAGTGGCGCATCATGCCCCAGGCGTAGCGGGCGTAGCGCCAGTCGTTCTTGCCGTCCCCGCACTCCTGCTCGGACTGGTAGATCTTGAGCTCGGGGTGGGCCCAGTGGATCCTCGCCACGGCGCCCTTGCCGGCCCACTGGAAGCCGACGCCGCCGATGCGCCCACCGATCTCCTCGTCCGCCAGGACCTCCTCGACCAGGCGCTCGTCCGCGCGCTCCATGGTGCCGAAGAAGACCTCGACGCCGCGCTTGTCCATCTGCGGCACGAGGTGGCGCAGGAAGCGGGCCAGGCCGGCGGGGGTCCAGGTGCAGGAGGGGAAGACCTGGTCGGAGTTGAACTCGTTCTGCGGCATGACCATGGAGATGTCGATGCCTCGCTCGGCGTAGGCGTCGATGAACTTGCCGAAGTAGCGGGCGTAGGCGTCCAGGTGCTCCTCGTCGAGGATGAAGCCGTCGGTGCCCTCGGGGATGGCGCGCTCGGGGGTGAGCCCGTTGTCGTACTTCGTCTGCTGGGCCATGGGCGAGGGCACGCCGCAGGCGTAGTGGTTGTTGGTCTTCATCCACGTGGGCGGGCACCACGGGGAGGCCCAGAGCCTGAGGTCCGGGCGCACGGCCTGCGCCGCCTTGATGAAGGGCACGAGGGTGGCCTCGTCGTGCTCGATGGAGAAGTCCCTCAGCTCGAGGTCGCCGGGGGTCTCGTCGTAGGAGTACCAGTCGATCGAGAAGTCGTTGGCGCCCACGGGCATGCGGCACACGGAGGCGTTGGCGCCCTGCGGGGAGAAGATCTCGTGCATGATGCTGGCCCGCTCGGCCTCGGTGAGGCGCGACAGGGAGGTCCAGCCCAGCTCGTTGAAGCACACACCGAAGCCCTCGACCTCCTGCAGGGGCGAGCCGGTCTGGAGCAGGGCCTCGGGGAAGACGTCCATGTCGCGGATGGTGACGCCCTGGGTCTCCTGCCAGGGGGCGGTCTCGGTGGTGACGATCCAGGTGGGGGCGGCGCTCATGAGTATTCCTGTAGTTGGTGCGTCGTTGCGGTGGAGGGTTGGTGTGGGACCGGCGGCGGTGGCGCGCGCGGGCGAGCGCACCGCCGCCGGATGGCTCAGGCCCGGGTGCTCTCGATGACGAGGACGCCCCAGCCGGGGATGGTGACCTCCTGGCCGACGGCGAGGTCGGTGCCCGCCTGGCCGGTGGTGCCCAGGACGTCGGTGCCGGCGACCGGCAGGGTGAGGGCGACGTCGTCCTTGGTGTAGTTGAGGAGGAAGGCCAGGTCGCGGCCGGCGCCGTTGGTGCCCTTGCGCACCGTGACGGTCCCGGCGAGCCCGTAGGCCCAGTCGGTGACCGCGGCGCGTTCGGCGACGAGGGCGAGCACGGCGCGCACGACCTCGGCCGAGGCCCAGGCACCCAGGTGGGTGATGCTGCCGGAACCGACCGTCCGGGTGGCGATGGCGGGCCCGGACCAGGCGTGGTGGTCGTAGGTGGCCAGCACCTCGACGTCGGACTGCCCCTCGGGGGCCTCGACGGGGGTGAGCAGCTCGAGGAAGTGGCTCACCTCGAGGCCGGCGCCCTCGCCCAGGCGCTCGGCGAGGGCACCCGCGGGGGCCAGGCGCACGCCGTCGGGCCTGGTGAACTGGTCGGTGCCCAGGCCCAGCAGGTCGGCGAGGCCGTGGGGCTGGCGGTCGGCCCACACCTGGATGTTCTCGTCGGCGACGGCGGTGCGGAAGGTGGTGACCAGGTGGCCGCCGCCGGTGGCGTAGGCGCGCAGGTTGTCGATGGTGGTCTGCGGCGCCGAGTACAGCGCCGGGGTGAGCAGGACGGCGTAGCGCCGCAGGCGCTCGAGCGGGGCGTCGGCGGGCACAACGTCGGCCTCGAGGTTGAGCTCGAAGAGGGCGTCGTAGACCCAGCGCAGGACATCGTTGTAGTTGACGCCGCCACCGGCGTACTTGCGGGGGAAGCCGGCGTCGATGGAGAACCACTCGAGGGCCGTGTAGGCCTCGTTGGAGACCATGACGGCGATCCGGTTGCTCTTGGTCAGGCCGGTGAGGCTGGCGGCGTGCTCCTTCATCTCCCGGCCCAGCACGCAGGCCTCACGGTAGGTGGGGTTGGCGGAGTAGTCCTGGGAGAGCAGGCCCTTCCAGTAGGTCTCGAAGGAGTTGTGGATGGAGCCCCAGTGCCAGTACATGACGCCGCAGGCGCCGGAGGCCAGGTGGGAGTAGCCCTGCAGGCGCAGCTGGCCGGGGTAGGGCAGCCAGCCCATCTGGCCCTGGGCCTGGGTCTCCAGGACGAGGTAGGGGGCGCCGTCCTTGAGGGAGCGGTTGACATCGCCGCCGAAGGCGATCTCCTTGCCGGTGAGCTGGTCCTCACCGGGGTGGTAGATGTCGACGCCGGCCAGGGTGACGGCCTCGGCGGCCTTGAAGTGGTCCACGGCGGGTTGCAGGCCGAAGGAGTATCCGCGCCACTCGTAGTCGAAGTTCTGGGTGACGAACTGGTCCTGGCGGCGGTAGTCGTCGACGATGGCGCGCTGCCAGCTGAGGAACTCCGTGACGAGGCCGCGGCGGAAGGCGTCGAAGGCGGCGCCCAGGGACCCGTTGACCGTCATGGTGACGTCCGGCAGCTCCTCCCATACGTTGACGCGGTTGGCCCAGTAGTTCAGGCCGTAGGCGGCGTTGAGGGCGTCGAGGTCGCCGCCGAAGCGCGCCTTGAGGTGGTCAACGAAGGCGTGCTGGATGTCGGCGTTGTAGGCGTCGTAGTACTTGGTCTCGTTGTCGAGCTGGAAGCCGATGACGTTGCTGCGTCCGGCGGTGTGCTCGACGAGGGCGCGGATGGCCTGCTCGCCGTAGTAGCGGTAGGCGGGGGCCGTGATGTCCATGTTCTGGCGGGGGCCGTACTGGTTGGGCAGGCCGGTGGCGGACACGCCCATGACCTCGGGGTGACGGGCGGCGAGCCACGTGGGCACGGCCGCGGTGGGGGTGCCGACGATGACGTCGAGGCCGTGGGCTGCGGCGGCGTCGATGGCGCGGTCGATGTGGTACCAGTCGAAGACGCCGGGGGCGGGGTTCCAGGTGCCCCAGGTGAACTCGGCGATGCGGATGGTGGTGAAGCCGGCGTCCACCATCATCTGCATGTCGCGCTCGAGGCGGTCCTCACCGGCGGAGACGGGGGTGTACTCGTCGTAGTAGGCGGCCCCGAAGATGAGGCGGTCCGTCTGTGCTGTCATCGTTGACCTCCTGCGGCACCCTCGCCGCTTATCTAGTGGTTACTAGATAGTAGGTCATGGGTGTGTGCAGGGGAAGGGGCGGCGGCGTACATGTCGTCGCACAGAGGGCTGCCTCGCCCCGCCCACACGAGCGTGAGAAAGTGACGCAGAATAGAAAAAATCAAAACTTGTCT
>NZ_JBPPGD010000006.1:0-99029 GCF_051303165.1 Actinomyces sp. W5033 | reverse complement strand
GGGGTGTCGCTGCCCCTGTGTTCAAAAGGGGTCCTCCCCCCCCCCGCCCGGGTGGGCGGGGCGAGGCAGCCCGGGTGAGACGGATCAGGCCTTGGACGGGATGGCGCGGGCGGAGATGACGCCCTCGATGGTGCTGAGCTCCTCCAGGACGCGGCCGTCCACCGGCCCGTCGACATCGACCAGCGTCACCGCGATCTCGCCGCGCGAGCGGTTGAGGAGGTTGGCGATGTTGTGGCCCGCCTGGGCGACGATGGTGGAGACCTGACCCACCATGTTCGGGACGTTGCGGTTGACGATGACGAGGCGGTGCGTGCCCGGCTCGCGGGTCATGACGGCCTCGGGGAAGTTGACCGAGTTGCGCACCTGACCGTCCTCGAGGAAGCCACGCAGCTCGTCCACGGCCATGACCGCGCAGTTGCGCTCCGCCTCCTTGGTCGAGGCGCCCAGGTGCGGCAAGGAGATGCACCTGGGGTGCTTGTGCACCGCCGTCGAGGGGAAGTCGCAGACGTAACCGCGCAGGTAGCCCTGGTCGAGGGCGGAGACGACGGCCGCCTCATCGACGATCTCGGCGCGGGCGAAGTTGAGGATGACGGCCGAGTGCTTCATCATCGCCAGGTGCTGGGTGGACACGAGCCCCCGGGTCGCCTCGATGAGGGGCACGTGGACGGTGAGGATGTCAGCCTGGCGGAAGACATCCTCCAGGGTGCGGGCGCGCTCGACCTCCGCCGACAGGTTCCACGCGTGGTCCACGCTGATCGCCGGGTCGAAGCCAATGACCTTGAGACCCAGGCCCAGGGCCGCGTTGGCCACCTGGACACCGATGGCGCCCAGGCCGATGACCCCGAGGGTCTTGCCGGGCAGCTCGAAGCCGACGAACTGCTTCTTGCCGGCCTCAACGGCCTTGGTGATGGCGGCGTCGTCGCCCTCAAGCTCGTGGGCGAAGCGAGCCGCCGGGATGAGGTTGCGCGAGGCGATGAACAGGCCTGCGAGGACAAGCTCCTTGACGGCGTTGGCGTTGGCGCCCGGGGTGTTGAAGACCGGCACGCCGCGCTCGGTCATGGCGGCCACCGGGATGTTGTTGGTGCCGGCGCCGGCGCGGGCGATGGCCAGGACGGAGTCGGGGATGGGGGTGTCGTGCAGCTTGGCGGAGCGCACGAGCAGGGCGTCCGGTGAGGTGACGGACTCGCCGACCTCGTAGATCTCCGCGGGGAAGCGGGTCAGGCCCGAGCCCGAGATGGCGTTGAGGGTCTTGACGCGGAACTGCTTGGTCACGGTGGGGTCCTTCTGTCTGTGGCGCTGGGCGGGGTGTGGTGCCGCGGGTCAGGCGCGGGTGCGCTCGAACTCGGCCATGTAGTCGATGAGGGCGCTCACGCCGTCGTCGGTCATGGCGTTGTAGAGGGAGGCCCGCATGCCGCCGACGCTGCGGTGGCCCTTGAGGTTGGTCAGCCCGGCGGCCTGCGCTCCGGCGAGGAAGCTGGCGTCAAGGGCGGGGTCGGCCAGGGTGAAGGGGATGTTCATGGCCGAGCGCGAGCGCCGCTCCACCGGGTTGGCGTAGAAGTCGGAGGCGTCGATGGCGTCGTAGAGGCGCTGCGCCTTGGCGTCGTTGCGCTCGCCCATGGCCGCGAGTCCCCCCTGGTCCTCGATCCAGTGCAGGATGAGGCCCAGCAGGTAGATGGAGAAGGTGGGCGGGGTGTTGAGCATCGAGTCGGCCTCCGCCATGACCTTCCAGTCCCAGATGGCGGGGACGTCGGCGCGGGCGCGGCCGAGCAGGTCCTTGCGGACGAGGGAGATGTCCATGCCGGCCGGGCCAAGGTTCTTCTGGGCGCCGCCGAAGATGACCCCGAAGGCGTCGACGTCGATAGGACGTGACAGGTACATGGAGGACATGTCGGCGACGAGGGGGACCCCTGCGACCTCCTCGGTGGGCACGTAGGGCATGGTGACGCCGCCGATGGTCTCGTTGGCGCAGTAGTAGAGGTAGCGGGCGCCCTCGGGGACGGTGAAGGAGCCGGGCTCGGGGGTGGTGGTGTAGGAGGAGGCGGCCTCGTCGGCGACGACGACGGCGTCCACGCCCTGGCGCTTGGCCTCCTTGATGGCCTTGGCCGACCACTGGCCGGTGTTGAGGAAGGCGGCGGTCTCCCCGCGCTGGGTGAGGTTGGCGGGGATGGCGGAGAACTGGCCGGTGGCGCCGCCGGCGAGGAAGAGGACGGCATAGTCGTCGCTCGCACCGGTCAGGCGCCGGATGGTGGCCTCGGCGTCGGCAGCGCAGGCGGTGAAGTCCTTGCCGCGGTGGGAGACCTCGAGCACGGACATCCCGGAGGACCGCCAGTCGGTGAGCTCACTGGCCGCCTGCTCCAGGACGGCGAGGGGCAGCTGGGCGGGACCGGCGGAGAAGTTGTGCACGCGCATGGGGGCAGGGTAGCCGCGGCCGGGGCACGGGCGCAGGGGTGTCCCACGCGGCACACGACACGCCCAGTAGGACGGCCGAGTCTCCAGGGAGCGTCGTAGGGTCCGTGCGCCGCGCCGCCCGCGGAAGCGCACCCCTTGACATACGTGGGACATCACGTACATTTATACGGGAGCCCCTACGTACATTCGGAGGACACCATGGACCCCCAGCAGCACCGCGTCATCCACCCGCAGCCTGGCAACCTCAGGGACCCACGCAGCTTCGTCGGCCGCGAGGCGGTGACCAGCCGGGCACGGGAGCGCCTGAGCGTGGGAGCCAACCTCCTCCTCACGGACTTCAGACGCATGGGCAAGACCTACTGGATGCGCACCTTCGCCGACAGAGAGACGGCCTTCCGCTCCTACTTCATCGACTACGAGGGCACGGACACGACGAGGGGGTTCCTCGACAAGACGGCCAAGCATCTCGCCGAGAACCCGAACCTGCCCGCGCGCGTGCGGAAACACCTGGCGACCATCTTCGACCACGTCGACTCCGTCGGGGTCTCCGGCTACCTCACCCTCAAGCCCTACCACACCACAACGCCCCCTTTGATTCTGCTGGAGGACGTTCTCAAGCGCCTGGACGCGCGAGACGACGAGGGACCCATCCCCCTTGTCCTCATGGACGAGGTCCCCATGGCGGTGTCTCTCATCGCCGAGAAGGAGGGGGCGACGGCCGCCAAGGGACTCCTTCAGACCCTCCGAGGGCTCCGCCAGAACACCACGCGCGTACGGTGGATCGTGACCGGCTCCATCGGCTTCCATCACGTCATCAGGCAGGCGGGGACAACGAGCGGAGACATCAACGATCTTGAGCCGCTTCACCTGGGCCCTATGCCCGAGGAAGAGTCGCAGGAGCTTGCACAAGCACTCTTTCGGGGAATCCACCAGGTACCTTCCGACGCCGTCGTCGATGAGTTGATCGACGTCAGTGGCGGCATCCCTGCGATCATGCACCAGGTACTCACCATCATTGACCTTCACGGTTATGACGCACCTGGCCCTGACGACATACGAGAGGCCTTTGAGGACGTCATTGACGATCCTCACGCGTTCGCGAACTTCAGGCACTTCGCCGAGAGGGTACGTGAGTACTACGGTCCGCTCACTGCCCGGGCTGAGCAGATACTCGATATCACGTCACGGTCAGCACCTCGCGCCTGGGTGGCGGTCACGGACCTCCCTCAGGGTGATGAGCTCCGAAACACCATGGACCTGCTGTGCCAGGACCACTATCTGGAGCGACGCGGCAGACGGGTGCGCTGGCGCTACCCGGCCTTCGCATACATCTGGTCCCGCAGCCGCAACCTTAGGGAGCGCCCATGACCATCATCCCCCGTTACACTCCGTCGATGATATCCGGCGAGCAGCTCGAGCGCCTCTTCGTCGCACGCGAGCGGATTCTCGCCCGGCTCACGGAACGCGTTGAGGAGCTGGGGTCGACGACCAGTCCGCACCACACCCTCCTCGTCGGGCCGCGAGGCTCAGGCAAGACCCATCTCATTTCCCTTGTCGCACACCGCAGTCGGTGTCTGGCGGAAGCGGGACAGGTGATGCGTATTGCCTGGCTCCCGGAGGACCCGTGGACGATCGTGTCCTACGGCAGACTGCTGTCCGCCATCCTAGAGCGGGTCCTGCCGGAGGAGCCGTGGTCCGGAGTGTCCGAAGACGAGCTCGATGCACGCTTGCGATCCTCACTGCTCAACAACGGCCCCGTCCTGCTGCTCATGGAGAACGTGGACCAGGTTCTCAACGCTATCGGTGACCTGGGTCAGCAGCGTCTACGTAACCTGTTCCAGACCGAGTCGAACATTCTGCTCATTGGCTCAACAACCACCCTGGATCGCACACTCACCGACGAGGCATTTCCGTTCTTCGACTTCTTTAGTCTGATCCGACTCAAGCCCTTCTCCGCGGAAGAGGCCCAGACGATGCTGGCCACTCTTGCACACGAGAGTGGCGATTCAGCACTGGAGGAACGACTGAAGGACCGGGACGCGCTCAGTCGCATCCACACGATCGCCCATTTGGCGGGGGGCCAGCCACGACTGTGGGCACTGCTCGGCAGCGTTCTCACCGTGGACCAGGTAGACGACATCACCGACCTGCTCCTAACCCGCTTCGATGACCTCACACCGTTCTACCAGGAAAGACTGGCTCGACTGTCGCCTCAGCAACGGCTCATCGTCGCCGAGTTGGCGTCCACGAACCGAGCACTTCCGGTCAAAGAGATCGCGGAGAGCGTTGGAACCGACCAGCGTAGCGTTGCGAAGTCGGTTCGCGATTTGGCCGACTTGGGCTGGTTGGCGCCCGTGTCGACTCCGTTTGTCCACCTTCTCGACCGGCGCAGAACGTACTATGAGCTGGCAGAGCCGATGGCGCGCCTCGCGTTCCAGATAAAAGAAAACCGCGGGGAGCCGCTGAAACTCATCATCGAGTTTCTCGCCAACTGGTTCGACACGGATGACCTGCGTTCGGCTGTAGACCAGAAGTACGCCCAGGCGGCTCTGATGATGATCGACCAGGATGAGACGATCAGCCTGAGGCGCGATCTTGCGAGTCTTCCCATCACACGTCGAGCATCACTCGCTTTACTCGGTCAGATTGTCGACGCGCTGGCAGCCGTTGAGGCTGAAGACGCAGAGCCTGTCATGAGTCTTCCCACCGCGCTGAGGCAGGTGATCGAGCAACGATACCGCGAGACGCACAGCGTGACAGATATGCAACTTCTCCTTTTTGACCAGGCCCTGAAGGAGGTAGGTGACGTTCCCGTTAAGGACACGCAGGCGGCATGGATCGCGCGTGCCGAACAACTCGACGCTCGTGTTCAGTCTCCGACAACGCGCCTCATGCACGTGCGTTGGCTGGCGGCCGGTTGGCAGTTGGAGGAGGCACAGGCAGCGCTTGGCACCTTGCCGCCAGGCCTTGAGCATGCTCAAGGCCAGAGCGCACTTGCGAGCGCGCACGCATCGATGGGAGACCCAATGGAGGCGATCGCGCTGTACCAGCAGAGTATTAGTGAGCACATACAGGTGCTGGGGGCCGACCACCCCGACACCCTGACCACCCGGAACAACCTGGCGTCGGCGGTGCGGGATTCGGGCGCCCCGGCCCGGGCAGCCAGCATGCTCGAGAAGCTGCTCGAGGACATGGTGCGGGTGCTGGGGGCCGACCACCCCGGCACCCTGACCACCCGGGGCAACCTGGCGTCGGCGGTGTTGGATGCGGGTGACCCGGGCCGGGCGGCGGGCATGCTCGAGGGGCTGCTCAAGGACCACACGCGGCTGCTGGGGCCCGACCACCCCGACACCCTGGCCACCCGGGGCAACCTGGCGTCGGCGGTGCGGGCGGCGGGTGACCCGGCCCGGGCAGCGCGCATGCTCTCCGAGCTGCTCAAGGACCACACGCGGGTGCTGGGGGCCGACTACCCCGACACCCTGGCCACCCGGGCCAACCTCGCCTCGGCGGTGTTGGATGCGGGTGACCCGGCCCGGGCGGCGGGCCTGTTCTCCGAGCTGCTCGAGGACATGGTGCGGCTGCTGGGGCCCGACCACCCCCACACCCTGACCACCCGGAACAACCTCGCCTCGGCGGTGCGGGCGGCGGGTGACCCGGCCCGGGCAGCGCGCATGCTCTCCGAGCTGCTCAAGGACCACACGCGGGTGCTGGGGGCCGACTACCCCGACACCCTGGCCACCCGGAACAACCTGGCGTTGACGGTGCGGGATGCGGGTGACCCGGCCCGGGCAGCGCGCATGCTCTCCGAGCTGCTCGAGGACATGGTGCGGCTGCTGGGGCCCGACCACCCCCACACCCTGACCACCCGGGGCAACCTGGCGCAGGCGGTGCGGGCCGCGGGTGACCCGGCCCGGGCGGCGGGCCTGTTCTCCGAGCTGCTCAAGGACATGGTGCGGCTGCTGGGGCCCGACCACCCCCACACCCTGGCCACCCGGGCCAACCTCGCCTCGGCGGTGCGGGATGCGGGTGACCCGGCCCGGGCGGCGGACATGCTCGAGGGGCTACTCGAGGACATGGTGCGGGTGCTGGGGCCCGACCACCCCCACACCCTGACCACCCGGGGCAACCTGGCGCAGGCGGTGCGGGCCGCGGGTGACCCGGCCCGGGCGGTGGACATGCTCGAGGGGCTACTCGAGGACATGGTGCGGGTGCTGGGGCCCGACTACCCCCACACCCTGACCACCCGGGGCAACCTGGCGTCGGCGGTGTTGGATGCGGGTGACCCGGCCCGGGCGGCGGGCCTGTTCTCGGAGCTGCTCAAGGACCAGACCCGGGTGCTGGGGGCCGACCATCCGGGCACCCTGACCACCCGGGCCAACCTGGCGTCGGCGGTGTTGGAGGCGGGTGACCCCGCACAGGCGGCCAGCATGCTGGAGAACCTGCTGGAGGACACCATCGAACCCTGACGGCCACACGACAGTCACGAAGGCGAGCGAAGCCTTCGCAGGGCCCAGCACGCATGTCTGCCCTGGCTTGCATCACTTGTGGCGCTAGATCATCTGTCGAGGGGCTTCTCGTTGGCTGTGGCGGCGCTGATGGCAGTCGGCCATCGCACGATGGAGGCTGCTGCAGGCCAGACAGCCGTCACCCTGGAGCCCCTGGCGTCGGCCCGTGTGGTTGACCCCACCAGCAAGGAGCAGGTGCCTCTCGTCATCCGGGTGACCGGCGTCCAGGCGCGGCCTCGGATCGCCTTGTTCCGCTCGCCGACGCGCTGCGCGCAGCGTGGCTGGCGCGGCCAGGCCGTCGGCACCCTCACCCCCAGGCGCGGGGGCGCCAGCAAGGAGCGCGACCAGGAGGCGCACGACGAACCGGTCTGGGCCCCAAGACCCACCCGGGCTCGATGGACGTCGTACCCGGTCGGTAGACTGGTTAGACAGCTGAGCAAGGGCTAGGAAGGAGGCGTGAGCATGTCGATGACCTCAACAGACGGTCTGATTCGTGTCTTCACCGAGGACGAGCTCCGCTCCCGCATGTCTGCGGTTGTGAACGAGCTTGAGCGTCGCTTCGGCAGCCTCGACCGGGCTCTTGAGCGCGAGCAGGACTGGGACTACGACGACGATGAGGCGCGCCTCTTCTCCGAGTACCACGCCGTCGCCTTCCTCCTGTCCGACTGATGGAGGGCCTTGCCGCCCAGACCGCGCGGAACATCCTTAACGGCGTCAACTTCTCGGGTCACTCAAGCGATACGACTCAGGTCAGGCCAGGTGGCCGGGGCCTGATGGGCCGGCACGGGCCGCTAAGAACTCAACGCGTCCGCCTCTGCGGAAAGTGGCACCCACAGGTCGTGCCGCTCCCAGCCCGGTGGTGCAGCGATACGCGAGAAGGGGACGAGGTCGTTGTCGGGGAACGACGTCAGAACCGCAGGCAGCCTCCCACGATCAGGAAGCCCTAGCTCATGACTGAGATATCGAATCAATGTGAGCTGACCAAAAGAACGATTGGTGACATCTCTAATGACATCGAGCCGTCCGTCTCCACTCAGTTTCGGCTTGATGTCGAAGCCTCTGTTGAATATGCGGGCATGATGCGCAGCCAGGTTGCGCAGGATGTTAAGACACTTGATCCACGACTCCATCTGAGGGGCGCTCATCCGACAGATTTCTGCGACGTCCTCACGCACATTCTCCGGGGCCATCCGATAGAGATTGGACAGCATCCCCCAGTCCATCAGTTCGACGGCGACCCATACCGGAACCTTGCTCTCGTATTGCTCTCTGTAGTGAGCCGCAAATTCTTCCTTCGACTTGTTGAGTGCTTGATCGAACCTGCGCTTCCAGACCTGATACTCGGTCTGACGTGGATTACGTTTTGAGGGACGTTTTGCGACGTGCCCCAGCGCGTCAGGACGGAGATGGATGAGAGGGTCGATCCTCCCAAGGTGATGTCCGACGAGCGCGCGTAATGCAAGCTCGATGGGAGCCAGATCCGCGAGGATCGCCGCCCGCAGCCGCTCATCAAACTCGTACAGGTCCATCACGAGGTCGAAGGAGGCTCCTTCGCGAAAGAACTCTCGCCCATTCTGTACATCACTGTCGACATCGCGCATCGTGTACCAGTACCCCGACAGGCGGTAGTAGTTGAGGGTTCTCAGTTCACGTTCGGCTCGCTCATGGTCCTCGATTCGCATGCCACGAGACTCCAGGATGATTCGCATGCCACGAGACTCCAGGATGATTCGCATGCCACGAGACTCCAGGATGATTCGCATGCCACGAGACTCCAGGATGGAGACCTGTTCCCTGTAGGTGCGAAACGGCTTGCATTCCGAGATGACGTCACCCACGTTCTTCCCTCTCGAAAAAAGACCGGCCCTGGACTACCCGACGATGCGGGTAGCGGAACCGGTCATGTTGATACAAGTCTACTCAACCCCCTCCTATCACGCAAGAGGGCGACGAGACTCATCAGGAATGCCCGCAAAGGGGGCTCGGTGCCTCACGTGGAACTGCCCGCGAATGAAGCGCCCTGGGTTTCGTTCCGTGGTTAGACGGTCGCGGGCGCGGTCGTCATGGGGTGAGTGTAGGACGCTTCGACTTCCGCGGGGGTGCGGTAGCCGAGAGCTTCGTGCAAGCGGTCATGGTTCCACCAGTGGACCCAGCCCATGGTGGCGATTTCGACCGCCTCGGTGGACTCCCAGATCCTGCGCTGGGAGTGGATCAATTCGGCCTTGAACAGGCCATTGACGGTCTCTGCGAGGGCGTTGTCGTAGGAGTCGCCGACGGTGCCGACTGATGCGGTGACGCCGGCGGTGATCAACGCGGCTGAGTAGGCCAGGGAGACGTATTGGGCTCCGCGGTCGCTGTGGTGGATCAGCCCGCTCTCACTGCGTACTGCGCCGCTGGTCAGCAGGGCATGTTCGAGCGCCAGCAGGGGCAGGCCCTCGGTGTGGAGGGTCGCAGCCACCGCCCAGCCGACGATCTTGCGGGTGCACACGTCGGTGATGGACGCGACGTAGCAGAACCCGGCGAGGATCCGCACGTAGGTGATGTCAGCGACCCACAGGCGGTTGGGCTGCTCCGCGGTGAAGCGCCGTTCGACGAGGTCCGGGCGGGCATCAGGCACCTGGGCAGGTCGTGTGGTGACTGGTTTCCGGCCCCGCCGCACCCCCTGCAGGCCAGCTGCTCGCATCAGGCGGGCGACCTGGTCACGGCCTACGTCCCAGCCGGCGCGGCGCATTGCGTGGTGCATCTTCCGCACCCCGTAGACGCTGTAGTTCTCGCTGTGGATCCGCCGGATCTCCGGCAGGAGGGCCTCATCCCGCAGCGCCCTGGCCGAGGCTGGACGCGCCTTGGCGGCCCGGTAGCCGCGGGACGTGATGAACCCACACTCCGTCGCGCTGAGCACACGGCAGATGGCCTCGACCCCGAACTGATCACGGTGCTCGTCGATGAACCGGATCATCTCGTCGTGGGGCGGTCGAGTTCCGCGGCGAAAACAGCTGAGGCTGCTTTGAGGATCTCGTTGGCGCGGTGGGCTTCAGCCAGCTCCCGGCGCAGGCGCCGGTTCTCCTCCTCGAGTGACTCGCCACGACCGGTGACCGGTTCGGTGGGGCCGTAGCGGTTGCACCAGATCCGTAAGGTCTCCAGGCCGACCCCCAGCTGGGGCGCGATGGCACGGATCGACTCTGCGCGCGGGCCTCCCTCGCGCGCCTGACGTTCGTAGACCAGCCGCACGGCGCGGTCACGCAGCTCGGGACTGAACTTCTTGGGCATACTCCGATTCTCCTTGCTGAGACTCGGAACAAAACCCAGGACGCTTCACGAAGTCCGTGGACCGTGGTGGGCATGGGAAGTGGGTTGTCGATGCAGGCCAGGGCCGAGATCACAGGCAGGTACGCCAAGGCGTACGCGAAGGCCTCAAAGAAGGACAAGGGTCGGATCCTTGACGAGGTCTGCGCGGTCACGGGCTGGAGCCGGGACAACGCGCGCCGACGCCTGGTGGCCGCGGCCAGGCGCCCACCGGACCACAGGAGATTGGGGCCCAGGGCCAGGGCCCGCAGGTACTCCTACGACGCTTTGAAGGTACTTCAACGGGTGTGGGCCGCCAGCGGCGGCCAGTGCGGTAAGTACCTCAAGGAGTCCACACCGCTGCCGCTGGACCTGCTGGAGGCGAGTGGTGAGCTCGACGACGAGCCGCGCTACAGCCCGACTGTCAGAAGTGAGTTGGAGGCCATGAGCGCACCCGACCATCGACCGCTACCTCGCCCCGGCACGCTCCACCGACCAGCTGCGGGGCAAGTCGACCACCAAGGCCGGCCCGTTGCTGCGCAGCTCCATCAAGACCCGCAAGGCCGTTGACGAGGCCGAGGCCGAGCCCGGGTTCCTCGAGGCCTGTCACCGTCGCCCACTGCGGGCCGACTTTCAAGGGAGAACTCGCCCGCACCATGAGCATGACCGATGTGCTCACGGGGTGGACCTTCACCCGCTCGATCCGCAACAACACTGAGAAGCACATCATCTCCGCCCTGAACGCTGCCGTGGACTGCCTGCCGTTGCCCGTCCTGGGCATGGACTTCGCAGGCGGCTCGGAGCTCATCAACCACGGCGTGGTGAAGTGGGCCGGGAACCTGGACACCTACTTCACCCGCTCGCGCCCCTACAGGAAGAACGACCAGGCCACCATCGAGTCGAAGAACAACCACCTGGTACGCCGCTACGCCTTCTACTACCGCTACGACACCAGCGCCGAACGCGAGGTCCTGGGCCGCCTGTGGGAGCAGGTCAACGTCAAGCCCAGCTTCCTGACTCCCACCCGTAAACCCGTCGGGTGGGGCACTGACAAGGCCGGCAGGCCGGGGCGCCTCTACGACGCCCCCCGCACCCCACTGGACCGGCTGCTGGACACCGACGCCCTGACCAAGACCCAGAAGACTGACCTGATCGCCTACCGCAACCAGCTCAACCCCGCCGCCATCACCCGCCGCATCGTCGAGCTCCAGGACGTCCTCATCCGCCTGGCCAAGGACAAGACCGACCAGCTCTACCTCACCCAGATCCCCAGCATCCTGCCCGACGTCCACAAAGGCGTACGACTCAGGAAAGCCTCCTGACCACAACCGGACTACGCGGGCACTCCTACATGAGGCACCGAAGACACTTCGCGGGCACCTTGACATGAGGCACCCCGGAGGGCGCCCCGATCGGCGCCCCCGCCGGCACTACATGCGTGCGCCGCAGCCTGAGCAGAAGGCGGCGTCCTCGGTCTCCAGGTAGCCGCAGGCCCGGCACCGCACCCGGATCTGCGGCTCGGCGTCACCGCGGGCAGCACCCAGCCCGGACAAGGCGGGAACCTCCTCCAGACGGTGCTGGTCCTGAGCGCCCTTCGAGCGGTTCCAGGCCTCGGCGTCACGCGCCTCACCCTGAGGGGAGAGGATGATGCCGGAGCCGGCCAGGCCCTTGCGCCCGACGTCCCGGAGCATCTTGCCCCCATTGATCATGAAGATCCCGACGATGGCCACGGGGAACATGATGAATCCCCGCTGGACGTGCGCGGAGATCATGGCGGGGTTGTGCCCCATGAAACCGAAGCTCAGTGCGATCGTGAAGAAGACGGACAGGAAGGCGAGCACCCCCAGGACCTGCAGCGCCCCGCCGCCGTAGTAGGCCCACTTGCGCCAGGGCTCCACGTCGTACTGGCGCGGACGGCCCCCGTTGTCGGCGTAGGGGGAGGGAGGGTGGTTGCTGCTCATGGGACTCCGTTCATGGGTGCGGACCGGGTCCCGCCCCGGCGCGCGCGTGAGGGCTGCTCGATGGTAGCCACACCAAACGGCACCCCGTCCATACCGACGTCGGTGGCCTTCAACGGACGGGTCGGCCCGCTATAGCATTCAGACCGGTATCGACGCCGAGTCGGCGAGGAGGCCTCATGCCCACGTGGTTGATGCAGGTACTTGACCTCGCGTGCCTCCTGCCCGTGGCGGCCATTGCGCTCGCTCTGCACGGCCGCTCATCGGATGGTCGGAGCACCGAGGCCCTCGTCATCAGCCAGGTGCTGGCCATCACGTACCCGGTCCTCGGCTACCTGGGGTTTCTGGGCGGCACCTTCGCCTGCGTCGTCGCCGCCGTCGCCGTCGTCCTGGCCGTGCCGCAGTGGCGGGTCGCCGCAGTCGAGGTCATCACCCTGGCTCTCGCCCTGGCCCTGACCGCTCCGGCCTCTGTGTCGGAGAGTCTCATCATCATGGCGACGGCGGTCCTCGCCACCGCCTGGGTGAGGGTCCTCACGGACCTCGACCACCGGGCGGCGGACAGGTCGACCCGGGCCGTGGTCATCGCTCAGGACCGCGAGCGCGCCCGCATCACCCGTGACCTGCACGACTCGATCGGCCAGGAGCTGTCGGCCCTGCGCCTGACCCTGGGCATGGTCGAGGACCACCCGGCCCTCGCCGGGCACGAGGACGCGGCGGCACTGCTCACCCGCGCCCAGGACCTCGTCACACAGGCCTACGCGGACCTGCGCACCGTCATCCGCGGCAACGTCTCCTCCTGCCTGGCCGTGGAGGCGGAGGTCCTGCGCTCCACGGCTGCCTTGGCGGGCATCGAGGTGCGCACTGAGGTGCCCGAGCCGGGCGTGCTGTCAGCCACGACCGAGACGGCTCTCGCCCAGGCACTGCGCGAGCTCGGTACGAATGCTGTGCGCCACTCGCGGGCCACCACGGTGACCGTCTCGGCGCTCAGGGACGACGACGGCGCCACCCGTCTGACAGTCACCGACAACGGACGCGGCCTGCGCACCCCGCACCTGCGTGCCGACCACGGTCTGGCGATGCTGCGACGCGCGATCGAGGGCCAGGGCGGGGACCTGCGCATCAGCTCCTCGGATTCGGGCACCGTCGTCGAGGTCACCCTGCCGGAGCTCACCGGCGGAGCCGACGTCGTCGGGGACGCCCAAAGCCCGCAGGAGGTCCAGGCATGAGCATCCGCGTCGCCGTCGTCGACGATCAGGTCCTCTTCGCTGAGACGCTGAGGACGCTGCTGGGCACCGACCCGGCCATCGAGGTGGTGGGGGTGGCCTCCTGCGGGCCCGAGCTCCTCGATCTCGTGCGCGCGCAGCCGGTCGATGTGGTCCTCGTCGACGTCGACATGCCCGGCATGAGCGGCCTCGACACGGTACGCGCCCTGGCGGGCATCCCTCAGGCCGCCACGGCACGCGTCATCATGCTGACCGTCGTCACCACCCCGGGGGTTGTGCGTGCGGCCCTCGACGCGAGGGTCGCCGGCTTCCTCGGCAAGGACGTCCATGCGCGCGACCTGCTGCGGGCGATTCGCACGGTTTCCGACGGCGGACGGGTCATCAGCGCCGAGCTGGCCGCCTCGGCGGCACTGCTGGGACCCAACCCTCTGACGGAGGCCGAGCAGCGGGTCCTGCGCTGCGTGCGTGAGGGTGCGGACACGGCGACGGCGGCCACGCGGCTGTTCCTGTCGTCCGGCACGGTGAAGAACCACCTGTCCCACGCGATCCAGAAGCTGGGCGTGCGCAACCGCACCGAGGCGGTGCGTCTGGCCCAGGACAACGGCTGGATCTGAGCCTTCGGCCCGGCCGCCCCATGACCGAGGTCATGCCCGGCGGGCCCCCGTTCCCGGGCGGGCCCCGCAACCTCCGGTGGGCTTGGTGGTCCCGGCACCATCCGATGGGCCTGGCGGGGCCCGGCCGCCCCATGACCGAGGTCATGCCCGGGTCGTGACGATGTCGATCGTGACGTGGCTCTCAGACGGCGAAGACTTGAGTCATCGGCAGGGCGCACGCCCTCCGGTTCTCATCCCTCACATGACAGGAGTCACTCATGAGCACCTTCGAGATCACCTCGCTGCAGACCGAGGAGGCCGCGGTCTCCGGGTGGACCGTCGCGGGCGCCGTCGCCGGCGTCGGCCTCGTCGCCCTCGCCTGCGACTGAGCCTCGGTTCGCACCGCGTTGTTCTACGACGTCGTCCGGGTGAAGGGAGGTGCGTTCCCATGTCCTACACGATCTCGACGGTCGCCGACGCCGTCGCCTGTGACGCAGGCGACGACTTCATCGTTGGCGTCTCCCTCGGCATCGCAGTCGGCAGCCTGTTCTTCTGCTGACACGCACGTCGGTTGCGGGGGTGGGGTCATCGCCACCCCCGCAACCGCCCGTTCCTCGCTCATCCACAACCCACAACAGGAGCCGTCATGACCCCCGCACCGGCAACAGTCACCGGACGTCGCACGATCCTCTCCCGCACCCCCAGCCTGTGGCCCCTGGTCATCTGGGTCCTCGCAACAGCCCTGTGCTTCAGCTTCCTGCCCGGCACCGTCTGGGGCATCGTCCGCTGGGGGCTCGGTGCCGCTCTTCTCATCGAGGTGATCCTCCTTGTCAGCCGCAAGCTCCGTCCTCAGGCCTGAGCGGATCGCCGTCGTCCCGCACGGAACGCAGAGCGTGGTCCGGTGCCGCAGGACCCGCCAGACCCTCATCCTGGGGCCGAAGGAGTCCCGCCTGGTGGCCACGTGCTCCGCACCACTGCACATCGACGACCTCAAGAGCGCCGTCCACGAGGACTTCTCCGGACGTGACGTCGAGAAGATCGTCGTGCTCCTGCGGGACCTGGGAGTCTTGCGCAGCGACGAGGCGCACCGCGCACGGCAGCGCCCCTGGTCCTTGCGCATCATCACCATCCCGTTGTCCGGCGCCGTACACCACCCTCGGGCGCTACGGGTCCTCGCCGACGCCATCAGTGTCGGCGGCATCCTGTCGACCGCTCTCAGCGCCTGGCTCATCGCCCGGCACGCACCGCAGGTGATCACCTCGCTGCTCAACCAGAGTTACCTGTCGGGGTCCTCCCTCCTGACCTACCTGCTGTCCATCCTCATCATCGGTTTCCTCCACGAGTCGAGCCATGCGGTCACAATCCAGGCCCGGGGCGGACACGTCTTCGAGACCGGCTTCTTCCTCATGTTCCTCATTCCGGCGTTCTACGTCGACGCCACCGGTATCTCCATGATCCGCACACGTATCGGCAGGATCCAGGCCTGGTGCGCCGGCCTGAGCATGCAGGCGATCCTGCTGCTCATCTCCCTGCTCGTGCTCATCACAGCACCCACCGCACCGCACTGGCTGCGCAGCTTCGTCCTGCTGGCCTCCTGCGTCAACATCGCCATGGTCCTGGCGAACCTCATCCCCATCATCAGGCTCGACGGCTATCGCGTCTTCTGCGAGATAGTCGGCGTGGACGACCTCCTCAGTCTGGGGCTGCCCGTCCTCATGAACCGACCGGTTCCCGCCAGCACCAGCGCGGTGCAGCGGGTCCTGGCAGGGTTCTTCACGGCGGTTACGGTTCTTCTCGTCCCCTGTCTCATCATCACGGCCGTGTCCATCGCCCTGCCCCACTGGACGGGAGTACCGGTGCAGGCCCTCGGACGGATCATGACCGGGCTTATGGCAACGGCAGTCGTCCTGTCCGTGCTCGTCCAGCTGGTGCGTCGTGTGCGACGGGCGGTGCGTCATGGCTGAGCTGTACTACTTCAACCCCTTCCGACCGCTCGTGGAACGAGGAGGGGAGCCGGGTCTGCTCTTGGGGTCCTCGCAGGTGCTGCCCCTGCCGGGTAGCGCATCACAGTGCTACGACGCCATCGTGCACGGCACCCCGGTGACGATGAAGGACGTCGTGAATGAGCTCGGCAACCACACCACCCGGGTGCTCCTCGACAACCATGTGCTGCTCGACTACGACCCCAGCGACGACGGGCTGCTATCGCGGACACGTGGGCTGCTGTCCCTCACCGGGGCCGAGTCGCAGCTCGAGACGCTCGCACACTCAACAGTCCTCATCCTCGGGGCCGGTGCCATCGGATCCCACGTCGCGTGGATCCTCGCGGCGCACGGCGTCGGAAGGCTCATCATTCTCGACGACGACGTCGTCGAGAGGTCCAACCTCAACCGACAGCTGCTGTACACACAGGACGACATCGACCGGCCGAAGGTCGAGGCACTGGCCGATCACCTCATGCGGTTGCGCGACGACCTGGGGGTGACGGGCCTGCGCCAGCACCTGACCAGCACGGACCAGTTGCGCGCTCTCATCCGGAAGTACCAGCCGACCGGGGTCGTCAAGGCGCTTGACACGCCGCACGACGTGACCCGCTGGATCAACACGGCCTGCGTGGAGGCGCGCATCCCCTACTCCACGGGCGGGTTCGTCCAGCTCGACGCCATCGTCGGGCCGACGTACGTCCCCGGAAGGACCCCCTGCCTGAGCTGCTACGAGACCCCGGTGGAGGAGACCCGGCTCATCGCCGGGCGGGGAGGGACCAGTTCCTCCGTCACCGAGTTCACTGCTGCACTCGTCGCCGACGAGATCATCCGTTCGCTCACCGGCACCACGCCCGTGGAGAACGGTCGTATGACCGTCCGTCACGGTGCCACCGGGCACATCGAGCACCGCCGGCTCAACCGCGTCACACACTGCCCTGTCTGCGGGTCCCACGCGGATGCCGTCGAGGACGGATGGTGGCGGACCCTCATGGTGCCGCTGTGGGCCACCGTCCTGTGCGCACTGCCGTTCCTCATCACTCTGCCGACGTGGTCGGTGAGACTGACGCTGGCGTACTGGAGCGCATGCACCCTCCTAACCACATTACTGCCGCGCAGGAACCGCGCCGCGATCGTCGCCGTCGTCGCCATCGTCTACGCCGCGATCAACTTTGCCATCACGCTGCGTTTCAACACGTCCCTGCTGGGGGTCTCCCATCTGCCCCTTGTCATCGCCGCAGCACGCGTCGTCGTCGACTTCATCATCATGTCCTGCCTGGCGGCGATGGTCTTCGTCGTCCTCGCAGCTATCGTCCAGAGCATCGAGCACGCCATCGGCAGGCACCTGCGTCCGCTGCGCATCACACAGGCGGTACGGGCATGAGCAGGTACATCACAGTGGAGGGGGTGCAGGCCTGCTACGGCAGCGTCGTCGCCCTCGACGACGTCAGCCTCAGCATCGAGCGCGGCCGTCCGCTCGCACTCCTGGGCCGCAACGGCGCGGGAAAGACGACTCTCCTGTCCACGCTCGCCGGTCTCGTCGTGCCCACGCGTGGACGCGTGCACGTCCCCCGGGGGCTGAGCGTCTCCTACCTTCCCGAGGAGCGCGGCGTGTACCCGTCCATGACGGTCACCGAGCACCTAAGGTACTTCTCCCGGATCTCCGGCGCAGGCGAGGCCGCTGCACGTCGCTGGTGCGAGGCCTTCGACCTGGTTCGGTACTCCGACTTCCGGGTGCGTGAGCTCTCCAAGGGCAACCAACAGCGTGTCCAGCTCGCCTGTGCCCTCATCGACGACCCCGACTGCGTCCTTCTCGACGAGCCGTTCTCCGGGCTCGATCCCATCGGCAAGACCCTCGTCAGCGAGGTTCTCGCGGACTACGCCCGCGACCACTGGGTCGTGCTGTCGGCGCACGACGTGCGCGCGATCGCAGAGATGGTCACCGACATCGCCTTCGTCCGCGACGGACGAATCGTCTGCACCGGGTCCGTGGAGGACCTGTGTGCCTCCTATGGGGGTCACCGGCTGACGGTCGAGCGTCCGGAGGCCGTCGCGGACGCCGTGGCGGGTGCGCCCGGTCTGTCCTGCTCCCGGACGGAGCAGGGCTGGCTTCAGGTCCACGGCCTCAAGGACTACACAAGCGCCGTCGCCCTCCTCGCAAAGGGCACGGACCCCGGGGGCTTCACGTGGGCCGCACCCAGCCTGTCAGAGCTCTACGTCCTCGTTCTCGGTCACCAGGAGGACCCATCATGACCACCACCAGTCACAGCCCCTCACGTCAGCTCCTCACCGTCGCTCGTGCCGCGCTCGTCGACATGCTCCGGTCCCAAACGCTCAGGATCGCCTCCGTTCTCATCCTGCTTGTGCTACCGGGCCTCACGTGCTGGCTTCGTACCAGCGACGCCGCAGCCGAGGTTCTCTCATCCGCGCAGAACCAGACCGAGGGTGTTCGGCTCGAGGCGTCGCAGCGCGGGCTCGTCGTCTCCCTGCTGCTGCTGTTCACCGTCTACATCTTCATCCTCGCCTGCGGGTCGATCATCACGACCTCCGTCGCCTTGGAACGCACGTCCCGTGTATCCGTCATGGTGTTTCGCCACGTCAACCCGCTGACCGTTGTCATGGCTCGACTGACGGCGCTCATGGTGGCGGTCACCGGCCTGCTCCTCGGTGTCGCCGCCGAGGCCGGTACGCTTGCGGCCCTGCACCAGCTGCCGCTCATCGGCCTGGCCCGCATGCTGGGTCTGACCTCGCTGTCAGCTGCACAGTGGGGCGTGGCTGCTGTGTGCGCTTGCGGCGGCGTCGTCCTCTTCGCGGTCCTTTACGCGGCTGTCGGGTTGTTCGTGCGTGAGCCGAGTCAACTGCAGTACGCACAGTTCCCGGTCTCTTTCGTGCTCGTCCTCGTCTTCGTGCTGTCCTACGTCGCCGTATTCAACCCGGGCTCGCCGGCCGCTGTCGTGGCCGCCCTGCTTCCGCTGTCGGCGCCAATGGTCGAGCCAGGCAGGATCGTGGCCGGCCAGGCCGCCCCCTTCGAGCCCTGGGCGTCAGCACTGGGTGTGCTCGCCCTGCTCGGCGTCGTCGCCGTGGTCATCGCACGTATCGTCGTGCCCAGGACCGTGGGCCGCTACAGCACGACGACGACCGGCACCCGACGCCACCACCCTCGCCACCGTCACTAAGTCGTCACCGAACCGTCAGACCTCACTGCTGAGCCAGTACCCACCTAGGAGAACAGTCATGACCCGCAACAACATCACTCAGTCCACCACCATCGACGAGTTGCGGCACACGATCCACCACTTGGAGGCGCGCGCCAACGCGACCCGTGTCGTCGCCGCAGTGCTCCTCGTCGTCCTCGGCGTCGCGGCGTCTCAGGACTTCCACGTGTTCCTCGTCTCGGGGGCGTGCCTGACGGTCCTGGTCGGCATCTTCGCCGTCGGCATCCCCACGCAGATCAGGCTCTTGCGCGCCCGCCGTCAGCTGACGGCTCTCCTGCGATGAGCGCCCTCGCAAGCGCTCCCCGCCGGATGACATCACCGTCCTCGGGAAAATACCACCCGCCTCCTGTCGACTCCGGTCCGGCAACACGGGCGCGAAGTGGACCAGAACGAGCGTCGGAGGTGGACCAGAGCGAGCATCCAAGGTGGACCAGAACGAGTACCAGACCCTGGTGACGCCTGCGATCCCCCACGTCGGTCCAGTCCACAGGGCGAACAGCAGCGGCCAGATTGGAGCATCTGATTCCTTGAGCCCGAACCGGGCTCGTTCCCTCCGGGAACCGGGCGTACCGCGACAAGGACGGCGTCGCCGTCGTCCCAGCAGCTCTGCTCGGCCCGTGAGCGGCGCGTCGCCCGCGCAGATCCCGCCCTCACCGCCCCCGCGCGGCCCACCACGAGCGCAGGGCCTGGCGGGCCAGCTCCTCGCCCAGCGGGCCCTTCTCCATGCGCAGGTCCATGAGGAAGCGGTAGGCCTCGCCGACCACCGGCCCGGGCTCGAGCCCCAGCTCCGCCATGATCTGCCCACCGTCCAGGTCCGGGCGGATGGCGGCCAGCTCCTCGGCCTCGGCAAGCTCCGCGATGCGCCGCTCGAGGTCGTCGTAGGCGGCGTCGAGCATCCGGGCCTTGCGCTTGTTGCGCGTCGTGACGTCGGCGCGGGTGAGCCGGTGCAGTCGCTCGAGCAGCGGGCCGGCGTCGGTGACGTAGCGGCGCACAGCCGAGTCGGACCAGCCAGCGTCGGCGTAGCCGTGGAAGCGCAGGTGCAGCTCCACCAGCCGTGCCACGTCCTTGACCGTCTGCTTGTCGAAGCGCAGGGCGGTCAGGCGCCTCTTGACCATGCGCGCGCCCACGTGGTCGTGGCCGTGGAAGGTGACCGTGCCATCGGGCAGGAACCGGCGCGTGGCGGGCTTGCCGACGTCGTGGAGGATCGCCGCCAGGCGCAGCACGAGGTCGGGTGCGGGAACGGGGCCGTCAGGGCCGGTCTCCATGTCCATGGCCTGGTCGAGGACGGTGAGAGTGTGCTCGTAGACGTCCTTGTGGCGCCGGTGCTCGTCCACTGTCTCCTGAAGGGCTGACAGCTCGGGCAGGACGACGTCGCACACTCCCGTGTGCACGAGCAGCTCGAGCCCCCGGCGCGGCCAGGGCGACAGGAGCAGGCGCTCGAGCTCGGCGCGCACCCGCTCGGCGGAGACGATCTCGAGCCGGCTGGCCATCTCGGTCATGGCGTCCATGACCTGGGGCTCGACGTCGAAACCGAGCTGGGCGGCGAAGCGGGCAGCGCGCATGATGCGCAGGGGGTCGTCGTCGAAGGACTGCACGGCGCTCACGGGGGTGCGCAGGACGCCGGCGGCCAGGTCCTCAAAGCCTCCACAGGGGTCGATGAGCTCGAGCTCGGGCAGGCGCAGCGCCATGGCGTTGACCGTGAAGTCACGGCGGGTGAGGTCGCCCTCGAGCGTGTCGCCGTAGGCGACGACGGGCTTGCGGCTGCCGACCTCGTACTCCTCGGTGCGGTAGGTCGTGACCTCGACGATGACCTCACCCTTGCGGGCACCGATGGTGCCGAACTCCTTGCCCACGTCCCAGCAGGCGTCGCCCCACTCCTTGAGGATGGCCTCGGTCTGCTCGGGGCGGGCCGAGGTCGTGCAGTCCAGGTCGTGGGGGGTGGCTCCGAGGAAGGCGTCGCGCACGGGCCCGCCGACGAGGGCGAGCTCGTGCCCGGCGCGCGCGAAGCGGTGACCCAGGGCGGCGAGAGAGGCCGGCAGGTGGGAGAGCGCCTCGCGGGCGGTGACAGTCAGGCCGGCCGCGTCGCGGACGAGGTCGGTGGCGGGGTGGGCCGGGCCCCCGGGCGGGACCTGCCGGGCCCGGTGGTCGGAGGCGCAGGTGCTCGTCGTCGTCTTCGGGTCACTCATCTGGACAAGGGTGCCATGTGGACCGGGCGGCGGCCGACCGACCTGGCTCGACCGCCTAGAGTGTCCTCCATGCCCAGCCATCGCACTCGCGGACCCCACGTCGGCTCCCAGCCGCGCCGGGCGAGTGCGCGCCACCTGCCCGTGGTCGATGAGACGAGCGCGGGCGGCCTGGTCATTGACGTCCAGGACGGCCGGGCCGTGACCGCTGTCATTGCGCGGCGCAACCGTGGTGGCCGCCTGGAGTGGTGCCTGCCCAAGGGCCACCTCGAGGGCGAGGAGACGGCCGAGCAGGCCGCGGTGCGTGAGATCGCGGAGGAGACGGGTATCACCGGCCGTGTCCTGCGGCACCTGGCAACCATCGACTACTGGTTCGCCGGTGACGACCACCGCGTCCACAAGGTGGTGCACCACTTCCTGCTGGAGGCGATCGGAGGCGAGCTGACGACCCGCAACGACCCGGACCACGAGGCGGAGGACGTCGCCTGGGTGGACCTGGACGAGGTCTCGCGCCGCCTGGCCTACCCGAATGAGAGGCGCATCGTCGCCGCCGCCCGCGAGATCCTCGTCGGGGACGGGTGAGGTCCATGGGGTGGCGCCTCCTGCGCGCCTGGGCGGCCCAAGCGGCTGCCGCGGTGCTTCTGGTGCCGACGGCGGTCGCCTCGCCCTGCGGTCAGGCGGCCCTCGCGCTACCCCTGGCCGGGGCGGCCTCCACCACCACCGCCCTGTCGCGGCCCAGCGCCTCGCTGCCCGACTCGGCCCCCTACGTCGAGGGCCAGGTGACCCTCTCGGTGGACTCGCTCCTGCCGGAGGTCCTCACCAGCGAGGAGTCCGTGACGATCACGGGCACGGTCACCAACGGCACCAGCACACCGGTGCACGAGGCCGGCCTCGTCGTGCAGGTGCAGACCCGCACCGAGGTGACGGTTGAGGACCTCGAGCTGTGGCTGACCCAGGACCACCGCACCCGGGTGAGCCAGGTGCGTGTCGAGGACACCGGGGACATCGCCCCCGGCGAGACGCGCTCCTTCTCGATCACGGTGCCGGCCAGCGACCTGCCCCTTGACGACACGGACCAGTGGGGCCCGCGTGGCGTCGAGGTCATCCTCACCGAGGGCTACGAGACCGTGGCGGCGGACCGCACGCTGCTGCTGTGGGACCCCGGCGCCTCCGTGCAGGCCTCCCGGGTGACCGCCGTCGTGCCGGTCGCAGCCTCCGGGGCCGAGATGACGGCCCTGCTGTCCTCCACCACCCTCGAGTCCTCGCCGGAGGCCTCGGCCGAGGACGCCCGGACGGTGACGGCGCTGCGCCAGCGGGTGACGGCACTGCTCGGCCTGGCCCGTGAGGGTGTCGTGCTCGCCATCGACCCCTCCCTGCTCCAGGCCCTGGGACTGGGGCAGGACGACGCGCAGGTGGAGGAGGCCGACGCCACCCCGGCCCCGGACTCCTCCACCGCCACGCAGGGGCCCGTCCCCACGACCAGCCCGACGGCGGATCCCACGGCACCCACCCCGGCCCCGACGGGGACCCCCACCTCCCAGCCCACGGGCGCCCCGGACTCCTCTACGGTGCTGCGCCAGGCCCGCACCGAGCTCACCCAGGCCCTGACGGCGGCGCTGGAGGCGGGCGACGTCGTCGTCCTGGCCTGGCAGGACGCGGACCTTGCCTCCCTGGCCCACCTCGGTGAGACGGACCTGGCCCAGAGCGCCCTCGCCCGCGCCAGCCACGAGGCCGCCGCACTGGACGAGTCCCTGGGCAGCGGGCTGGCTGCGGGCACGACGACGGCCCTGGCGGCCGGCCCGCTCGACGCTGCGACGCTGTCCCTCCTGCCGGAGACGGTCACCACCGTCATCGCCTCCCCGGGTGACCTGCCGGTGAGCGAGGAGCTGTTCTACACGCCCTCGGGCACGACGACGGTCAACGGGCGCACGGTGCTCGTGCCCGACCAGGACCTGTCGGAGGCGTCCTCGGGCACCGCGGCGGGTGTCGCGCTGTCCCGGCTCGACGCCCGCCAGCTGCTGCGCGCCGACACCGCCGTGCGGGTGCGCCAGGCTCCGAGCATGGGTCGCGACGTCGTCGTCGCCGTCAGCCGCGCCGAGGCAGCGACCCAGCCGGCCGAGGTCCTGGACGAGAGGCTGGAGGCCGTGCTGGGCTCCGGCTGGACGGTGCCGCAGGACCTGGGATCGCTCATCAGCTCCGCGCACGAGGACGAGTCCCAAGGCGAGCAGGTGGCGCGTGACCCGCTGCCAGAGGTGGCCCCGGGCGAGGGTGAGCTCACCGCCGCGGACCTGGCCGCAGCGAGGCAGGCCACGACGGTCCTGGAGTCGCTGGAGTCGGTCCTGTCAGACCCGCAGGCCGTCACGGGCGGGGCGACGCAGGTCGTCTCCGCCTGCACGTCGAGCGCCTGGCGCACGGACACGGCGGGCAGGAGCGCGTACACGGCTGCCGTCGTCGGCCTGAGGGACGCGGTGGCGGCGAGACTGGGTGCGGCGCCGTCATCCACGATCAACGTCATCGCGCAGTCCGCGGCCATGCCGGTGCGGGTCATGTCCTCCCTCGACCAGGACGTGACGGTGCGGGTGCACCTCAAGCCGAGCTCGACGCGCCTACAGGTCTCGCAGGACGTCGAGGTGACGGTCCCGGCGCACGGTGAGGCCACGGCAAGCGTTCCGATCACGGCGGTGGGCTCCGGTGAGGTCACGGTGACGATCGACCTGCTCGCCGCTGACGGCACGAGCGTGGGCACGCCGACGACGATCCTCACCCGGGTGCACGCGGACTGGGAGAACGTGGGCACACGGGTGGTCGCGGGCCTGCTGGTGCTCGTCCTCGTCGTCGGCATCATCCGGACGGTGCGTCGAGGCCGACGGCGGGCAGCGCCCGTGACCGAGCTCGCCCGGCCCTCCGTCAAGGACGGTGCCGGCGCGGGTGAGGGCGGCAGCGAGGAGACCGGA
Organism: Actinomyces sp. W5033; assembly: GCF_051303165.1. Classification (NCBI taxonomy): domain Bacteria; kingdom Bacillati; phylum Actinomycetota; class Actinomycetes; order Actinomycetales; family Actinomycetaceae; genus Actinomyces; species Actinomyces sp. W5033. Next base: position 74,725 of record NZ_JBPPGD010000006.1, on the reverse strand, counting down.
CGCACACGGACCAGGACCGAGGGGGAGCAATGAGCACGCAGAGGTCCATCGCACGCTCGAGCGCGGTGATGGCAGCCGGGACGCTGGCCTCGCGCCTGCTCGGGCTGGTGCGCAACGCACTGCTCATCGCGGCCCTGGGGGCGACCGCCTCGGGCGCCGCCGATGCCTTCAACGTCGCCAACATGCTGCCCACCCAGCTGTACAACCTCATCATCGGCGGTGTCCTCAACGCGATCCTCGTGCCGCAGATCGTGCGCGTCATGCGCGAGCGCAACGGCGACGAGCTCGTCAACCGCCTGCTCACGGCGGCGGCCGCCATCATCGCCGCGCTCGCCGCGCTCCTGACCATCGCGGCGCCGCTGGTGGTCACGCTGTACGCCTCGGGCCTGGACCGCTGGCAGCCGCTGGCCTACGCCTTCGCCTTCTGGTGCATGCCGCAGGTCTTCTTCTACGGCCTGTACGCGCTGTGGGGCCAGGTGCTCAACGCCCGCCACAACTTCGGGCCCTACATGTGGGCGCCGGTGCTCAACAACATCGTCTCGATCATCGCGATCCTGGCCTACCTGCGCCTGTACGGCAGCTACACCCAGGGTCAGGACCCGGGTGTGTGGGACGCGGGCCGCATCGCCCTGGTCGGGGGCACGACGACGCTGGGCATCGCCCTTCAGGCCCTGGTCCTGTATGTGCCGCTGCGGCGCTCGGGCTTCCGTCCGCGTCTTGTGTGGGGCCTGAAGGGAACCGGCCTGGGCACGATGTCCAAGGTGGCCCTGTGGGCCCTGGTGGGCACCGCCGTCTCCTCACTGGGGGACCTGGCGGTGACGAACCTGGGGTCGCGGGCGGTGACGGCTGCCGAGTCAGCCCAGTACGCGGGAGTCATCGTGCCCTCGACGACGATGTACGCCAACGCGCTTCTCGTCTACATGCTGCCTCAGTCGCTGGTGACGGCCTCGGTCATCACCGCCTTGTTCACGCGTATGAGTGAGAAGGCCGCGGCCGGGGACAGGGACGGGGTACGTGACGACCTGTCCCTGGGCCTGCGCTCGGTGGGCGTGTTCACCGTCCTGTTCGCCGTCGGCATCGCCACCCTGTCCGCCCCGGCCCTGCAGCTCTTCGTCCCCTCACTGTCCCTGGCGCAGGCGACGGCGTCGGCCCCGATCCTCACCGTCCTGGCCCTGGGCATCCCCCTGCAGGGCATCTGGTTCACCACCCAACGGGTCATGCTGGCCTACGCCGACACCCGCAGGCTCGTGCGGGCCGACAGCGTGGTGGGAGGGGTCGGTGCCCTGGGCTGCGTGCTCGCCTACCTGCTGGCGCCCGCCGACCAGTGGATGATGTGGGCCGCGGTCGCCAACGTGGCGAGCCTGGCCGCGGCCTCGGCGGCGATCGTGCCCCTCCTGCGCCGGCACCTGCCGAGCCTGGACGGACGCCGGGTGGCCTCGACCTACGCGCGCCTGGTGGGTGCTGCCCTCGCCGCCTTCGTCGTCGGATGGGGGGTGCGCCAGCTCCTGGGGCCGACGGACGGGTCACTGACGGGCACCCGGGCGACGGACGCGCTCCTGACCGTGCTGCTGGCCGCCGTGCTCATGACGCTGACGTACCTGGCGGCAGCCAGGGTGGCGCGCGTGACGGAGCTGGGGGTCCTGTTCGGGCCTGTCTCGCGCCTCGTGCTCGCGGTGGGAGGCCTCCTGCCGGGCGGTGCGGGCCGAGGTCTCCAGCGCCTGGGCCGGGCGCTGGCGCTGCCGGCGGCCGGGGCAGCCGCGCCCTCACCCGCCGGGGCGGACGGACCCTCACCCGCCGGGCCAGCCGCGCCCTCACCCGGCCGGGCAGCCGCGGCCAGCCAGCGGGCCTCCCAGCCGGGAGCGCACGCGGATAGACTCAGTGCGCACGCCTCAACGGCGTCGGAGCACACGCACACGGAAGGGGGGCCCACTGTGGTCGCTGCCGGTCGCCCCAGCTCAGCGGGCGGCACGCCCCAGGGCACCCCTATCGGCACCGGCCGCTACCGCCTCCTCGGGACCCTGCCGACGACCCTCCCCCACGTCGTGCGCCACGCCGGACGGGACACGATCCTCGACCGCGACGTCACCGTCCTCGCCCTGACTGCCGCCACCCGCAACCGCCAGGAGGTCCTGTCCACGGCCGCGCGGGCCGTCCTCGTGGACGACCCGCGCACCCAGCGGGTCCTCGATGTCGAGCACACCGACCCTGGGCACATCATCACCGAGCCGGCCAGCGGCCGCACGCTCAGGGCGCTTGTGGAGACCGGCCTGCGCCCCGAGCAGGTGCGGGCGATCATCGGTGAGGCCGCCGAGGCCCTGGACGCCTGCTCCCGCCGCGGCCTGCACCACCTCAGCCTCTCCCCGGAGTCCGTGCGCCTGCGCCCCGACGGCACCGTCCAGCTCTCCGGCATCGGCATCGAGGCGGCGCTGCTGGGCCTGGACGACGCGGGCGAGGACCCGCTAGCGGCGGACCGCAGGGACGCCCACGCGCTCGTCGAGCTGCTCTACTACGGCCTCACGGGGCGTTGGCCGGGCAAGCGGGCCGGCATCGTCGCGGCCCCTGTGCACGCCGGCGCGCCCGTCGCCCCCTCGACCCTGGTGCCGGCCGTGGCCGACCAGCCGGACCTGGACGCCCTGGTGGCACGCACCTGGGGTGGGCCGCCACCCCAGTCCGCCGCCGAGGTGGCGCACGCCCTCAGGCCCTGGGACACCTCGGTGCTTCCCGTGGTCGAGGCCGCAGCGCCTGCCACCCCGCTCGGGGCGGGCCCGGACTCCCCCACACCCGCGCCCGCAGCAACCTCCAGCCTGCAGACGGCGCGTGCGGCCGTCACCAGGAGCCTCGCCCGGACCGCCTCACAGGCGGCCGCCGGTGCCGCGGGACTGCTCGCGCGCCTCAAGGCACTGTCCGCCTCCCGCGGCGTGCCCCCTGCCAGCGCCCTGCCTCCCGCTGAGGGACCCGACGTCGTGGGCGCTGGCCCCGTGGCCCACGGGGTGCAGGCCGCTGCCCTTGGCGACGAGGGCAGCACTGTCAGCCTGAGCACGCTGGCTCCACAGCTGGTCCACGAGGCCGGGACCGCGGACACCGGGCACCACCACGACCCTCAGGCGCCTGAGGACTGGTCCACGTGGCCGGCAGCCGGCGCGTCCGCTGCCCGCGACACGGCTCCGGCCGGTGCGCCCGCCGTCGGGGCGCCAGCCGCCCAGGAGCCGGAGCAGGCCCGTGGCCCCCGCCTGAGCCTGACGACCGCGGCGGTCATGGCGCTGGCGCTCGTGGCGGTCGTCGTCGGCGTCTACCTGGCCGTCAACAACCTCCTCCAGCTCGGTCGTGTCCCCATCGCTGACGAGGACGTGCCCGCAGCCCGCACAGTGCCCACGGCGATGACCACCGAGGAGCAGGTCGAGCCCAGCGCGCCGATCGTCATCAGCGGCGCCGAGTCCCTGGACCCCTACGACGACCGCAACGAGCACCCGGAGCTGGTCGGCAACCTCATCGACGGCGACCCCTCCACCGAGTGGTACTCGCGCTTTTACGCGGCCTCGTCGCTGGCCTGGAAACAGGGCATCGGTGTGGCTGTGAGGCTCGAGACCGCGACGCAGGTCTCCAGCATCGAGCTGCAGGGCACTGGCACGGGGGGCAACGTGCAGATCCGTGCGACGAGCCCCGAGGACCCCACCGGGGGCACGCTGCTGGCGCAGGGGCCGATGACCGCCGGCACGACGACCTTCACCTTCCCTGCGACCTCAACCGGATCGGTCGTCGTGTGGGTGACGGACCTGCCGACGGCGTCGGACGGACTGTTCAAGGTCACGATCACTGAGATCACGCTTCGATAAGATCGCCTGCGGGAATGTTTTTCTCTCATCACCGGTTCCTCAGGGTGATACTCAGGGGTACCCACATCGGAATCGCCCACGACGGCGTTCCAGGGCCCGCTCACGGCGGACCAGCCCCGTCCACCCGAGGAGAGTCATGATTCACGACGTCGTCATCGTCGGCTCCGGCCCAGCCGGCTACACCGCAGCGATCTATGCCGCTCGAGCCCAGCTCAAGCCGGTCATCCTGGGCGGCTCCGTCACCTCCGGCGGAGCCCTCATGAACACCACTGAGGTCGAGAACTACCCCGGCTTCGTCGATGGCGTCATGGGCCCCGAGCTTATGACCCAGATGCAGGAGCAGGCTGAGCGCCTGGGCGCCGAGCTGCGCTACGAGGACGTCGTGTCCATGGACCTGACCGGCGACATCAAGCGGATCACCACCGACGACGAGGTCTACGAGGCCCGCACCGTCATCATCTCGACCGGCTCTGAGTACCGCAAGCTCGGTCTTGAGCACGAGGACCGCCTCTCCGGCCACGGCGTGTCCTACTGCGCCACCTGCGACGGCTTCTTCTTCAAGGACCGGCCGATCGTCGTCGTCGGCGGCGGCGACTCCGCCATGGAGGAGGCCACCTACCTCAGCCGCTTCGGCAGCTCGGTGACGGTGGTGCACCGACGCGACCAGCTGCGTGCCTCCGCGGCGATGGCGGAGCGGGCGATGAACGACCCGAAGATCCGCTTTGCGTGGAACTCCATCGTGACGGCGCTCCACGGGCAGGACGCGCTCGAGTCCGTCACGCTCACGGACACGGTCACCGGTGAGCAGCGCCAGATTCCGGCCGCCGGCCTCTTCGTCGCCGTCGGGCAGATCCCGCGCTCCGAGCTCGTGCGCGACGTGCTCGACCTCGACGAGGCCGGTTACATTCAGGTGGCCTCCCCGAGCCAGCGCACCAAGGTCCCTGGCGTCTTCGCCTGTGGCGACGTCGCCGACCCCACCTACCAGCAGGCGATCACCGCGGCCGGCTCCGGCTGCCGTGCCGCGCTCGACGCCCAGGAGTACCTGGCGGCACTGTCCGTCTGAGCACCCAGAACCTCGGGACTTAGGCCCTATGTCCTGTGGGGCTGAGGCTGTGTCCGGGGGTCAAGACCTGGGGCCCGAGGTCATGTGCCTCGTCGGCGCCCCCGGGTCGTTGTCCCGGGCCCGGCACCGGGTGGTGACCTGGTCCTGGCCTCAGCCCCGCTTATCGGCGCCAGCCCACCCCCGGCAGCGGCCCCTTCGGCAGCGGCCCAACCTCAGCCCCGTCCCTGGGGCTGGCACCTCAGTGCCGACCACACACCAGCCAGCCCGAGCGCCTCGCGTCAGCGCCCACCTCGGTCCCGGGCGCCGTCGTCGGCCCCGCGACCTCCGGCCCTTCGTCCCAGTTCTCTTCGTCCTAGTCCCAGCAACAGCCCGTCGTAGCACCGATATCCACTCGCCATGATCACAGGAGATCCCCATGTCCTCTGTCTCGCCCGTCACCGACTCCACCTTCGCCACTGAGGTCCTGGCCTCCGACGTCCCGGTGGTTATCGACTTCTGGGCCGGGTGGTGCGGACCCTGCCGTCAGATGGCCCCCGTCGTGGACGAGATCGCCGTGGAGATGGCCGGCAAGGTCAAGTTCGTCAAGGTCGATGTCGACGAGAACCCGGCCACCACACGGTCCTTCGGCATCCGCTCGATCCCGGCTTTCGCCGTCGTGCGTGACGGTGAGGTCTTCCACCAGTTCGCGGGCTCGCGCCCCAAGGTGGCGTTCCGCACCGAGATCGAGCGCGTTCTTCCCTGACGGGCCGATCGCCGGTGCGCACCGTTGGACCAGTGCCCGTTCCTTGGGCGCTGTGGGTCCGCATGGCGACCACCGGTAGTGTGAGTGCCAGGACCACAGCACACTCCTGACGAAGGCGGGCACATGCAGTTCATCTCGACGCGCGGCGGCATGGAACCGGTCGGCTTCGCCGACGTCCTGCTCACCGGGCTGGCTCCCGATGGCGGCCTGGCGGTCCCGGACACCGTTCCCGCCCTGTCCAGCGTTGACCTCGAGGCGCTGCGCCCCCTGCCCTACGCCGACCTCGCAGCCCGGGTCATCGGCCTGTGGGCCACCGACATCCCTGAGGCGGACCTGCTCAGCCTCACCCGGGCCGCCTACGGCCAGGACAGGTTCCCTCGGACGGTCGTGCCCGTCACCGGCCTGGACCAGGTGGCCGATGGGCTCATCCTCGTCGGTCTGTCCGAAGGCCCGACGATGGCCTTCAAGGACCTCGCCATGCAGTTCCTCGGTCAGGCGATTCCCTACGTCCTGCGTCGGCAGGGGCGTGTGCTCAACATCCTGGGCGCGACGAGCGGGGACACCGGTTCCGCGGCAGAGCACGCGTTCAAGGGCCAGAACGGAGTCAGCGTCTTCATGCTGTCGCCGGCTGGACGCATGAGCGAGGTGCAGCGCGCTCAGATGTACTCCCTCGCGGACGCCAACATCCACAACATCGCGGTGGAGGGCGTGTTCGACGACTGCCAGAACCTCGTCAAGGCAGTCAACGCGGACCAGGACTTCAAGCGCCGCTACGCCATTGGCGCGGTCAACTCCATCAACTTCGGGCGCATCGCGGCTCAGATCGTCTACTACGTCTGGTCGTGGCTCAGGGTGACGGACGAGCTTCCTGTTGCAGAGCGTGCCACCTACCGCGTGGACGTGACGGTGCCCTCGGGCAACTTCGGCAACATCTACGCCGGGCACCTTGCCCGGGAGATGGGTCTGCCACTGCGTCGGCTCATCCTGGCGACGAACGAGAACAACGTGCTGGACGAGTTCTTCCGCACCGGCGTGTACGCCCCGCGTCCCAGCAGCGCCACACTCGCCACCTCCAGCCCGTCGATGGACATCTCCAAGGCCTCCAACCTTGAGCGTTTCCTGTGGGCGCTGCTCGGGCCTGGGGCCTTCGCACAGGCTTGGCAGAGGCTGGAGGAAGACGGCCGGACCGACCTGTCCGAGCACGTGTCCACGATGCGCGAGCGCTACGGCTTCATCTCAGCCTCGTCTTCCCACGCGGACCGGCTCACCGCGATCCGGCTCGTCCACGCGATGACCGGCAGGCTCATCGACCCCCACACCGCTGACGGCGTGACGGTGGCCCTGCAGCTGATGCAGCCCGGCTTCCCGACTCTCGTGATGGAGACCGCCAAGGCGGCCAAGTTCGGCGAGACGGTCGCCGAGGCTCTGGGCTCCGCCCCTGCTCCGGACGCCGAGCTCCGGGCTCTCCTGGAGGCCGAGCAGCACGTCGAGACAATTGCTAACGACCTCGCGGCGCTCCGCGCGCTCATCGAGAAGGACGCTGTGCTTCCCGCCGAGTCCTGAGGCGGGTGTTCCCAGCACCTCGGTGCCTCAGGAAGAACTTGACGTGAGAGCCGTCGGTGCCTGAGGTCTGGCAGGCGCACAATGTACCGGAGCCTCGGCTCAAACCTCGGTCTGAAGCCACTGGCGCCTCGACGGAGACCCGCCCCCCATCGGAACCGCGTCAGCGATCGAGGACTCTGTTTCACGTGAAACACTCTGGCCTCGCTCTGGTAGCACTCGTTTCCCGGTTGAGAGCGCCGTAGCACGACGCTTGCGACCAACGCCGCCACGCGTGACGACAGTGCGTCCTCGCGCCCCTCCTTACACGTTGGGCGGAGGTGCAACGTGGCCACGTGAGGGGTGCGGGGGCACACGCAACCGTCGCCCTCGTGGGGCGTGAGCGCACCCTCGCCCCGGCCGACATCGGGGGTGACATCTGGACCTTGTTGCCGTGCAAGAGCCGGCAGTCCATCGCCATCTCGATATGGCGGGTGACACGCCGCCATTCGCACCGTCCTACCGCCCAGGAAGACCATGCCGGCCCTCATCCTCGCTGACCCTCATGCTGTGCTCCGTCCCTGCGTCTTGAGGTATCACTGGCTGGTGCCTCCGGGTTGGTGCCTCCGGGTTGGTGCCTCCGGGTTGGTGCCCTCGGTTGGTGCCACCGGGTCGGTACCTCCGGGTCGGTGCCACCCGGTCGCTCTAACCCAACGCCCAGGAGCATCACATGAGCGCGCCTCCACCATCTGCGGCGTAGGTGCGCCTCGCCGCCACCCAGGCGGAGGAGTGCCCACATCAGTGCCGCCCAGACACTCGTCGCCCGCATGGGCTACCACGCCGCACATGATCGGGGCCTTCACCGGAGGCTGGGCACTGGCAGGCGTCAGAAGTGCCGCATGACGATCAGTTCCACGCGGCGCCATGTTTCACGTGAAACACTCCCTCATCTGAGGCAGCATCCATCCCTGTCACGAAGACAACCGGCTCACGAAGACAACCAACGCGGCGTCTAACCTCGCTCCCGGCTCGGACCTACCTGCCGCTGCCATCCACGGCGCCTGCGCACGGCGCCGGCAAGAGAACCACCTGCACTCCTGACGAACCGTAGCGTCCACCGTCCGACCCTTGCCGCGGCAAGGTGTGGCGGCGTTCTCGTCAGCACCCGGACTTCCCTCGCCTTAGTGGCAAACTTGTCCTCGCGGTGCGGAGGGTCCCGCCGAGCAAGGAGCCGATCGTGAGTGATGCGAACCAGGTCAAGGGCAACCGACTTGATCCGTGGCTGGACAGCTACGCCGCACGTGCCCACGGACTGCGCGCCTCTGAGACCCGCTCACTCTTCGCCGTCGCCTCTCGCCCCGAGGTTGTCTCGCTGGCCGGAGGTATGCCAAATCTCAAGGACCTTCCTCTCGATGCACTCGCCGAGGCGACAGCGCAGATGATCCGTAAGGACGGCGGTAGGGCCTTGCAGTACGGCAACGGCCAGGGGCTACCAGCGCTGCGCGAGAAGATTCCCGAGATCATGGCTCTCGAAGGGATCGACGCCGACCCTGAGGACGTCATCATCACGACGGGGTCTCAGCAGGCCGTTGACATCATCACCGAGCTCTTCATCGACCCAGGAGATGTCATCCTTGCCGAGGCACCCACATACGTCGGATCGCTGTCGATCTTCGCCACCTACCAGGCCGATGTCCAGCAGGTTGCCATTGATGCCGATGGGGTGGTCCCGGAGGCACTGGAGGACCGGATCATCCAGCTTGAGCGCGAAGGCAGGAGCATCAAGTTCTTCTACTGCCTGCCGAACTTCCACAACCCGGCTGGTGTCACCCTCTCGGAGGAGCGCAGGCCTCAGGTCATCGACATCTGCCGTCGGCACCACATCCTCATCGTCGAGGACAACCCTTACGGACTGCTCGGCTTCGAGGGCCAGACCTACACGGCACTCAAGACGCTCGCTCCCAACGACGTCGTGTACCTCGGTTCCTTCTCCAAGATCTTCGCTCCGGGGTACCGAGTCGGCTGGGCTGTGGCCCCGGCCGCCGTCAGGGAGAAGATGAAGCTGGCCTCGGAAGCCGCCATCCTCTGCCCCTCCTCAGTCGGCCAGTACTCCATCGCGATGTATCTCGACAACTTCGACTGGCAGCAACAGATCAAGTACTTCCGGGTGATGTACCGGGGACGGCGAGACGCGATGGTCTCTGCCCTTGATGAGTTCATGCCTCAGTGCACGTGGAACGTGCCCGACGGCGGGTTTTACGTTTGGGTTGGTTTGCCCGACGGACTCGACGCGAAGGACATGCTTCCCCGCGCCGTCACCAACCTCGTTGCCTACGTCTCCGGAACAGCTTTCTATGCCGGTGGTCGATCCGGCCGCGACCACATGAGGTTGTCGTTCTGCTATCCCGAGCCTGTAGAGATCCGCGAGGGTGTCCGACGCCTGTCGGAAGTCGTCAGCCGTGACCTGGAGCTGCGCGACCTCTTTGGCCCCACATCGTCCCGCCCCGTCGAGGGCATCGTCGCCCCGGCACCCGACCAGATCTGAGGAACACGCCATGTCGATCCCGACGTCAGAGCCCCTGCGCATCGCCATTCTTGCCGGTGGTCTCAGCCACGAACGCGACGTGTCGCTGCGTTCGGGCCACCGCGTGGCCCAGGTTCTCAAGCACCTTGGCCACACCGTTCTCATCCTCGACGTCGATGCCCGAATGATCGCCTCCCTACGGGCATTCGGACCCGACGTCGTGTGGCCGCTCGTTCATGGCTCCCACGGTGAGGACGGCGGCCTGCAGAACATCCTCATCGCCCTGGGACTTCCCTACGTCGGCACGCACTCAGATGGCTGCCAGCGTGCCTCCTTCAAGCCGACCGCCAAGGCGACAGTCCGTACCGGCGGGGTGCTCACACCCGACTCGGTGACGCTACCCAAGTCCTACTTCTCCCAGCTCGGGGCACAGGAGGTTCTTGGCGTCGTTTCTGGTCATCTCGGTCTTCCGGTCGTCGTCAAGCCCAACCAGGGCGGATCAGGCCTTGGAGTGTCCCTCGTGACCAACGCCGATGAGCTTCGTCAGGCCATGGTCGGCTGCTTTGCCTATGACGAGCGTGCCCTCATCGAGTCCTACGTTCCCGGCAGGGAGATCGCGGTCTCCATCGTCGATGTCGGCAACGGTCCTCGCCCGCTTCCGCCCGTCGAGGTGGTCACGGAGGGGCAGTACGACTTCGACGCACGCTACAACCCCGGACGCTCTGAGTACTTCGCTCCCGCACGGCTGACAGGTGCAGAGACCACGCTCGTGCAGGAGACGGCACTTCGGGTCCACAGGACGCTCGGTCTCGGCAACATCTCCCGCACCGACCTGATCCTGGCCGAGGACGGCACACCCTGGTTCATTGATGTCAATGTGGTACCGGGGATGACGGAGACATCTCTGTTCCCACTTGCTGCTGAGGCCGACGGCGATCTCCCGTCAATCTACGAGGCTCTTGTCAGGAACCCTCTCGTACGGGCGTGAGGCAACTCGTGCTCGTGTGAGGCAACGCGACCAGTGGGTGGGTCTTGCGTGTTTCACGTGAAACACGCAAGACCCACCCTCATATGTAGCGACGGACTCGCGCAGAGAGACCTCCCGACAGCCATGCGACGCCTAGCCCGCTGCCACCGAACGCAGCCTCAGCACACCGCTGCCAGCGCACACCGCGACCGCGAAGGCCGTCTTGTGCCCGATGGACGTTCCTACCGCATCGCGACCGCCCTGAGGACTTGACGTCACCGTTGACGCACACGGCGCCAAACTCACACACCGCTCACACACGCGGGCGGAGGTCACGCGCCCCTTGACGTGCCACGGCGGTGCGGCCTCCGTGAACGCACAGGCCTGTCCGTCACCTGAGCTCGAACCGCCAGCCGTACCGGCCACCACTGCGCAGCACCCGCGGCCACCCGGACCAACCGGCAGCCATCAACAGCACCCCACCGACCCGAAACCCCGAACGAAGCACGTCGTGCGTGTCGTCGCACAGGACGAGGAGCCCGCAGCCGCACACCGCCGTCCCCACCGCAGCACGGTTCGCCGGCTCCGCAACCATTGTCAGGTGCGAGACCTCAGTCCTCCGACAGCGATGTACCAGGCGCCAGAGCCTCAATGAGTCGCGCAAGATCCTCATCTCCTGCGAACTCGATGGTGATCTTGCCCTTCTTGGCGCCTCGCGTCACCTTGACCCGGGTGTCAAAAGCGTCAGACAGACGTGTGGAGAGCGCGGGGAGCGTGGTGCTGCGCGTACGCAGCACCGGGGCGCGGACCTCAGGCTCATCATGGAGTGCGACCAGCTCCTCGACCGCACGCACAGACAGTCCCTCGGCGACGATCCTCTGCGCCAGCCGCTCCATCGCCGAGGCGTCCGGAAGCCCCAGGAGAGCGCGCGCGTGCCCGGCCGACAGGACGCCCGCTGCGAGACGCCGCTGCACAAGTGCAGGCAGCTTGAGCAGACGCAAGGTGTTGGAGATCTGGGAACGAGACCTCGCGATGCGTTGGGACAACTCCGCGTGGGTACAGCTGAAGTCCTCAAGGAGCTGTTGATACGCCGCGGCCTCCTCAAGGGGGTTGAGCTGCACGCGGTGCAGGTTCTCCAGCAGGGCATCACGCAGAAGGTCCTCATCATCCGTGTACCGGACCACGGCCGGGATTGAGGTGAGGCCGGCGACCTTGGCCGCCCTCAGACGGCGCTCACCCATGATGAGCTCGTAGGTGGTCGAGCCGTCATCACCGTCAACACGGCGGACGACGACCGGCTGGAGCAGTCCGACCTCCTCGATGGAGGCAGCCAGCTCCGCAATGTCATCGTCATCGAAGACCTGCCGCGGCTGACGCGGGTTGGGAACGATCATCTCGACGGGAAGGTCGGCAAAGGTGGCGCCCGGAACTGGGATCAGTCCCTCGTCCTCCCCGGAGGCTGGCGACGCTGCTGCGACCACCACTGGTGTTTCACGTGAAACCGCTCCGTTACTCTCACCAGGGGAGGTGAGGTCGGTCGTGTTCTCACGTGACGCAGCCCCGGCGCTCACCGAGCGGGACGAACCCGCAGACGTGGTTTCACGTGAAACACCAGCCGCACTGCTGTGACTCACTCCCGCACTCGGCACGGTTTCACGTGAAACCGTTGTCTCAGGCGTACGGGCCGGCCTCTTTGTGGCTGCACGGGCCCGCTTTGAGGGCTCCATCAGCACCTCGGCGATCTCCGCTGCACGTGACGACCCCTCGTAACCACGTACCGCGTCAGTGCCACGACCACTGGACGGAAAGAAGACATCCGTTGGACGGCTCGACGGGTTCTCTGCCTGCGCCTCGGGAATCAGTGCCTGGAGGCCCCGTCCCAGACCGCGCTTCTTCTGTGCCATCAGGCCTCCTCGATGTCACTGTGCCCATTGGTGCCGCGCTGGGCGATCTCTTGGGCGAGCTGCTTGTACGCTACCGCCCCTGTTGAGCGCGGGTCCCAGAACACCACAGGGGAGCCGAATGACGGAGCCTCCGCCACACGGACCGAACGAGGGACCCTCGTCTGGAGGGTGGCCGACGGGAAGTACGTGCGGACCTCAGCCTCAACCTCACGGGCCAGGGTGGTGCGCTGGTCAAACATGGTGAGCACGATCATCGACACCCGCAGTGCCGGGTTGTGAATCTCCGCGATGCGGTCCACTGAACGGGTGAGCAGGGCAAGGCCTTCCAGGGCGTAGTACTCGGCCTGCATCGGTATGAGGACCTCACCTGCCGCAACGAAGGCGTTGATCGTCATGATGCCCAGGCTCGGAGGGCAGTCGATGAAGACGTAGTCAATGCGTGGCAGACCGAGGTCAGCACGGCTGAGCAGGTACTCGCGCAGTGCCAGCCTGAGGCGTGACTCGCGCTGAGCAGCGTTGATGAGCTCAATCTCAACCGCGGCCGCGTCGATGGAGGCGGGAACGCACCACAAGGTAGGAGCGAACCGCGTCTGGCTGACAACGTCCTGGATCCGCGCACCCTCAACGAGCACGTCGTAGATCGACGCCGTCTCCTCATCGTGGTCCACACCCAGAGCGGTTGAGGCGTTGCCCTGAGAGTCCGCGTCGATGACGAGTACGTGCAGACCCACCTCCGCAAGAGCCGCTGCCACATTGACGGCCGTCGAGGTCTTACCGACCCCACCCTTCTGATTGGCGACGGCGATGACCCGGGTCTGCTCGGGACGCGGGAAGCCGCCGACCGCGATGTCCTCAAGGGCAGCGTGGTCGGCCTGGAGCTGGTCGAAGATGGAACCTGGCAAACCTGTACTCCTCGGGCGACGTCCTGCAGGGGATCCTGCCGGGCACCTCAGTCTATGTGAGGGCACGGACGTCAGACCCAGGCCTGTGGACAGCCAGGGCCGTCCCCAGGGGCTAAGGTTCCGATGTCGCCCGACCGGTCCGTGGTGCCCTCCAGGCGGGCCGTCCCACGGACAGCGGTACCGGACAGGTGCCTCCCCGGGGACGTGCCGCCAGCGCACCACCACTTAAGGACGGCTTCAGAGCCGTCACGTGACTTCCGGGGACGTGCCGCCCTCCGACCGCACGCTCGGCGGCAACCGCCCCGGCTGCCTCAGCACCGGTCCGTCACACTCCGGCCGCGCGGTGCCCAGCCGTGCCAGGTCCCGGTCCCAGCCGCGCCCGGTCCCAGCTCAGCGCCTGGGCCGGCGGACCTCGACGATCTTGGTGAGCTCGTCACCGGGGGTGATGACCTCGTGAATGACGGCGGGCTCGAGCTTGGCCTTCTTGATGACGTACCGGGCGTCCTCAACCTCCGCCTCAGCCCTGGCCCCCTTGAGCGCCAGGAGGCTGCCCCCCTGGCGCAGCAGGGGAGCAGTGAGCCGCACCAGCCGGGAGAGGTTGGCGACGGCGCGCGCGGTGACGACGTCATAGCGCTCGCGCACCTCCTCCGCCCGGGCCCTGACGATCTGGACGTTGTCGAGGTCAAGCTCTGAGACGACGTCGGACAGCCAGTCCACCCGACGCTCCATCGTCTCAATGAGGGTGACATCCAGATCTGGGCGCAGCAACGCCACAACGACCCCGGGGAAACCGGCCCCCGAACCGACGTCCGCCACCGTGCCCCGTCCGGGCAGAAAAGGCACGACCGCGGCGGAGTTGACGATGTGACGGGTCCACAGGCGAGGCATCTCCCGAGGACCCACCAGCCCGCGCAGCTCGCCCTGGTCCTGGAGCATGTGAGCGAAGTGCTCCGCGCCGGAGAAGGCGACGCCGAACAGCTCGCGCACCTCCTCGCTGGGCTCCTCCACCACGCAGGACTCGCGGGCGCCACCGTCCTCACCGGGCACCGCCGCCTCCTGCCTGTCCTCAGCCGTCATCTCGTCACCCACGGTGTGCCCCACGCTGGCCCTCAGGCCTCGTCAGTGTCCTCGTCGGGGGCGTCGTCACCCTCCACCTCGTCGCCCTCCACCTCGTCGGCGGGCAGGACGACCACCCTGCGGTGGGGCTCGGCGCCCTCGGACTCCGAGACCAGCCCGGCAGCCGCGACGACGTCGTGGCATACCTTGCGCTCAAAGGGGTTCATCGGCTCGAGGGCGACCGTCTCACCGGTGGCCTGAACCCGACGGACCGCCTCCTGTGCGACCGCGGTCAGCTCCTCGCGGCGCGCGGCCCGGTAACCGTTGATGTCGAGCATGAGGCGCGAGCGGTTGCCCGTGCGCGCCTGGACGGCCAGGCGCGTGAGCTCCTGGACCGCCTCGAGCACCTCGCCCTCCTCACCGACGAGATCGGCCAGCTCGCGCTCGTCGCCCTCCTCGGAGGCCACGATGGCGATCGAGGCGCGACCGTGGTCGATGTCGATGTCGATGTCGCCACCGAGGTCTGCGATGTCGAGCAGCTCCTCGAGGTAGTCGGCGCCGACCTCACCCTCCTCCTCGAGGCGCTTGACGGTGCTGGACACGGCGGTGTTGTCAGTCATGGGATCTTCCGTTCTGTCAGGTGCGGACCGCGTGGCGTCGGTGTCGCCGCCCCGCGGAGGTCGTGGACAAGGCCCGGCGCGGCCTCAGCGGCGGCGCTTCTTGCTGCTGTTCTTGCGCTGCTGGCGCTGGCGGGCGCGCTTCTCGTAGCGGCGGCGCGCGATCTCCTCAGGCGTGAGGCCGACGATGTTCGTCTCGATCTCCTCGATGGCGGCCTCCTCATCGGCGGTGAAGCCCTCGACCACCCCGCCGACCTCGTCCTCACGCTGCTCCTCGGGGGCCGTGGGCACAGCGGAGCCCGCCTTGCGCTTCTGACGGTCCTTGCGGACCGGCTGCACGCGCTGACGGCGCTGACCCGCCTGCTCGGCGAGCTCGGCGGCGCGCTGGGCGGCCTCCTCCTCCTCGAGCGTGGGCAGGCCCTTGGCTGCGCGCCGGGCGTTGACGCGCGCACGGTGCTTCTTCTCCGCCTCCGAGCCGGGGGCCGGCATGTTGCGGATGGTGAAGAACTGCTGGCCCATGGTCCACAGGTTCGTCGTCACCCAGTACACCAGGACGCCGATCTGGAACTGCACGCCCGTGAAGGCGAAGAAGATCGGCATGATCGTCATCATCATGCGCTGCGAGCGCATCATGGGGTTGTCCGAGTTCTTGGCGGACTCCGGCATGTTCTTCATGCTCAGCTGCGCCATGGTGTACCACTGGGTGGCCGACATGATGATGATCATGACGACGGTGACGACCTTGGTGGTCATGTCATCAGAGTTCATGAAGGAGGCGGACAGCGGCGCGCCGAAGACGCTTGAGGCCTGAACGTCCGCCGCCAGCTGGGCGGTGAGCGGGCCGATGGAGTCGTGGTTGGCGTAGGTGCCCTGGGCGACCGCCTCGAGGGAGGCCAGCACCCTAAAGAGCGCGAAGAACACCGGCATCTGCACGAGCAGCGGCAGGCAGGAGGAGAAGGGGTTCGTCCCGTGCTTGGCGTACAGCGCCATGGTCTCCTCCTGCATCTTCTGCCGGGAGGCCGGGTCCTTCTTGTCCTTGTACTTGGCCTGGAGCGCCTGGAGCTCGGGCTGCATGAGCTGCATACCGCGGCTGGCGCGGATCTGCTTGACGAACAGCGGCATGATGAGCAGTCGCACGACCATGGTCAGGCCGATGATCGACAGGACCCAGGCAACACCGGGGCCGTCGGGCATACCGATGAAGGTCAGGGCCTTGTGGATGTAGACCATGACCCAGGCAACGACCACCTTCAGGGGCCAGAGCATCGTGTCCATTGCACTCCTTGCTGTGCGTGCGGGGCCGGGGCCCCGCGGGCCGGAGCTTCCGGCCGGGTCCCGCGCGGGTCAGGGCGTGGCCGTCTCCGGGCGGGGAACGTCATGGGGGTAGTGGTAGCGCCACTGGCCCACGTCCGGGACGTGGTCGACGCCGCCGCGGGTGAAGGGGTTGCAGCGCAGGATCCGCCAGGTGGCCAGAACAACGCCCTTGAGCGGGCCGTGGATCCTGACAGCCTGGACCGCGTAGGCGGAGCAGGTGGGGTAGTAGCGGCAGCGCCGTGGCAGCCCGGGCGAGATCCACTGCTGGTAGAACCGCACAGGAGCGAGCACGAGCCGTGCGAACATGCCCCCGCGGTCCTCACCGGACTGTGAGCCGTGCGCCTGAGCTGGTCGTGTCACGAGGATCCCACCGTCCTCACCGTCGCCGCCCCTGCCGCGCACGCGCGAGGTGGCGGTCAAGGTCGGCACCCAGCTCGGCACTCGTGGCGCCGTCGGCCCCGGCCAGTCCCCTGACCACCACACGCGCACCGGGCTCGAGGTGCCTCACGCGCTCGCTCATGAGCGCGCGCACCCGGCGCTTGATGCGGTTGCGGTGGGTGGCCCGGGCCACCTGCTTCTTAGGCACGACGATGCCGACGAGTGCCGGGGACGTGTCCCCGGTCTCGCCGGCTCGGTAGTGGACGACAAGCCTTGGGCTCCCGCTGCGCGCACCCGTCCTCACTGCGGCGGTGAAGTCCTCACCCCGCAGCATCCGGTGCGCGGCCGGGAGCACCTCAGGCAGCGAGACGTGCGCGGCCCTTGCGGCGGCGCGAGGCGAGGACGGCGCGGCCGGCGCGGGTGCTCATGCGCTTGCGGAAGCCGTGCACCTTGGCGCGACGACGGTTGTTCGGCTGGAAGGTCCGCTTGCTCACGGGTGTACTCCTGGTCGGATGATTGGAACCGTGCGTCACGGGGTTCGCGGCACGGTCGCTCGCGCTGGCAGCCCCATGGACCGGGACGTGACTCCACGCGAACGTCCGCACCACAGTACGGGCGTGGCTGAGTCAGGGTCAAACGCATGATTGCGCTCAAAGGTGAGAAACCCGCCACTTCGTGCGGGTGGACGACGGTGCCCACCACCTGCCCGCCAACGCCCCCGGGCTTGTCCACCGGGTGTGGGAAAAGGTTGTCAGACCTTGTGGAGTCCGGCTGTCCGCACCCTCGTGCGCCACCCCCTGTGACAGCCGTGTCCTGGCGGGCCACGTCCTGCTCCCGTTCTCCCCACATGTGGACAACTCTGTGGAGAACTACCATGATGACAGCTCCGGCCACCCCGCCGGACCCACCCACCCGACGCGAGCACCCGCAGGCGTCCCGAGCCCGGAGGAGGGCACCGTGCCCGACCAGACCACCGACCTGTGGGCCTCAGCGGTCGATCACCTGGCTGCGGCCGGCACGATGGGCACGGGCAAGGTGGCCATGCTGCGCATGACCAACGTCCTCGACGTCGATGACACCCTCGTCGTCGTCGTCGGCTCCACCTTCGCCCGCGACACCTTCGAGAAGGACCGGGCAACGATCTCCGCCGCGCTGGCCGCCGTCGCCGACCGCCAGATGCCCTTCGAGATCATCGTCGATCCCTCCCTCGAGGCCGCGCCCTCACCGCTCCAGCGCGAGCCACGTCCCGCCCCGCGCACCGCGCCCGCCGCCCCGGTGGGCGCACCAGCAGGCCCGACCGCGGACGCCCCCACGCCGCCCGCGCCGCCGTCTGCCCGCCCCACGTCCGGCCTGCGCTCGTCGCCGCAGCCGACCGTCACGCCCGAGCAGCGTCACACCAGCCCGGACCACTCCCGCCTCAACCCTCACTACACCTTCGACACCTACGTCACCGGTGGCTCCAACCGCTTCGCCAACGCCGCCTCCCTCGCCGTCGCCGAGGCCCCGGGCACCGGCTACAACCCCCTGTTCATCTACGGGGGGTCCGGGCTGGGCAAGACCCACCTGCTGCACGCGATCGGCAACTACGCCCGTGAGCTGCGCCCGACGACGCACGTCAAGTACGTCTCCAGCGAGGAGTTCGTCTCCGACTTCATCGACTCGGTGCAGGTCGGGCGCATGAGCTCCTTCAAGGACCGCTACCGCGGCGTGGACATCCTCCTGCTCGACGACATCCAGTTCCTCAGTGGCAAGGAGTCCACGCTCGAGGAGTTCTTCCACACCTTCAATGCCCTGCGCCTGGACAACAAGCAGATCGTCCTGACCTCTGACCAGCCCCCCAAGGAGCTCAAGGGCTTCGAGGACCGGCTCATCTCGCGCTTCACCGAGGGGCTGACCGCGGACGTGCAGCCGCCGGACCTCGAGACCCGCCTGGCGATCCTCGCCCGCCGTGCCCGTGACGAGGGCCAGGATGTGCCCGTCGAGGTTCAGGAGTACATCGCCTCGCGAGTGACCACGAACATCCGCGAGCTCGAGGGCGCGCTCATCCGCGTCACCGCCTTCGCCTCCCTGACCAAGCAGCCCATCGACCTGACTCTGGCGGAGATGGTGCTCAAGGACATCATCTCCGACCCCGCCGGGGAGCAGATCACGGCGGCACTCATCATGGCGCAGACGGCGGACTACTTCGGCATGACCATCGACGACCTGTGCGGCAAGGTCCGCACCAAGACCTTCGTGCACGCCCGCCACGTGGCCATGTACCTGTGCCGCGAGCTCACCGACCTGTCCCTGCCACAGATCGGCCGCGAGTTCGGCAAGGACCACACCACCGTCATCAACGCCAACCGCAAGATCGTCGAGCAGATGTCCGAGCGGCGCTCGACCTACAACGAGGTCATGGAGCTCACCAGCCGGGTCAAGCAGGCCGCTCTGACCGCTCGACGCTGACCACCCGGTCCTGTGGACAAGCTGGGCAGCCGGCTGGGACACACCCCCCGTCGGGCTGTGGACCGCGGCCACGGTCCTGGGGACGCGCCTACGGGCTGACCCCCTGCGTCCACCGCAGCGGCCAGGAGCCCACGAAGTCACCCCCGTGTGATTCCACAGCGCAGGACCTCACGCTGCGGGGCCGAAACCCGGTTCTCCCCAGGATCCACATGTCCTATTACGTCTGCTCACCTCTCTCACACGACGCACCCCCTGCCTGCCCGCACGTGCTCCCACCCGGGCGCCCACGCTCGTAGGTACGTCTAGAATCCGGGTGGATCGTCCTGACCGCAGGACCACAGCACCGTCGCGGACGCCACCGCGCGGGGCACGCCAGCAGAAGGAGCACACCGTGAAGCTCAGGGTTGACCGCGACGTCCTCGCCGAGGCCGTGACCTGGACCGCCCGCTCCGTCCCGGCCCGCCCGCCCGTTCCCGTGCTCGCCGGGGTCAGGCTCGAGGCCCAGGGCGCCAGCCTCGTCCTGGCCTCCTTCGACTACGAGGTCTCAGCCCGATGCGAGGTCCCCGCCGACATCGAGCAGGAGGGCGTCGTCCTCGTCTCCGGCCGCCTGCTGGCTGACATCGCCAAGGCCCTTCCCTCCAAGCCCGTCGATCTCGAGGTCGAGGGCACCAAGGTGATGGTCTCCTGCGGCTCCTCCCGCTTCTCCCTGGCCGCCATGGCCGCCGACGACTACCCGGCCCTGCCCGTCATGCCCAGCGCCGCCGGCACGGTTGACGCCCACGACCTGGCCCAGGCGGTCGCCCAGGTGTCCGTCGCCGCCTCCCGTGACGAGACCCTGCCGCTGCTCACGAGCGTGCAGATGGAGGTTGACGGCGACGCCCTGACCCTCATGGCCACGGACCGCTACCGCCTGGCCGTGCGCGAGATGACCTGGAAGAGCGGCGACTCCACGCTCAACACCCACGCGCTGCTCAAGGCCCGCACGCTGTCCGACGTCGCCAAGTCCCTCACCTCCACGGGCGAGGTCACCATCTCCCTCACCGAGCCCGGATCGACCACCTCCAGCCTCATTGGCTTCGAGGCCGCAGGACGCCGCACGACGAGCCTGCTCACCGACGGCGACTACCCGCCGGTGCTGCGCCTGTTCCCCGAGACGACGACGATCCACGCGACGGTCGGCCGCGAGGAGCTCATGGGCGCGGTGCGGCGCGTGAGCCTCGTCGCCGACCGCTCCACCCCCATCCACATGACCTTCACCCAGGGCAACCTGTCCCTGGACGCCGGCAGCGTCGAGGACGCGCAGGCCTCCGAGCAGCTCGTTGCCCACCTCGAGGGCGAGGACATCACGACGGCCTTCAACCCGGGCTACCTGCTCGACGGCCTGGGCGCTATCACCCAGCCCTACGTCACCCTCGACTTCACCCACGCCTCCAAGCCCGCCGTGCTCACCGGCGTGGACTCCATCGGCGGGCAGCCGGACACGTCCTTCCGCTACCTCATCATGCCGATCCGTTTCGGCGCCTGAACGGCGTGTACGTCTCGGACCTCGCACTCGACGACTTCCGCTCCTACGAGCACCTCGTCGTCTCCCTCGAGCCGGGCACGACGACCTTCGTCGGGCCCAACGGCCAGGGCAAGACCAACCTCGTCGAGGCCGTGGGCTACCTGGCCACGCTCTCCAGCCACCGGGTCGGCAGCGAGTCGGCACTCGTGCGCCGCGCCGCCCCCGGGCAGGAGCAGCCCGGGGGCGCCGTCGTGCGCGCGAAGGTGGTCCACGGCGACAGGCCGACGGTCCTGGAGGTGGAGATCGTCTCGGGCAGGGCCAACCGCGCCCGGCTCAACCGGGGCCAGACCCGGCCGCGCGAGCTGCTCGGGGTCCTTCGCACCGTGGCCTTCACGCCTGAGGACCTCGCTCTCGTGCGCGAGGAGCCGGTGGTACGACGCCGTTTCCTCGATGAGCTCGCCGTCACCCTGCGCCCCGCCCTGGCCGGGGTGCGGGCCGAGCACGAGCGGATCCTGGCCCAGCGTGCCAGCCTGCTCAAGGCGGCGCGGGCGGCCCGGGGGGCGAGCGCCTCAATGATGACGAGCCTGGAGGTGTGGGACACCCAGCTGGCCTCGGCCGCTGCCCGTCTCATCGCGGCGCGGGTCGGCGCCGTCACCCGTCTGCGCGACTGGGTGGCCTCGTGCTACGCCACCGTCAGCGGGGCCCAGTCCCAGGCACAGGTGGCGTACCGCTCGAGCCTGCTGCTGCGCGAGGGGGTGGCGCAGCCCGACCCGCGCCGAGGCTCAGGCTGGTTGAAGCAGGAGCACGGGCTGCTCGACGTCGAGGCGGTGACCTCCCGTCTCATCGCGGCCATGACGGACCTGCGCCCGCAGGAGATCGAGCGCGGGACGAACCTCGTGGGCGCGCACCGCGACGACCTGGCCCTCTTCCTCGGGGACCTGCCGACCAAGGGCTTCGCCTCCCACGGTGAGCAGTGGTCCATGGCCCTGGCCCTCAGGCTCGCCTCCTACGAGATGCTGCGCCACGACGTTGACGCCTTCGGAGGCGACGGCGAGCCCGTGCTCATCCTCGACGACGTCTTCGCCTCACTGGACTCCCGGCGCCGGCGGGCCCTGACGGGCGTCGTCGCCGGGGCCCAGCAGGCCCTCGTGACGGCGGCCGTTGACGAGGACGTGCCGGCCGGACTGGCCGGCGCACGCTTCCGGGTCGAGGCCTCGACGCTGACGGCGGTTGCCTGAGATGGCCGACTCCACGGCCGGCCGCCAGCGGCCCGACGCCCCCGCAGCCGGGCACCCGCACGAGGAGGACGACGCCCTGGCGCTGCAGGTGCTCGCCCGCGCCCAGGCCCACGCCTGGGGCGCGGGCGACGAGCGGGCGCGGCTGGCACGCACCCCGGCCGGTGAGGACGGGCTGGCGGCCTGGGACGCGCCGCGTCGCCGTCGGGCTGAGACAGACGGGCAGCACGACGACGAGGACCGAGGACCTGGGCTGGCCCGGGGCCGTGACCGGCCGGGCCCCACCCGCTTCGACCCGCGTCCGGGGGGCCGTGAGCTGGGTGACGCCTTCACCGAGCGCGGCTGGGCGGGCAAGCTCGCCATGGCCCAGCTGGCCGTGGCCTGGCCGCGGCTCGTCGGCGAGCGTGTGGCTGGTCACACGCGGGTGGTCGCCTTCGAGGTGGGCCGTCTGGACGTGCAGGCGAGCTCGACGGCATGGGCCCAGCAGCTGCGCTTGCTCATGCCCTCGATCCAGCGGCAGGTCGCCGCCGAGATGGAGCGGATCACGGCTGCCGGCCGGGGTCCCGGGGGCCGGCGACGCGTGGAGGTGCCGACGGTCGAGGTGCGTGTGCTGGGGCCCACGGGCCCGACGTGGGGCCACGGGCGCTTCGGCTCGGCCCGTGGGGGACGGGGTCCGCGCGACACCTACGGCTGACAGCCGGTGCCGACGGCGTGCGGGAGGTGAGACTGCCCACGCTGTGCAGGGGCCCCCACGGCGGGGTCAGGAGGGTGCGTCACGATAGAATCGGTCTGGAATTGCCCATAGTGCGCCTGGGGTGCCCGGCAGGTACCCACCTACACGACGCGGCCCCGGACCCGGAATCGGCCGTCTGGGGGACCAGGTCCCATCCGGCGCACACAACGAGGAGCACCTGACACGTGTCTGACCAGGACCAGCCTGTGACCACCGGCGCCGAGAGCCCGGCCGGGACCCGCCCCGTCGGCCAGGGCAGCGCCGACTACGGCGCCAGCGACATCACCGTCCTTGAGGGCCTGGAGGCGGTGCGCAAGCGACCGGGCATGTACATCGGCTCCACCGGCGAGCGCGGCCTGCACCACCTCGTCTACGAGGTCGTGGACAACGCCGTGGATGAGGCCCTGGCGGGCTACTGCGACCACATCGAGGTCACGATCCAGGACGACGGCGGCCTGAGGGTGGTGGACAACGGCCGCGGCATCCCGGTGGACGAGCACCCCACCGAGCACCGTCCCACCGTCGAGGTCGTCATGACGATCCTGCACGCCGGCGGCAAGTTCGGTGGCGGCGGCTACGCCGTCTCCGGTGGCCTGCACGGCGTGGGCATCAGCGTCGTCAACGCCCTGTCCACGCGGGTGGACACCGAGATCCGACGCCAGGGCCACGTGTGGCGCATGAGCTTCGGCGACGGCGGCCACCCGGTGACCGAGCTCGTCAAGGGTGAGGCCACCGAGGCGACCGGCACCACCCAGACCTTCTACCCGGACCCGGAGATCTTCGAGACCGTCGAGTTCGACTACGAGACCCTGCGCCGCCGCTTCCAGCAGATGGCCTTCCTCAACAAGGGCCTGCGCATCACCCTGACCGACGAGCGTGAGGGGGTCACCGACGAGGGCGATGAGATCACCGGGGACGAGATGGGCCCGGCCGATGACCCGGTCAAGGGCCACCGTCAGGTGACCTACTGCTACGCCAACGGCTTGCACGACTACGTCGCCTTCCTCAACAAGGCGAAGAAGGTGGAGGTCGTCCACCCCGAGATCATCGACTTCGAGGCCGAGCAGCAGCTCGACGAGCTGCGCGGCATCAGCCTCGAGATCGCCATGCAGTGGACCAGCGCCTACTCCGAGTCGGTGCACACCTACGCCAACACGATCAACACGACCGAGGGCGGCACGCACGAGGAGGGCTTCCGCACGGCGCTGACCACCCTCGTCAACCGCTACGGCCGTGACAAGGGCCTCATCAAGGACAAGGACGACAACCTCACCGGTGACGACATCCGCGAGGGCCTGACCGCCGTCATCTCCGTCAAGCTCTCCGAGCCCCAGTTCGAGGGCCAGACGAAGACCAAGCTCGGCAACACCGAGGCCCGCACCTTTGTCCTGCAGACCGTCAGCTCACGGCTGGGGGACTGGTTCGACTCCCACCCCGCCGAGGCCAAGGCGATCATCTCCAAGGCCATGCAGGCCGCGGCCGCCCGGGTGGCGGCCCGCAAGGCACGCGAGGCCACCCGGCGCAAGGGCGTCCTGGAGTCCGCCTCGATGCCAGGCAAGCTGCGCGACTGCTCGAGCCGCGACGCCTCCCAGTGCGAGATCTTCATCGTCGAGGGCGACTCCGCCGGGGGCTCCGCCGTCGGCGGCCGCGACCCCGAGCACCAGGCGATCATGCCGATCCGCGGCAAGATCCTCAACGTCGAGAAGGCCCGTCTCGACCGTGCCCTGTCCTCGGACACGATCCGCTCACTCATCACCGCCTTCGGCACCGGCATCGGCGAGGACTTCGACATCTCCCGGCTGCGCTACGGCAAGATCGTCATCATGGCTGACGCCGACGTGGACGGCCAGCACATCGCCACCCTCCTGCTCACACTGCTCTTCCGCTACATGCGCCCCCTCATTGAGCAGGGCCACACCTACATCGCCATGCCGCCCCTGTACCGCCTCAAGTGGTCCAACGCGGAGCACGAGTTCGCCTACTCCGACGCCGAGCGCGACCACCTGCTGCGCGCAGGCGCCGAGGCCGGGCGCCGCCTGCCCAAGGAGGGCGGCATCCAGCGCTACAAGGGCCTGGGCGAGATGAACGACCACGAGCTGTGGGAGACGACGATGGACCCGGCCACGCGCATCCTCAAGAAGGTCACCCTCGACGAGGCCGCCGACGCCGACGAGACCTTCTCGATCCTCATGGGCGACGACGTCGAGCAGCGCCGCTCCTTCATCCAGCGCAACGCCGCCGACGTCCGCTTCCTCGACATCTGACCCGTCGGCCGACGCCGGCAGCAAAGGAAACCAGCCACCGTGAGTGACGAGACCACCAACCTCCCCGTCGAGGAGCGGACCCACGACCGCGTCCAGCCGGTCGATCTCCAGATGGAGATGCAGCGCTCCTACCTCGACTACGCGATGAGCGTCATCGTCGGGCGCGCCCTGCCCGACGTGCGCGACGGCCTCAAGCCCGTCCACCGCCGTGTCCTGTACGCCATGTACGACGGCGGCTACCGCCCCACCTCCTCCTTCTCCAAGTCCTCGCGCGTCGTCGGCGAGGTCATGGGCAACTACCACCCGCACGGTGACGCGGCGATCTACGACGCCCTGGCCCGCCTCGTGCAGTGGTGGTCTCTGCGCTACCCGCTGGTGGCCGGGCAGGGCAACTTCGGCACCCCGGGCAACCTGGGGCCGGCCGCCCCCCGCTACACCGAGTGCAAGATGGCGCCGCTGGCCATGGAGATGGTCCGCGACATCGACGAGGAGAGCGTCGACTTCCAGGACAACTACGACGGCAAGAACCAGGAGCCGACGATCCTGCCGGCCCGCTTCCCGAACCTGCTGGTCAACGGCTCCGAGGGCATCGCCGTCGGCATGGCCACCCGGATCCCGCCGCACAACCTGCGCGAGGTGGCCGACGGCGTCCAGTGGTTCCTCGACCACCCGCAGGCCTCCCGTGAGGAGCTGCTCGAGGCGCTTATCAAGCGCATTCCCGGACCCGACTTCCCCACCGGCGCCACCATCCTGGGCCGGCGTGGCATCGAGGACGCCTACCGCACCGGGCGCGGCTCGATCACGCAGCGCGCGGTCGTGAGCGTCGAGGAGATCCAGGGGCGCCAGTGCCTCGTGGTCACCGAGCTGCCCTACCAGGTCAACCCGGACAACCTGGCGGACAAGATCGCCCAGCTCGTGCGCGACGGCCAGATCACCGGCATCGCCGACATCCGTGACGAGACCAGTGGCCGCACGGGCCAGCGGCTCGTCATCGTGCTCAAGCGCGACGCCGTCGCCAAAGTGGTCCTCAACAACCTGTACAAGCGCACGCCACTGCAGGACAACTTCCCGGCGAACATGCTCGCCCTCGTGGACGGCGTGCCGCGCACACTGAGCCTGGACGGCTTCGTGCGCCACTGGGTGGCCCACCAGATTGACGTCATCGTGCGCCGCTCCCGCTTCCGCCTGCGCAAGGCCGAGGAGCGTCTGCACGTGCTCGCCGGCCTGCTCAAGGCCATCGACGCGCTCGACGCCGTCATCTCCCTCATCCGCCGCTCGCCGACGGCCGACGAGGCCCGCACGGGCCTCATGGGGCTGCTGGGCGTGGACGAGGTCCAGGCCGACGCCATCCTGTCCCTCCAGCTGCGCCGCCTGGCCGCCCTCGAGCGCCTCAAGATCCAGCAGGAGGCCGACGAGCTCCAGGCCCGGGTGGACGACCTCAGGCAGGTCATCGCCTCCCCCGAGCGCCAGCGCGCCATCGTCTCTGCCGAGCTGGCGGAGATCGTCGAGAAGTACGGCGACGAGCGCCGCACGAGGATCGTGCCCTTCGACGGCGAGATGAGCATGGAGGACCTCATCCCGGAGGAGGAGGTCGTCGTGACGATCACCCGCTCCGGCTACGCCAAGCGCACGCGCACCGACCATTACCGCTCGCAGCACCGCGGCGGCAAGGGGGTCAAGGGTGCGGCCCTGCGTGAGGACGACGTCGTCGACCACTTCTTCGTCACCACCACCCACCACTGGCTGCTGTTCTTCACGAACCTGGGGCGCGTCTACCGCGCCAAGGGCTACGAGCTGCCGGAGGGCGGGCGCGACGCCAAGGGGCAGCACGTGGCCAACCTGCTCGCCTTCCAGCGGGGCGAGGAGATCGCCCAGGTGATGGAGCTGAGGGACTACGAGCAGGCGGACTACCTTGTGCTCGCCACACGCCGTGGCCGGGTCAAGAAGACGCGCCTGACGGACTACGACTCCCCGCGCTCGGCCGGCCTCATCGCCATCAACCTGCGCGAGGACGAGGACGGGCAGACGGACGAGCTCGTCTCGGCGAGCCTGCTGAGCGAGGGCCAGGACCTGCTGCTCGTCTCGCGCCACGGCCAGTCCACGCGCTTCACGGCCAGTGAGGACGAGCTGCGCACGATGGGCCGTGCGACCAGTGGTGTCACGGGCATGCGATTCCGCGGGGACGACTCGCTGCTGGCGATGGACGTCGTGGATCCGGGGTGGACGGACGCGGACCTGTTCGTCGTCACCGAGGGCGGTTTCGCCAAGCGCACGAACGTCCAGGAGTACCCGACCAAGCACCGTGGCGGCCTGGGGGTCAAGGTCGCCAACCTCGTCGAGGAGCGCGGGGACCTCGTGGGCGCGTTGGTGACGGCACCGACCGATGAGGTCATGTGCATCATGGCCTCCGGCAAGGTGGTGCGCTCGGCGGTCGCGGAGGTCTCAGTCACCGGCCGCAACACGCAGGGTGTCACCTTCGCCAAGCCCGAGGACGGTGACCGCATCATCGCGGTGGCCCGCAACGCTGAGCGCGAGCTCGACGGGGACGAGCCCACCGCTGACAGCGCTGCCACCGCCGACGAGGCAGAGGCGGTAGCGTTGGCCGACGACGACAGTGAGGAGCAGGCATGAGCGAGCCCGTCACCCACCCGCCCGTGAGCGGAGACATGAGTGCTGACGCCCCGGCGTCGGTCGAGCAGCCACAGGCACCGGAGGAGGCGAGGGCGGGGACCGTCGTCGGTCCGCGCCGCGTGCGCCTGGCGCTGACGAGCGTCAACGCCCTGTCGGTCATGAAGGTCTCCTTCCTGCTGTCCGTGGCCACCGGCATCATGCTTGTCATCGCCGCCGCCCTCGTGTGGTTCATGCTCGACCGGATGCACGTGTTCTCCACGATCCAGGACCTCGTGGGCACGATGTTCGACTCGAAGTCCAACGCCTTCACGGCGCTGGTGG
Source organism: Actinomyces sp. W5033 (assembly GCF_051303165.1). Classification (NCBI taxonomy): domain Bacteria; kingdom Bacillati; phylum Actinomycetota; class Actinomycetes; order Actinomycetales; family Actinomycetaceae; genus Actinomyces; species Actinomyces sp. W5033. Next base: position 46,750 of record NZ_JBPPGD010000006.1, on the reverse strand, counting down.
AGTACATGCGCTTCTCCCGCGCGATCTCCATGGCGACGATCATCGCGGTGCTCAACATCATCCTGTCCACGGCGCTGTCCACGATCGGGGCGCTGCTGTACAACGTCACCGCCACGCTCGTGGGTGGGGTCCATCTCACACTGGCGGACGAGTGATCTGATTTGGTCGCTCAGGACCGGCTGGGTTAGTCTCATCCGGTCGCACGGGCCTATAGCTCAGTTGGTTAGAGCGCATCCCTGATAAGGATGAGGTCGCTGGTTCGAGTCCAGCTAGGCCCACCACCCGCGGTGGAACGATGAGGAGGGTTCACATGAACCGGATGATCATCTCAGCCGCGGTTTTCTCATGCCTGGGGGTCCTCGCCTACGCGACCTGGTTCCGGTATGAGTCCGAGCGCGTTGAGCGCTCCGGCTGGGTCGAGGTCGCTGACCCGTCCTGAGCCCAGGGGGCCATGGCGCAATTGGTAGCGCACCTGCTTTGCAAGCAGGGGGTTACGGGTTCGAGTCCCGTTGGCTCCACCACCGCGGCGCAGCCGTGCAGGCCCACCTACCAGTCCACCCACCGCCGGTGCGAGGTGGGCGCCTGTGCCCGTCACCCGTCGTGAGCCCCGGCCATGACCTCCCTCAAGCGAGACCTCCACTGACGAGGCGCTCGCCAGGTGCTGCTGTGGGCTCGGCACGCGCCGTCGCGCCGTCGGCACACGCCTCGCAGGCACCAGCCGCCACCCCTGCGGGAGCCGTGCTGTTCGTACACGGTTGTCCTGTCAGGCGTGCGCGCCACCGTCCCGGGACGCCCGGCCTGCGTTGTCCCCTGCTGGAGCCACAGCCATGCGCCCGGCCGCCCACAGGCGGTGAGCAGGCCCTGTCCCCAGCCGGTGGACAAGCGTGTGGATAACCGCCGCCTCAGGCTGGCGCCAGGCCAACGTTCTCCCCACCTGTGCGCAGCGCTGTGGAGAACTACGTCCATGTGCTTCCACACCCTGATCCACAGGTGTGGAGGAATGACAGGCATGTGCTTCCCCAGAACCCACAGGCGAGAGAAAACCTGTGGACAGATGTGCACCCGGACCTGGGCGCGAAACGGCCCCGCCCGTCACGGGCGGGGCCGGGCTCGGGTGGACTCGGGCCTCAGCTCACCAGCGCCTTGGCGGCCACCAGGGCCAGGAGCACGAGCCCCACGGCCACCGGCCCCCACACCCCCACGGCCTTGCGCCGCTCACGCGGGGCCCAGGCGAACAGAGCCGACACCGCCGCACCTGTGAGCAGGCCACCCAGGTGGCCCTGCCAGGAGATGGACGCCCCCGTGAAGGAGATGACGAGGTTGACGGCCAGCAGGCCCACGATGGCCGAGGTGTCGCGCCCGAAGCGCCGCTGGATGACGAACATCGCCGCGAAGAGGCCGAAGACCGCGCCCGAGGCACCCACCGTCCCGGTCCACCACGAGGCACCCGACGGCGAGGCCAGCAGGTAGACCATGACCGAGCCGCCCAGCGCGCTCAAGGCGTACAAGGCACCGAAGCGCCACCTGCCGAGCAAGGGCTCCAGCGCCGTGCCCGTCACCCACAGGGCCCACATGTTGAAGGCCAGGTGCAGGAGGCTCGAGTGCAGGAAGGCCGTCGTGAGGAAGCGCCACGGCTCGCTCAGCGCCACCGCCGGCGCGAAGAGAAGGTCGGAGGTCAGTGAGGCCAGCACCTGCTGGGCGACGAAGACCACCACGCAGGCCCCGATGAGCAGCCTCGTGAGCAAGGCGTCTGCCACGGCTGCGCCACCCAGGACCGTGCGCACCCCGGGGCGCGCCGCCCCAGCGGAGCGCACGCAGTCAACGCAGTGCACGCCCACAGCGCCGGGGACCTGGCACTCGGGGCACACAGGACGGTCACAACGCTGGCAGCGGACGTAGGAGACGCGACCGGGGTGCCGCGGGCACACGGGGACGGCCGGGACACTCCCGGCGGGGTACTGGCTCATGGGTGCTCCTCACAGGGCGACAAGGGGCCGGGTGCGCCGACGCCGTCGGACCAGGCGGCCCGACGGCGTCGAAGGGGCGGGTGCCCCGGGGACGGACTGAGGTCACACGCTCACTCGGTGACGGACACCGAGGTGATGACGACGTCCTCAAGGGGGCGGTCGCGCGGGTCGGTGCTGACGGCGCTGATGGCGTCCACGACCGCGCGGGAGGCGTCATCGGCCACAGCGCCGAAGATCGTGTGCTTGCCCTGCAGCCACTCGGTGGGCGCCGTCGTGATGAAGAACTGCGAGCCGTTGGTGCCCTTGCCCATGCGGCGGCCGGCATTGGCCATCGCCAGGACGTAGGGGGCGGAGAAGGTGAGGGAGGCGTCGATCTCGTCGTCGAAGACGTAGCCGGGACCACCCGTGCCCGTGCCGAGCGGGTCGCCGCCCTGGATCATGAAGCCGGGGATGACGCGGTGGAAGATGACGCCGTCGTACAGCGGGGAGGAGGAGTCCTCACCCGAACGCGGGTCGGTCCAGCTCTTCGCGCCCGTGGCCAGGCCAACGAAGTTCGAGACGGTCTCGGGCGCCTGCTCGGGGAAGAGCTCGAGGCGGATATCGCCGAGGGAGGTGTGCAGTGTCGCTTCCATGGGTGTCATCGTCGCATGGAGGGCGCCCGCGGTACTCGGACGGCCGCCAGGTCCACGTGCATTTCACCGCAGGCAAAACCCCTGCCCGGGGCCGACGCGATCATCAGGCGGCGCACAGGATGAGGTGCCACCATGGGAGCCAGGACCCGTCCGGGCGTCCGCCCGGCCTCACCGACCGTCCGAGGAGGAGCGATGGAGCTCACCAAGCACGAGATCACCTTCGACACCGACCAGCTGCGCAGTGAGGTCGCCGCGCTGGCCGAGACGCTCGGCGAGCAGGCCGAGCGCGCTGCGGAACGCGCCGCGCAGTGGGTCGCTCCCGCCGTGGAGCGCGCCCGCACCGGAGCGGACAGGCTCGCCAAGGAGACCGCCGGCGCCGCCAAGGAGGTGCAGGAGCGTCTCGAGGTCCTCAGCGAGGACGCCCTCGCACGTGCCGAGCGGGCGGCGTCGGCCGCGCGCACCGCCATCGACGCCCCCGGCACCGTGACGCAGCGGGCTCAGCGCGCTACCGTAGCGGCTGTGAACGCTGCACAGACCACCGCCCCCCGTAAGTCCCGCCGTGTCCTCAAGAGCCTGTGCTGGCTCACCGTCGCCGGTGTCGCCGCCGGCGCCGCCTACGTCGTCTGGCGCCGCAGCCAGCCGGTCGAGGACCCGTGGGCCGAGGAGTACTGGGCCGACTCCACCGAGGACGCCGACGCCGAGTGAGCCGCTCGGCTGACTGAGCCTGACCGAGGGCGCTCCCACTTGCGTGGGGGCGCCCTCGCGCGTCCTGGCTCCCGCTCCGGCTCCCGCACGCCGCGACGGGGTCGTCCCTCCGCGCCAGCGCCCCACTAGCCTGTGCGCATGAACGCTGCCCTGGACACGCCCGGTCCCCTGCCCGCCCCCGCCATCGCCCTGCGTCACGCCACCGGCGTTGAGGGCCTGACCATCCCCCAGCTGGGCCTGGGCACCTACAAGGTCAGCGACGACGACGCCCACAGGACCGTGTCCCAGGCCCTGGAGATCGGCTACCGACACATCGACACCGCCCAGATGTACGGCAACGAGGCCGGCGTCGGCCGCGCCCTGGCCGCCAGCGGCCTGCCCCGTGACGACCTCTTCATCACCTCCAAGCTCAACAACCCCAACCACCGGCGCGCCGACGCCATGCGCTCCTTCGACGAGACGATGGACCGCCTGGGCCTCGACGTCCTCGACCTCTTCCTCGTCCACTGGCCGCTGGCGGCCTCCGAGGGCATCGACCTCGTGGAGACCTGGGAGACGATGGGCGAGATCTTGTCCACGGGCCGCGTGCGGGCCGTCGGGGTCTCCAACCACCGGCCCTGGCACCTGCGGCGCATCATCGAGGCCACGGGCCTGACCCCGGCCGTCAACCAGATCGAGCTGCACCCCTACCTGCGTCAGGACGAGCTGCGTGCCCTGCACGCCGAGCTCGGCGTCGTCACCGAGTCCTGGTCCCCGCTGGGCCGCTCCCGCCTGCTCCATGACCCCGACCTCGCCCGTCTGGCCGCCGAGCTGGGGGTCACCCCCGCCCAGGTGGTCATCCGCTGGCACCTCCAGCACGGGATCGTCGTCATCCCCAAGAGCGTGCACGTCGAGCGCATGCGCGCCAACGCGGACGTCTTCTCCTTCACGCTGGACGCTCAGGCCATGGGTGCCATTGACGCGCTCGACCGCGGCCTGCGCACCGGGTCCCACCCGGACGAGGTCCAGCTCTGAGAGCCCTTCGGTCGGCTCACTTCCAGCGCAGCAGCCCCAGGAAGCCGACCATCATGACGCTGAAGCCGATGTAGAGGTTGCCGTTGACGAGCCAGTCCGAGGCGTGGTGCTGGGTGAAGTAGGGCAGAGGGTAGCGGCCCTGGAACAGGTAGGTGACCACGACCCACAGCAGCCCGACGACCATGAGCCCCACCATCGTGGGGGCGTACCAGCGCGGCGAGGAGGTGTCGCGGACCTTGTGCGGTGTGCGCGAGACACGGTTGGCGGCGGCGCGGGAGGCCTCCAGGCGCTCGCGCTCCGCAGCGGCCTTGGCCGGGTTGCCCGAGCGGCGGGGGTCGGTCGTCCTCTTGTCGGCCACGCCGGGCCTCCTCGTCTCATCGTGTCTACGGGTCGGCGCGCCCACGCCGTCAGCCACGGGGGCAGGTCCGCCATGTGCGCTTAGGCGCCCAGCCTAGGCCATCACTGTGCTCAGCCCATCCACCGCGGGCACGGCAGCGGGACGCCCGTGCCGGCCAGGCCGCCCAGGGCCCTACACTGGCGGCGCTACCCATCAGGAGGCCCAGTGCACTCAGAACAGACCGTCAACCGGCCGCGCTACCGCCGTCGGCACGCCCGCCGCAGCCAGCGCACCTGGTTCGGCCACCTGGTGGGCGGCGTAGGGGAGCTCCTCATCACCGGCGGCCTCGTCATCGCCCTGTTCCTCGTGTGGCAGCTGTGGTGGACAGGCATCGACGCCGTTGACAGGGCCACGGCAGTCCGGGAGGAGTTCGAGACAACCCAGGTCGCCTCCCCGATGAGAGCCGGAAAGCACTACACGCAGGATCCTCCCCCCGTCGCGGCCGTCGGCTACGGCGAGACCATCGGGATGCTCATCGTGCCCGACTGGTACGGCGTGACGAACAACAACATGCCCATCCTCGAGGGCACCGGCGCCGACGTCCTCGACCAGGCCGCCGCGGGCCACTACGAGCACACCCAGCAGGTCGGTGAGGTCGGCAACTTCGCCATCGCCGGGCACCGGCGCACCAACGGCAACTCCTTCCGGCGCATCGACCTGCTCGAGCCCGGCGACGAGGTCATCGTCGCCACCACCGACACCTGGTACGTCTACGTCGTCACCGACTACCAGGTGGTTGAGCCCGACGACGTCGATGTCATCGCCCCCGTCCCGGGGGACCCGACGGCCACCCCCACCCAGCGCACGCTCACGCTCACCACCTGCCACTCACTGAGCGTCGGCGAGTGGGGCAACGACCACCGCTGGATCACGCACGCGACCCTGTCCTACTGGATGCCCCGTTCTGAGGGCCGCCCAGAATCGGTCCTCAACGACCCGGAGGTCAACTGATGTATGGATGGATCTGGCGTCACCTGCCCGGCCCCACCTGGCTCAAGGTCATCGAGGCGCTCCTGCTCGCAGCGGGTGCCGTCCTGCTGCTCTTCGAGGTGGTCTTCCCCTGGGCGAACGAGGCCTTCAACCTGTCCGGGGAGGCGACGGTCTGAGGGGCGACAGGGTGCCCTGACAACGAACAGCCGTGTGGGAGCGCGTCCCGCACGGCTGTTCGTCTGTTGTCAGGGCACGGGGGCCGGGCCCGCCGGCACCCGCTGGTGGCTCAGCTGCCTGAGCTGGTCGTCGCCGCAGCGGTTGCCTGGTACTTGCCGATGGTCACCGTCACGGGCGTGTCCGTGCTGATTGTCGAGCCCGGCGCCGGGGAGATGTCCAGGACGATGCCGTCCTCGTCCGCGCTCGTGGTGGTGCGGGTCGGGAAGGACACCTGGGTGAAGCCTGCCAGGGCCTCGCTGGCCCTGCTCTGCGTCATCCCGCGCACGTCCGGCACAGGCATCTGCCCGGAGCCGACGACGATGGATACCGAGGTGCCCAGCTCCACCTGGGTGCCGCTGCCCGGGGAGGAGGACAGGACGCGCTCCTTGTGGGCAGCGTCCGAGTTGCCGGGAGTGACGTTCCCAGCCTTGAGCCCGGCCTCCTCGAGGGCCTGGCGCGCCTGCTCCTGCGTCATGCCGGTGAGGGCCGGGACGGAGGTCTTGCCGGTGGACACGACAAGGCCCACGGACTCGCCGCGCTTGACGGAGGTGCCGGCCACGGGGCTCGTGCGCACCACCTTGTCCTTGGCGATGGTCGCGGCGTCCTCGCTGGTGACCGTGCCGGCCTTGAGCCCGGCCTTCTCCAGGGCCTCCTTGGCCTGCTCCTGCGTCATGTCGGACACGTCGGGCACCTCCACCATGGCTGACCCGGCTGAGAAGTGCACGGTGATCTCCGTGCCGAGCACGGCGGAGGTGCCCGCACCCGGCTCGGTGGAGACGGCCTGGCCGGCCGGGATGTCGTCGGAGGCGACGTCGGAGCCCTTGACGAAGGTCAGGCCGACGCCCTCGATGGCCCTACGCGCCTCGGACTCGCTCATCCCCTTGACGTCGGGGACCGCCGCGGCCGTGGCCGTCGCCGTCGGTGCGGGCGTGCTGCCGCCCAGGCGGTCGGTCATGAGCAGACCGATGCCGACGCCTGCGGCGATGAGCAGGGCGACGACGAGCACCCACACCCACCGGCGTGAGGGCCGTTGCTCCTCCTCCTCGGCGACGGCCGGCTCGGGGACCGCAGGCGCCGGCGAGGGCGCAGGGGCCGGGACGGGCACCGGCGCGGGGGCCGGGGACAGGACGGTGGTGGCGGAGGTCCACGTGTCCACCGCCGGAGCGAGGACCGCGGCGCCGCGGGCGGCGGCCAGCAGGTCCGTGCGCATGTGGGCCGCATCCTCGTAGCGGTCGTCACGGCTCTTGGCCAGCGCCTTGAGGACCACGCGGTCCAGGGCCTCGGGAACGTCCGCCGCAACCGATGAGGGCGGGCGCGGGATCTCACGCACGTGCTGGTAGGCGATGGCCACCGCCGAGTCCCCGACGAAGGGCGGCTGGCCGGTGAGCAGCTCGTAGAGCAGGCAGCCCGCCGAGTACAGGTCCGAGCGCGAGTCAACGATCTCGCCCCGCGCCTGCTCGGGGGACAGGTACTGGGCGGTGCCGACAACGGCGTGCGTCTGGGTCACGGTGACCGCCGAGTCCTCGACGGCACGGGCGATGCCGAAGTCCATGACCTTCACGGCGCCCGTCGAGGTGAGCATGATGTTGCCCGGCTTGATGTCGCGGTGGACGATACCGGCGCGGTGGGAGTACTCCAGCGCGTCGAGCACCCCGGTGACGATCTCCACGGCCTCTGGGATCGGCACGGCCTCGCCCTCGCCGAGCAGCTCGCGCACCGTGTGCCCCTCGACGTACTCCATGACGATGTACGGCACGGTGCTCACGGAGCCGTCCGGGCCGGTCATCTGCTCCTCGCCGGAGTCGTAGACGGCGACGATCGACGGGTGGTTGAGGGCCGCCGCGCTCGTGGCCTCACGCCGGAAGCGTGCCTGGAAGGTGGGGTCCCCGGCGATGTCCGAGCGCAGCAGCTTGATGGCGATGATGCGCGACAGGCGCGTGTCGTAGCCGAGGTGGACCTCGGCCATGCCGCCGCGGCCAATGAGCTCGCGGATCTCGTAACGACCTGCGAGGACCTGGGGATGCTGTCCAGTCACAGTGCCTCCTTCAGTGGGGTGGTGGACGTGAGGACGCCGTCGTCCATCACCGCTCGCGCTTGGGCCAGGGTACCCAGGCACAGCGCCAGGACCAGCACGGTCACGATGGCGAGGACGATCCGGGACCAGGTCTCGAGACGCAGCCCCAGCAGCCCGCGGTCGCTGGAGTGCCTCCCGGTGCTGGCCGTGGTGGGGCGGGCGGTGGAGGTGCGGCTGACGGCCGGGATGCTGCGGGTGCGCGCGCCCGCACGACGGCCGGTGCGCGAGGTGGCGCGCGAGCCGGCCTCGGCGCAGGCGGTGCGGGCAGCGGCGGCCACGGCGTCGCCCGGCACCACCTGGGCCGGAGCCGGGCTGCTCGCGGTGGTGCCAAGGGTGCCGGCCGAGGCCGTGGCCGCGGGGGCACGGCCCGTCGCTGTCCAGGTGGGGGCCTCGCGCGGGTCCCAGGACTCGGCCGGCAGGTTGACGACGATCCGGTCCAGCCGCCGCGCCACCTCCCGGGCCGAGCGCGGGCGTGCCTCGGGCCTCTTCTCCAGCAGCTCCATGATGATCTTGCGGACCTCGGGGGGCACCGAGTCCGGCATCGGCGGGACGTCCTGGTTGACGTGCGCGAAGGCGATGTCCACCTGGGTGGCGCCCGTGAAGGGCCGGCGTCCCACCAGCGCCTCGTAGCCGATAACCCCCAGGGCGTACAGGTCACCGGCCGGCGTGGCCATGTTGCCCATGGCCTGCTCGGGCGCGAGGTACTGGGCCGTGCCCATGACCATGCCGGTGGCCGTGAGCGGACGCTGGTGCACGCCCGTGGAGATGCCGAAGTCCGTGAGCTTGGCCAGCCCCTCGCGGTTGATGAGGATGTTGGAGGGCTTGACGTCACGGTGGACGACCCCCGAGTCGTGCACCACCTGCAGGGCGCGTGCCACCTGCGCGAGCACCGGCAGGATGTCGGCGGGCGGCATCGTGCCCTGCTCGGAGATGATCTCGGACAGGGCCCGGCCCTGGACCAGCTCCATGATGATCCAGCCAGAGCCGTCCCTCTCGCCGGAGTCCAGGACGACGGCGAGGTTCGGGTGGCGCAGGCCCCGAGAGTTGCGTGCCTCTGCTCTTAGGCGCGACAGGAAGATCTCGTCCCCCGTCAGCTCGTGGCGCAGGATCTTCGCGGCGACGGCGCGACCGGAGCGCAGGTCCGTCGCCTTCCACACCTCACCCATGCCCCCCACGGCGATGCGCTCGACGAGCTGGTAGCGGCCCTGGAGCTCCAGCCCGACCTCCGGCCTCACCGGTTCACCGCCGCGTCGATGACCGCCGCCGCGACCGGAGCGGCCACCATGCCGCCGGTACCGAGGTCAGCGGTCTGCTGCCCGCCGTCGATGACGACGGCCAGGGCGATGGTCGGGTGCTGCGGGTCCGTCCCGGCGAAGCCGACGAACCAGGTGACCGGGCCACCGACGTCGGAACCGGTCTCGGCGGTGCCGGTCTTGCCGGCCACGGAGACCCCCTCCACCTGGGCCTCGGTCCCGGTGCCCTCGGTGACGGCCTGTGCCATGAGGGAGGCGAGGGCAGCGGCAGTCTGGCTGCTCACGGGTGTGCGCGCCACACGCGGCGTCGTCGTGGACACGACATTGAGGTCCGCGTCGAGGGTGCGGGCCACGAGGTAGGGGGCCATCTGCTCGCCGCCGTTGGCGACGGTCGCGGCCACGAGCGCCATCATGAGGGGCGTCGTGCGCACCGAGGCCTGGCCGATGCCCGCCATGGCGGTCTGGGCGGCGTCGGGGTTGGCCGGGTACACCGAGGGCGTCACCGCCAGGGGGATCGTCATGCGCTCGCCGAAGCCCCAGGCCGCGGCCTCCTGGGCCAGGGCCTGGTCGCCCAGGTCCATGGCCAGCTGGGCGAAGGGCGTGTTGCAGGAGGAGGCGAAGGCGTGGGCGACCGTCACCGTCCCGTTGCCACAGGACTCCCCGGCGTAGTTCGTCAGCTCGTGGCTCGTGCCCGGCAAGGTGATGCTGTCCGGGGCCGCGACCTCGGTGTCGGGGCCGAGCGCACCGGCACGCAGGGCAGCGGCGAGGGTGAGGATCTTGAAGGTGGAGCCCGGCGGGTACAGATCCCCTCCGACCGCCCGGTTGACCAGGGGCCTGGCCTCGTCCGCCTCAAGCGCGTCGAGGGAGGCCTGGGCGGCGTCGGCGTCGTGCGTGGCCAGCGTGTTCGCGTCGAAGGAGGGGGAGGAGACCAGGGCGAGGACCGCGCCCGTCGCGGGGTCGAGGGCGACGACGGCGCCCCGACGCCCGCGCAGGGCGTCCCAGGCCGCCTGCTGGACCTGCGGGTCGATGGTGAGCTCGACCGACCCTCCCGACATCGAGCCCCCGGTCACCAGCGCCTTGAGCCGCGAGGACAGCAGGGAGGGGTCGTCGCCGTTGAGCACGGAGTTCTCCGCCTGCTCCAGGCCCGTCATCGAGGCGAAGACGGTGGAGAAGTAGCCGGTGACAGGCGAGTACAGCTCCCCGCCCGTGTAGAGGCGCTGGTAGGCGTAGGCGTCGTCAACGGGCTGGGAGTCGGCGATGACGGTGCCCCCGGCGATGATCTGGCCGCGGTCCGTGCCGTACTGGGCGAAGACGGTGCGCGAGTTGCGCGGGTCGGTCACGAGCGTGCCCTGCTCGGAGGAGGCCTCCCACAGGGCGGGGCGCGCCAGGCCCTGGACCGAGGTGATGGAGGCGGCCAGGGCCAGGAACATCACGAGGACCAGGACGGTCACCTGGTGGATCTGACGGTTCATGCGTCCTCCTGCCCCACGGGTGCCGGCGCCTGGGGCGTTGACGCGCCGGCGTCCTCGGCGGACTCCTCCGGGGTATCCGCGTCCAGCACACTGCGGCGGATCGACGTCGGCAGCTCCGCGGTGTCAATGATCTGCGGCGCGGCCACGGCCGGGCGGCGGGCGGCGTCGGACAGGCGCACGAGCAGCGCCAGGATCACCCAGTTGGCCACGAGGGAGGAGCCGCCGTAGGCGAGGAAGGGGGTTGTCAGGCCGGTCAGCGGGATGAGGCGCGTGACTCCGCCGACGACGACGAAGACCTGCAGGGCGATGGTGAAGGACAGGCCCACCGCCAGCAGCTTGCCGAAGCCGTCACGCAGGCGCATGGCCGTGCTCAGCCCGCGCTGGACGAGCACGAGGTAGAGCATGAGCACCGCCAGCAGGCCGGTGAGTCCCAGCTCCTCACCCAGGGCGGCCACGATGAAGTCCGAGTTCGCGAAGGTCACGAGGTTCGGGTAGCCCGCGCCCCAGCCCGAGCCCAGCAACCCGCCTGAGGCCAGGCCGAACATGCCGGTGACCAGCTGCCAGGACCCGCCCGGCATGTCGAAGACCTCGGGCGCCATGGCGTCGAGCCAGGCCGTCACGCGCTGCTGCACGTGGGACAGGTGGGTGGCCGCGAACCACGCGGCGGGCGTGAACAGGCCGGCCCCGATGAGCAGCCAGGAGGGGCGGTCGGTCGCCACGTACAGGGTGACGACGAACAGGCCGAAGAGCAGCAGCGAGGAGCCCAGGTCCCGCTGCGCCACGAGCACGAGGATGCTCGCACCCCACACGACGAGCAGCGGCCCGAGGTGGCGGGCGCGCGGCAGGTTGAGGCCCAGCACGCGCCGGCCGGCCAGGGCGAGGTTGTCCCGGTTGGCCACGAGGAAGGAGGCGAAGAAGACCGCCAGGAGCACCTTGGTCATCTCCGCCGGTTGGAAGGACATGGGGCCCAGGCGGATCCAGATGCGTGCGCCGTTGATCTCCCGGCCGAGCCCCGGCACGAAGGGCAGGACGAGGAAGAGCAGGCCGCCCCACATCGCCCACCGGTCCCAGCGGCGCAGCACCCGGTGGTCGCGCACGAGCAGCACGAGGCAGAACAGGACGACGCCCAGGGCGCTCCACTCGGCCTGCCTCAGGGCGAAGTCGTGGGGATCGCCCACGCGCTCGTAGGACAGGTCGAGACGGTGGATCATCGCCAGCCCCAGCCCGTTGAGCGCCACCGCCACCGGCAGGAGCACCGGGTCCGCCCAGGGGGCCGTGCGCCGCACCCACAGGTGGACGACGAGCGCCACCGCCACCAGGGCGCCCGCCAGCGTGAGCACCTCGGCGGGCTGGCTGCCCGTGCGGTTGACCGTGGTGAGCACGAAGCCGCCCAGGCCCAGGACCAGGGCGACGACGAGCAGGACGGCCTCCTCCCAGCGCCCGGACGGACGGTGGGGGGCGGTGGCGGCGGCAGGACTGGGCACGGCGGGCCTCACTGGCCCGTCGGGCGGGCGCTGGGCGAGGAGGACGGCGCCGCCGTGCCCGTCGCCGTGGTCCCTGGCGACGGCGTGGCCGAGGAGGGGGCGTCGCCGGTGGTCGTGTACCCGGCGACGGTGGTGCTCACGTACTCGCGGGCGGCCTCGAGGGAGGGCTGGGAGACCGTCTCCTCCAGCCGTTGGCGCATGCGCTCGTCGAGCTCGGCCAGGGAGGGCTCGGAGTAGGTCTCCACGAGGTGCGACAGGCTCACCGGCCCCAGCTCCTGGGGGATCCCCTGGAAGATCGCGACCTTCCCGCCGGAGGTGGAGACGTAGAACTGCGTCTGCGTCCACCGGTAGCCCAGGACGGCGGCGCCTGCCAGGACGACGATGAGGACGAGCGTGCTGAGCACGGCCCGCCTGCGCCGGGCGCGGCGAAGGCGGGACTGCGTGTCGGACAGGTCGTCCAGGGCCTTGTCCTGGCGGCTGCGGGTGCCGGCGCCCTCCTCGAGCCCGGCGACGAGGGCGGCGGCCTTGGCCGCCGGGGTGCGGGGCTCGGCCTCGGGCGCTGCCGAGGCGCTGCGCTCGCGGTGCTGGGCGGCGGAGCCGACCACCTGGGCGCCCGTCTGGGCGGGCTCGTCGGTGTCGATGACGTCGAAGACGACCGCGGTGATGTTGTCCGGCCCGCCGGCGCGCTCGGCCAGGTCGATGAGCTCGTCCGCCGCGGCCCCGGGGTCGGCGACGCCGCCGAGGACGTCCTTGATGGTCTCGGCGGAGACCGGGCCGCTCAGGCCGTCCGAGCACAGCAGCCACCGGTCCCCGGGCACGGCCTCGCGGATCGACTCGTCGAGCTGGACCTCACCCTCGGCGTCGCCCAGGACGCGCAGGAGCACAGAGCGCTGCGGGTGCTGGCGGGCCTGCTCGCGCGTGAGCCGCCCGGTCTCGACGAGGTACTCGACAAAGGTGTGGTCGGTGGTGACCTGGGTGAGCTCGCCGTCACGCAGGAGGTAGGCGCGCGAGTCGCCCACGTGGACCATGGCCAGCTTGTTGCCGCTGCGCATGATCGCGATGCAGGTGGTCCCCAGGCCCGCCAGAGAGGGGTCCGAGGCGGAGCGGGACATGAGGTCCTGGTGGGCGTCCTGCACGGCGGTGCGCAGCAGGCCCAGCAGGTCACCGGCCTGGTGGGAGTCGGCGTCGAGGGGGCTGAGGTGCTCGATGGCGACGGCGGAGGCGATGTCCCCGCCGGCCGGGCCTCCCATGCCGTCGCACAGGACCATGAGGTGGGGGCCGGCGTAGCCGGAGTCCTGGTTGGAGGCGCGCAGCAGGCCCACGGAGGAGCGGGCGGCGTATCGCAGCGAGGTGGTCATGGGCGCAGCTCCAGGGTGGTCTGGCCGATGCGGACCGGCTCGCCCACGCACAGCTCGACGGTGCCCCTCACAGGGCGCCCGCCTGCCGTCGTGCCGTTGGTCGAGCCGAGGTCCTCCAGCCACCAGGCCCCGTCCTTGGGAAAGACCCGGGCGTGGCGTGAGGAGGCGTAGGAGTCCTCCAGGACGAGCGTGCACGAGGGTGAGCGGCCGATGGTGATCGACGTCGGGGTCAGCGGGACGGTGGAGCCTGCCAGGGGGCCCTCCGTGATGACCAGGCGCGTCGCGCCACGGCGGCGGCCGGTGGGGGCCGCCTGGGTGCCGGAGCCGGCCCGGCGTCGGCTCGCTGGGACCGCGCCAGCCACGTCCTGGCGCAGGGCGCGCACGACGAGCAGCACGAAGAACCACAGCAGAGCGAGGAAGCCGAGCCTCGCCAGGGTGAAGGCGAGCTCGCTCACCCGTGCGCCTCGGTCCCGTGGGTGCCGTCCCAGAACATGATCCGGGTGCGACCCACCGTCAGCGTGTTGCCGTCCAGGAGGGTGGCGGCATCGACGCGGTGACCCTCGACGAAGGTGCCGTTGGTGGAGCCCAGGTCCGTGGCGATGGCGTGGCCCTGGGTGAGGCGGATCTCGAGGTGGCGGCGCGAGACACCGGAGTCATCGACGATGATGTCCGCCTCCGAGCCGCGTCCGATGACGGTGACCGGGCCGGTGAGCAGGTAGCGCTGGCCGTCGATGTCGAGGATCGGGCTGGAGGGGGTGGGGGAGGCGGCTGCCGCAGGCGCGGCGGCGCCGCGGCGCGTGGAGGAGTCGATCTCGATGGCGGGGGCGGTCAGGGCCGGGTCCGGCAGGAAGGAGACCTCCACGGGGCCGACGAAGGAGTAGCCCTGCTCGGCGGCGTGGGAGGTGACGACCTCCGCCATCTGGCGCACCATCTCCTCGTGCCCCCAGGCCTCGATGCGCTCGACGTCGGAGGGGGCCAGGTGGATGGTGAAGACGTTGGGCACCACCGAGCGGTCGCGGGCGAAGGATGCGGCGCGCTTGTCCATCGTCTCGCGGAGCTTGGAGGCGATCTCGATGGGCTCGACGTCGTTGGAGAAGCGGGACATCGCGCGTCCGGCGACGTTCTCGACGCCCTTCTCGATCCTGTCAAGGAACCCCATGTCCCTCTCCTCCCAGTCGCGCTGACCTGTACGGCACGGGCCAGCCGCCTCCCATCGTAACGGCTGGGGCCTGGGCAGCGGGAAGGCGGGGTGGCGCCATGCTGCGGCAGGCAGGGGTGGCGGCGCCCGGCCAGGGGCGGGGCAGGTGCGGCCGGGTGACGGGTCTCACCGTCGTCCATGCGGGTCAGGATTGGACGTGGGGGTGCCGGGGCGGCTATCGTCATCCTCGCTTCTCGCGCGAGTGGCGGAATTGGTAGACGCGCACGGTTCAGGTCCGTGTGATCTTGCGATCATGGGGGTTCGAGTCCCCCCCCGCGCACGAGTCAGGGTCCGGGCTGGATAACCAGCCCGGACCCTTGTCGTCGGGGCGCGCCTTGGCGGGCACCGCCCCGCACCCGCGGCGGCTCAGCAGCAGCGGGCCTGGACGTTGCCCTCGTCGAGCTCCGCCTTGGCCCGCCACCACTGGCGGGCGCTCATCGGCTCGTGGCCCGGGTGCTCACGCAGGTGCCGCTCCACGTAGCGGTCGTAGGCCGACTCGCCGGTGAAGTCCCGCCACAGGTCGCGGGCGTGCCTGAGGCCGGCGCGGACGCGGGCCAGGTGGTGTCTCATCGTGGCGTCCAGTCAGTGGTGCGCGTGCGTGCGCCCCGGGATGAGGGCGGGGTCACCCGTGACCTCGTACTCCGCGACGAGCCTCTTCTCCAGCGAGGTGGCGAACAGGTGCTCGGGGGCGTAGAAACGTGACTCCTGGTACGGGTCCTCGGAGGTCGTCGTGTCCTTGGCGCGCACCGCCTTGACCATGGTGACGGCCGCGCACACCATGACGAAGGCGACGAGCGCGAGGAAGACCACGCTCAGCGTGCCCTGGATCATCGTGTTGCGGATGATCGCGCGCTGCACGGCCACCGCCTCCGGGTCGCTGAGCGTGCCCACCAGCGCCCTGGCGTCGCGCCACTGCTGGAAGTAGCCCACCCGCGAGTCGGTCGAGAAGATCTTCTGCCACGAGGCCGCGAAGGTCACCACCGTGTCGAAGACGAGCGGGACCGCCGGGATCCACGCGTGCCTGAGGTATCCCTTGCGCACCGTCATCACCAGGCACAGCAGCAGGGCGATGGCCGCGATGAGCTGGTTGGCGATGCCGAACAGCGGGTAGAGGGTCTGGATGCCGCCGCGCGGGTCCGTCACCCCCATGAGCAGCAGCGAGCCCCAGGCGGCCACGACGGCCGCCGTCGTCGCCCAGGCGCCCACGTGCCAGGACGGGTCGCGGAACCGGGGCCAGATGTTGCCCAGGGCGTCCCCGAGCTGGAAACGGGCCACACGGGTGACCGCGTCCACCGCGGAGAGGATGAACAGGGCCTCGAACATGATGGCGAAGTGGTACCAGAAGCCCATCATCGCCCTGCCGCCGCCGATCTGGTGGAGGATGTGGGACATGCCGACGGACAGGGTCGGGGCGCCGCCCGTGCGGGAGATAATGCTCGGCTCACCGACGTCCGAGGCGACCTGTCGCAGGGCCTCGGCGCCGGTGTACGTCGTCGGCCTGCCCTGCTCGTCCCAGGAGTCCCACACGGGCACGAGGGAGTCGCCGTGCGCGTCCGTCACCCCGAGGTTGGCCACGGCCTGGGCGGCGACCTCCTCGCGGTCGGCGGCCGTGGAGACGACGTCGGGGCCCGCCAGCGCGTCCATGGTGGCCGCGGAGGTGTTCATGGAGAAGTAGATGCCGGGGGACAGCGAGACGGCTGCGGCCAGAGCCATGATGGCGACGAAGGACTCCATGAGCATGCCGGCGTAACCGATCATGCGCACCTGGCTCTCCTTCTGGATCATCTTCGGGCTCGTGCCCGAGGAGACGGTCGCGTGCATGCCTGACAGGGCACCGCAGGCGATGGTGATGAAGAGGAAGGGGAAGAGCGTCCCGGCGAAGACGGGCCCCGAGGTGTTGAGGGCGAACTCGGAGACCGCAGCCATCTCGACGACGGGCCGCACGATGATGATGCCGGCCGCCAGGACGACGATCGTGCCGACCTTCATGAAGGTGGACAGGTAGTCGCGCGGGGTGAGCAGGACCCACACCGGCAGGACCGCGGCGAGGAAGCCGTAGACGATCATGCACCACACGAGGACGGTGGGCGACAGGTGCAGGTAGGCGCCGAGGGGGGACTCGGCCACCCAGCGACCGCCGATGATGACGCCGATGAGGATGGTGAAGCCGACGACGGAGACCTGGGTGATCCGGCCGGGCTGGACGAAGCGCAGCCACAGCCCCATGCACACGGCGATGGGGATCGTCATGCCGACGCAGAAGACGCCCCAGGGGGACTCGGCGAGCGCGTTGACGCAGACCATCGCCAGGACGGCGAGCACGATCATGAGCATGACGAGGACGACGACGGTGGCCACGGCGCCGCCGACCTTGCCGATCTCGTCGGTCGCCATCTGGCCCAGGGAGCGCCCTCCGCGGCGCATGGAGAAGAACAGGACGAGCATGTCCTGGACCGCGCCGGCGACGACGACGCCGAGGATGATCCACAGCGTGCCCGGCAGGTAGCCCATCTGGGCGGCGAGCACGGGGCCGACGAGGGGCCCGGCGCCGGCGATGGCGGCGAAGTGGTGGCCGTAGAGCACGACGCGGTGGGTGGGGTCGAAGTCGCGGCCGTTGTTGATGCGCTCGGCCGGGGTGGCGTTGGAGTCGTCCGGGCGCATGATCGTGCGCTGGATGTAGAGCGCGTAGAAGCGGTAGCCGATGGCGTAGGTGCACACGGCGGTGACGACGAACCAGATGGTGTTGACGTTCTCGCCGCGGGCGACGGCCAGCATGTACCAGCCGAGGACGCCGACGGCCGTGATGGCCGCCCACAGCGCGATCGACCGCGGCGTCCACTTGTGGTGGGGCCTGATGCCGACGGCGACGCCGTGCGTGTTGCGGATGATGAGCCGCTCCTCCTCCGGGGTGAATGAGGGGGGCGCGGGCTGTTCCTGTGTGTCCATGGAGGAACCTTTGACGGTCGGTAAGGGAAGCCACACCTATGTGGCCGCAGACACACTAGGCCCTGTGCTGTGGAGCCGGAAGGGGTGCGGGGCCGCCCGGCCCCGTCGGCGGCCCGGCTCAGGCGCCGACGGTCGCGTCCGCCTGGTCCTGCGCCTCCTGGTCGGCCTCCAGGCCCTGCTCCTCGAGCGACTGCGGGATGATGACCGGCAGCACCGACCACGGGAAGTTGATCCACTTGTCCGTCTCGCGCCAGCAGTAGTCCGGCGTGAACACCGAGCGCGGCTTGCGGTAGATGACCGCGCTGCGCGCGTCCACCGGGACCGTCTCGTCGCCCAGGTCCAGGCCCTCGTGGCTCAGCAGCTCCATCACCATCTTGAGGGTCTTGCCCGAGTCGGCGACGTCGTCGACCACGAGGACCCTCTTGCCCGGCAGCTCGGAGGCGTCCATGAGCGGAGGCAGGACGACGGGCTCCGGCAGGGTCTGGCCGACTCCCGTGTAGAACTCGACGTTCATCGCCCCCATCGCCTTGACCCCGATGGCGTAGCCGATGGCGCCGGCCGGGATGAGGCCGCCGCGGGCGATGGCGATGATGAGGTCCGGCATCCAGCCGGAGGCGACGATCTGCGCGCTCAGCTCCCGCTCGGCCCGGCCGAAGAGCTCCCAGGTCAGATCCTCCCGCTCGGGGGCGGCGCTCGAGGTGGCGCCGTCGTCGAAGGGCTTGCGGGTGGTGGGGGTGCTGATCGCGTCGCTCACCCTCCAGAGGTTAGTGGCCCACGCCTGCCCACTGCACCTTGGGACGGAGGGCGGCGGGGGACGGAGGGCGGCGGCCTCGGTGCCTTGGTGCGGTGAGCACCACGGCCGCGCAGTGGGCTCCGGCGCTGACCCTGCCCGGGGGCCTCACTAGCCTGGGCGCGTGCCCGACCTCCTCAGCCCCGTCATCGACGTCCTCGCCGCCGCGCCCCTGCTCACCGTCTTCCTTGTCATCGGGCTCGGCACCGCCGTCGGGCACGTGCCCTTCGGGCCCATCCGCTTCGGCGCCGCCGGGGCCCTGTTCGTCGGCCTCGCCCTGGGCGCCCTCGACCCCCGCCTGGGCCAGGATCTCGGCTTCCTGCGCAGCCTTGGCCTGGGACTGTTCTGCTACACCGTCGGCCTGGCCGCCGGCAACACCTTCTTCCGCGACCTCAGGCGTCAGCTGCCCCTCATGAGCCTGGCCGTCGTCGCCCTGCTCGTCGCCGGCGGTGCGGGCGCCTTGTACTCGCGGCTGACCGGCATCAGCCCGGCCTTGGACGCCGGGGCCTACGCCGGTGCCCTGACCTCCCCGGTGCTCGACGCCGCCATCGAGGCCGCCGGGACCCAGGAGCCCGCCGTCGGCTACGCGCTGGCCTACCCTGTGGGTGTCGCCGTCGCCATCCTCGTCGTCGCCCTCATCATCCAGCGTGACTGGCCCGCGGCGCGCGACCCCCGGCCGGCCAGCGCCGACGGCATCACCGCCACCAGCGTCCACCTCCTGCGCCGGGTGCGGCTCGACGAGATGGAGGCCTTCCAACGGGCCCGCATCCGCATCTCCTACCTCGAGCGCGACGGCGACACCCGCGTCGCCACCCCCGGCGAGGAGCTGCTGCCGGGGGACAAGGTCGTCGTCGTCGGTTCCCCGGCGGCGGTCGAGGAGGCCGTCCACGAGCTCGGCTCCGGGCTCAACCGCTGCCTCGCCAAGGACCACAGCGTCGTGGACCACCGGCGCCTGACCGTCTCCTCAACCCGGGTCGCGGGCCGCACCATCGGCGAGCTCGACATGCCTGGCCGCTTCCGGGGGGTCATCACCCGGGTCAAGCGCGGCGACCTCGACCTGCTCGCCCGCGACGACCTCGTGCTCGAGCTCGGTGACCGCGTGCTGGCCGTCGTGCCCTCCGACGAGCTCGAGAGGGCTGCCGACTACTTCGGGGACTCCGAGCGCTCCATCGCCCAGATCGACGCCTTCAGCGTCGGCGCCGGCATGGCCCTGGGTGTCCTGCTGGGCCTGGTCGCCCTGCCCCTGCCCGGCGGGCTCAGCCTCAGGCTGGGCGTCGCCGCCGGGCCGCTCGTCGTCGGCATGGTGCTCGGCAGGCTGGGGCGCACCGGCCCCTTCCTGTGGGGCCTGCCGCACGCCGCCAACGCCACCATCCGCCAGCTCGGCCTGCTGTTCTTCCTCGCCGCCATCGGGCTCGCCTCCGGCCCGGACTTCGCGGCCGCGGCCTTGTCGCTTACCGGCCTCGCCGTCGGTGGCCTGGCCGCGCTCATCGTCGTGGTCAACGCGGCCGTGCTGCTCGCGGGCGCGCGGCTGGCCGGCGTGAGCGCGGTGCGCGCCGCCGGCGGCTTCGCGGGGCTCGTCGGCCAGCCGGCGATCCTCGCCTTCGCCCTGTCCAAGCGAGACGACGAGCGGGTCGAGGCCGGCTACGCCACGCTCTTCGCCCTGGCCATCGTCGTCAAGATCGTCATGGTCCAGGTGCTCGTGGCCCTGTGAGGCTGGTGAGGGCGGGGGACGGAGGCCGACGTCGGGCCTACGCTCAGCACATGCTTGTCGCCTTCTCCGTGTCCCCCACCACCACTGACGCCCCGGACGGCTCCGTCAGCCAGGCCGTGGCGGCCGCCGTGCGCGTGGTGCGCGAGTCCGGCCTGCCCAACGAGACCACCGCCATGTTCACCACCCTTGAGGGCGAGTGGGACGAGTGCATGGACGTCGTCAAGCGCGCCTGTGAGGCCGTGGCGGCGGTGAGCCCGCGCGTCGCCCTGGTCCTCAAGGCCGATATCCGTCCCGGGTGGGAGGGCCAGCTGAGCGCGAAGGTCGAGCGGGTCGAGGAGCACCTACGCTGAGGCCCGCAGGTCAGTGCGCCGGCAGCGCGCGGTGGTGCCGGCATCAGCGCAGCACGGCCAGGACGACGGCGGCCGAGCGGGCCGCCGCCTCGTCGGCGCCGATGTGGAAGTCCTGCCCGGCCTCGGGCCCGCACAGGTCCGAGACCCCTCGCACCGAGAGGAACGGGGTCGCGTGGGCGCGGGCGACCTGCGCGACGGCCGTGGTCTCCATGTCCGTGCTCACGGCCTGCGGGAAGAGACTGCGCGTGGCGCCAACATTCGCCGCGGTGACGAAGGAGCCCCCGGCGAGCATCTGGCCCACGTGCACCCGCGAGGCGCCCGAGGTCGCGGTCGCCGCACGCAGCGCGGCCCCTCCCACCTCGCGCACCCGGGCGACGAGGGCGGCGTCGGCGGGGAAGACGGCCGGCTGGCCCGGCGTCTGGCCGGGCGCGTAGCCGAAGGCGGTGGCATCGACGTCGTTGTAGGCCGCCTCCGTGCAGGCGCACACGTCACCGACCTCGACGGTGCGACCGAGCCCGCCGGTGGTGCCGGCGGAGACGATGGCCCCGGGGGCCACCTGGGCCAGGGCGCTGGCCAGGGCGCTCGCGGCGGCGACCAGCCCGACGCCGCAGCGCAGGAGGACGACCTCGCGCCCGTCGAGGTCCAGGGACCAGGCCTGCGCGGGGCCGGGCAGCTCGACGGCGGGTGCGTGCGCCCGTCCGGGCAGGGCGTGGAGGAAGGGCTCGGCCTCCTCCTGCATGGCGACGACGACGAGGGCTGTGACCGGTCGGGGGCTGGGGCTCATGAGCTGAGCCTAAGCGGGAGCGGCGTGCGCTCCCCGGTCCCGCCTGCCCCCAACTCCTCGGTTTGCGCGCGAACTCCCTGGGGTTAGGCCGTACGCTCGCGCGCAAACCGAGGAGTTGGGGGTGGGGGCGGTGAGGCTGGGGGCGGGGCCTCGGCACCGGCGGGTGCGGTGAGCCGCGCGAGCACCACCTCGACGCTCAGGCGCAGGTAGCCCTCCGGCCCTCCGCCCACGCCCCTGGTCTCACCGACGGCCTCCGCCCGGATGGAGTCGAGGAAGAACATGGCGACGATGTCGGTGATGACCTCGGCGGGAAGCAGCGGGGTGCGTCCCAGCCGGGCGAGAATCTCCTCGATGAGCCCGCCGACGACGGCGGTGAACTCCTGGCGCACGCCTGCGGGGGCTTGCTGGTGGGCGCCGTCTGCCTCACCGCGCTCCTCGGGGTGGCGCATGAGGTGGAGGCTCTGCTCGCTCGAGAGGATGTACAGCGCGCGGACCTCGGGCCTCACGGCGTCGAGCAGGTCCATGATCGCGTCGATCGAGATGGTCTCGGGAAGGTCGTCCAGCGCTGCGCGGATGGATACCAGCAGCCGGGCCGAGTGGGTCCGGAGCGCCTCGACGAGGACCTCGTCGAGGGAGGAGAAGTTGGAGTAGAAGGCCCCGCGCGTGAAGCCGGCGGCAGAGACGACGTCGTCGATGCGGGCGGCCCCGAGACCCTTGCTGATGATGACGTCGGCAGCGGCGTCAATGAGGCGGGCCCTCGTGTTCTCGCGCTTGCGCAGCCGCGTCTCAGCCAGGGACGGGCGCCTGCGGGTCAGGTGGGGCATGTCTTCTCCGGGGACGGGTGGGGTCAGGGAAGCGGGCCAGGTCGGCGGTGGGCCGGTGTCTGGGGAGTCACAGCCACAGCAACTTCCATACACAAGTGTACCGAGTACATTCGTGTATGGAAGTTTCGGTCCCCTCACCCGGGCACCCAGAAAGGAAGCGCGTTGTCCGCCCTCCTCCACAGCCTCGGACGCTGGTGCGCCCAGCACGCCACCCGTGTCATCGCCCTCTGGCTCACCGTCATCGCCGTCCTCGGCGCCGTCGTCGGCGCCACCGGCGTCAATCTCTCCAGCGCCTTCACCATCAACGACGTCGAGTCCATACAGGGCCTTAACGTCCTGGCCAACCGGCTCCCCCAGGCCGCCGGCACCACCGAGCAGGTCCTGTTCACCGCCGACGACGGCAACATCGAGGCCCACCGCGCCACCATCGACCGCTTCATCGACGCCGCTGGCAGCCTCGAGGGCGTCGCCGCCGTCACCCACCCCTTCGGCTCCGAGGCCGACGCCGCAACCGGGACCCCCGCCTCCGCCAGCACCGTCTCCGACGACGGCGCCCACGTCCTGGCCCAGATCCAGGCCGACGCCGCGGTCGGCTCCCTCACCTCCGGGGCCGCAACCGGCGCCGCCCAGCGCCTTGCCGCCGACATCGCCGGTCTCATCGAGACCACCCACGCCACCGACCCGGCCCTGACCATCCAGTCCTCCGGCACCATCGGCGCCACCGTCAGCCTCGGCATCGGCCCCCAGGAGCTCGTCGGCGTCGTCGTCGCCTTCGTCGTCCTGCTCCTCACCTTCGGCTCGGTCCTGGCCGCCGGAGCCCCGCTCATCTCCGCCTTCTTCGGCGTCGCCACCGGCATGCTCGGCATCTTCGCCGTCGCCAACACCATCGACGTCACCTCCGTCACCCCGGTGCTCGCCGTCATGATCGGACTCGCCGTCGGCATTGACTACGCCCTGTTCATCATCTCCCGGGCACGCGAGTACCTGGCCGACGGCGTCAGTGGCACCGACGCCGCCGCACGGGCCACCGCCACCGCCGGCTCCGCCGTCGTCTTCGCCGGCACGACCGTCATCGTCGCCCTGTGCGGCCTCGCGGTCGCCCGCATCCCCTTCCTCACCACCATGGGCATCGCCTCCGCAGCCGTCGTCGCCTGCGCGGTCCTCGTGTCCCTCACCGTCGTGCCCGCCCTCATCGGCCTGCTCGGCGAGCGCCTGCGGCCTCGCAGGCGCGCCGACCGCCGCTCCTCCGCCCGCCCGGGCCCCGCCACCCGCTGGGTGCGAGGCGTCACCCGCCACCCGTGGCTGTCCATCACGGCTGTCGTCGCCCTGCTCGCGCTCGCCGCCATCCCGGTCACCGGCCTCAGGCTGGCCCTCACCGACAACGGATTCGAGCCCAAGGGCACCCAGGCCCGCGACACCTATGACGCCATCGCCGAGGCCTACGGCGACGGCTACAACTCACCCATCATCGTCATCGCGGACATCACGACCTCCACCGACCCCCTCGGCGTCGTGCAGGAGCTGTCCCAGCGCCTGGAGTCCATCGACGGCGTCGACGACGTCGCCATGGCCACCCCCAACCAGGACGCCACCCTCGCCCTCGTCCAGATCCGCCCCTTGCACGGGCAGGCGGACGAGCGCACCGAGGCCGTCGTCCACACGGTCCGCGCCCGTGCCCCCCAGTGGCAGGAGGAGCTGGGCGTCACCGACCTCATGGTCACCGGGCAGACCGCTGTCGCCATCGACGTCGCCGAGTCCCTCAACAGCGCGCTGCTGCCCTTCGGGCTCGTCGTCGTCGGGCTGTCCCTCATCCTGCTTATGGTCGTCTTCCGCTCCCTGGCCGTGCCCCTGACCGCGACACTGGGATACCTCGGCTCCCTGGCCGCCGGCATGGGGGTCGCCGGTGCCGTCTTCGGCTGGGGGTGGCTCGCGGGCCCGCTCGGCGTCACCAAGGTCGGCGCCGTCATCTCCTTCATGCCGGTCATCGTCATGGGTGTGCTCTTCGGCCTCGCCATGGACTACGAGGTCTTCCTCGTCTCACGCATGCGCGAGGAGTGGATCCGCAGCGGCGGCCCGGCCGCCGTCGCCGCCGGCCGCCACGACGAGGCCCGCGCGCTGTCCCAGCGGGCCGTCCAGCGCGGCTTCACGGGCTCCGCGACGGTCGTCGGCGCTGCCGCCGTCATCATGACCGCCGTCTTCGCCGGCTTCATCCCCGCCGAGCTCGTCCAGATCAAGCCGATCGCCATCGCCCTGACCGTCGGCATCGCCGTGGACGCCTTCGTCGTGCGCATGACCCTCGTGCCCGCGCTGATGAGCGTGCTGGGACCGTGGGCCTGGTGGCTGCCGCGCTGGCTCGAGCGCCAGATCCCCGTCATCGACGTCGAGGGCGAGGGCCTGGCCCGCACCCTCGAGCACGAGGCCTGGACCGCTGGGCACGGCGAGGTCGTCCTGCGCGCTGAGGGCCTCAGCGCCGCCGACGCCGACGGCGCCGCCCTGGCCGGACTCGACCTCACCGTCGCCGCCGGGGAGGTCGCGCTCGTGCGCACCACCCGCTCCCTCTCGCGCCGGGCCCTGGCCGCCCTCGCGGGCGGGCGCCTGCAGCCCAGCAGCGGTGTGCTCGCCGTAGCCGGCCACGTCCTGCCCGACGGCACCGCTGCCATCCAGTCCGTCACCACCGCCGTCCACGCCTACGACGACCCCGTGGACCCGCGTGTCGCCCTCGTCGTCGTCGATGACCCCGGACAGCGGCGGTGGGGGCGGGTGGCGCGGCTTGCGGCCGACGGTGTCGCCGTCGTCGTCACGGTGGGCGCCGGTACACCCCTGGTCCCGCCCACCGGATGCGGGGTCGAGGTCAGCAGCGTCGTTGACGTTGACGCCGACGGCACCGCCCACCTGCTCCGCGCACCCTCACGGCGGGCTGGGCGGCAGGGCCCACCGCCCGGCGCCCCCGCCGCCACCATGACCGCCATCCACACTGAAGGAACCGAGGTCCACGCATGAAGCGCCGCCCCCTCATCCTCTCCCTCCTCGTCGTCCTGCTGCCCGCCCTCGCCGGGCTCATGGTCGTCAGCGCCGCCCAGACGCCCGCCGCCGAGGCGGCCACCATCCCCGCCGCCATCGTCAACGACGACGGCATCGGGGCCACCACTGCCGACGGGCGGTCCCTGCCCGCCGGCCGTATGCTCGTCGGCCGTCTCACCAGCCCCGAGGCCGCGCTCACCGCCCGCTCCACCACCGGGGCCTCCACCGGCGTCCTCGACTACGAGGTCGTCAGCGCCGAGGCCGCCGCTCAGGGGCTGTCGGACGGCACCTACGACGTCGTCGTCACCATCCCGAAGGGCTTCAGCCAGTCCATCGTCGCCACCCTGTCCGGGACCGCGACCCCCGCCGCCATCGAGCTGCGCACCACGGACGCCGCCTCTCAGGCCGTGGCCGCCGCCAGCGCGGACGTCGTCTCCGCCGCCGCCGACTCGCTCGGCACGACCGTGTCGATCGCCTACCTCAACGGCTCCCTCACCTCCATGACCACCATGGCCGAGCAGGTGGGCCTCATGGCAGAGGCGGCCACCGCACTGTCTGACGGGGCGGACGCGATGTCTGAGGGCGCCACCGGCCTGGACGCGGGAGCCGGCACGCTGGCCCAGGGCGCCACCGGCCTCGCCGACGGCCTGGCCCGCCTCGACGGTGGGGCCAGCCAGCTGGCCAGCGGGGTGGGTGCGGGCGCCGGCGGCGCCACCTCCCTGTCCGGAGCCACGACGAGGCTCTCCGACGGCGCCTCCGCCCTCGCGAGCGGGACCGGTGACCTTGCCAGCGGCGCCGCCACCCTGTCCGAGGGCGTCAGGAGCCTCGACGGCGGGGCCCGTGACCTGGCCACCGGGGCCGGCACCCTGTCCGCCGGCGTCACCAGCTATGTCACCGCCGTCGGACAGCTGCGCACCAGCCTCACCACCCGGATCGCCCCCGGGGCAGACGACCTCGCCACCGGCCTGAGCGCGCTCAGTGCGGGACTGGGGGGCGCCGCCGACGACGTCGCCTCGGGCACCCTGTACGGCGGCGTCAACGCGCTTGCGGCCGGGGCCTCCGCCGCCTCCGCCGGGGTGGGCGAGTACGTTGCCGGGGTGTCGGCTGCCGCGACCGGCCTGGGGCAGGCCACCGCCCTGGCCTCCTCCGCCTACGAGAGGTGTGTCGCCGACCACGGAGCCGACGACGCCACCTGCGTCATGCTCGCCCAGGCGACCGGTGCGCTGGGCACCACCGAGGACACGGCTGCCTCGGGCACCGTCCTCGGCGGCCTCAACACCCTCGTGGCCCGCGGCACGGGCGTCACCAACGCCGCCAGTGCCCTCGACGCCGGCGCCGCGGCGCTGCTCCATCAGATGCCCGCGCTTGCCGACGGCGCCGCCTCCGCGGCCACCGGGGCCGCTGAGCTCGCTGACGGGCTGGGTGGCGCCACCGACGTCTACGACCCGGCCACCGGCACCGGGGCCAGCGTGACGGGCGTGCTCAACACGCTGGCCGCCCAGGGCGCAGTGCTCACGGTGGGGGCCACGCAGCTGTCCGACGGCGTGACGTCCCTGTCCACCGGCACCTCTGGCCTCGCCACCGGGGCCTCGACCCTCTCCGACGGGGTCGCCGGCCTGTCCACCGGCGCGACGAACCTGAGCGCAGGCGCCTCACAGCTGTCCCAGGGCGCCGTATCGCTTGCGGAGGGGCTCACGACCCTCACCAGCGGGGCCACCGCCGTCTCGAGCGGGACCGCCACCGCCGTGCAGGGGGCCACGCAGCTGTCCGACGGCGCCTCCCGGCTCGCCGTCGGCACCGGTGAGCTCGTCACCGGCTCCGCGGACCTGGCCGACGGGGCCACGCGGCTCAACGACGGCATCAGCACCGCAGCCGGCTCCCTGCCCTCCTACACCCCGGAGGAGGCTGCGGCGCTGGCCTCCTCGCTCGCCCAGCCCGTGACGGTTGACGCCACCGGCGCCACGGGGGCCGATGAGCGCACGAGCGTGGCGCCGGGCGCCGTCGCCCTGGCCCTGTGGGTTGGTGCGCTCGTGTGCGTGGCAGGGCTGGGTGTGCTCACCCGTCGTCGTGTCGAGTCGGCCATGACGCCGGCCCGCCTGGCGGTTGCCGAGCTGCGGCCCGCCCTCGCGCTCGCGGTGGTCCAGGCCCTCCTCGTCGTTGTCGTCGTCCTCCTGGCCGGGGTGGAGACCGGGGGCACCGGGACGGTCGTGCGGGTGCTCGCCCTCGCCGCTGTCGGCGCCGTGGCGATGACGACGCTGCACGCGGCCCTCGTCGCGGCGCTTGGCAACCGTGCCGGCACCGCCGTGTCCCTGCTCCTGCTCGTGGTGCAGGCCGTCGTGGTCCTGTCCGTGCCGAGCGGGGCGCTGGCGGGGCTGTCCGGGGGCCTGCCGGCCACGGTCCTCGCGCAGGCGCTGCGCGGGGTGGTGCTCGGGGCGGCGGGCTCCATCGGGGTGGGCGGCGCGCTCGCCGTGCTGTGCGCGTGGGCGGTGGGGAGCGTCGTCGTGCTCACCCTGGCGGTGAGGCGGCGGCGGGCGACCAGCCTTGAGGCGCTGCGCCGCCTGGGCAGCCCCGACGTCGTGCCCGCCTGACGCGCCCGGCCCACACGGCCCGCGCCTGCCACCCGGCCCACGCCCCTCGTCTCCACCTCCTCGCCTCCATCTCCTCGCCTCCATCTCCTCGGTTTGGGCTCGAACTCCACCCCAACTCCCAGGGAGTTCGCGCGCAACCCGAGGAGTTCGGCGGCACGATGAGGGCATGAACGAGACCTCACCCGCACAGCCCTTCACCCCCGCCCGCTACGTCGAGCCCGAGGACTTCCCCGCCTGCGAGCTGTCCACCCCCTCGATGCGCACCCTCGAGGCGGTGGACCGCCCCCGCTACGGCGTCATCCGCCTGAACGTCGAGTACACGGTCAAGGACGGCACCGCCCGCCACCTGCAGGTCCTCATGCCGCCGCGCGCCACCACCTGGCCCGACACCGCCACCGATGTCTACCCGACGGTGCTCTACGTCCAGGGCTCGGCCTTCCGCGAGCAGCAGCTCGGCCTCGAGATGGCCAACCTCGCCGGCTTCGCCGCCCGCGGCTACGTCGTCGCCATCGTCCAGTACCGCGGCAGCGAGATCGCGCCCTTCCCCGCCCAGGCGAAGGACGCCAAGACGGCGGTGCGGTGGCTGCGCGAGCACGCGAGCGAGTACCACGTGGACGTGGACCGCATGGCCATGTGGGGCGACTCCTCCGGCGGCCACACCACCCTCATGACCTACGCCACCGGCACCGCCGGGGCCGACGACGACCCCGCCTTCTCCGACGAGCCCGTGACTCAGGAGCTGGGGCTCAGGGCCTTCGTCGACTACTACGGCCCCACCCACATCGGCCGCATGAACGAGCACCCCTCCATCCAGGACCACCTCGAGGCGCACTCGCCGGTGGGCGACCTCATCGGCGGCGTGCGGGTGGACGAGCACCCCGAGCTCGTCGCCCCCACCGTCATCTGGGACCACGTGCCGCCCGCGAGCGAGCGCGCGCTGCCGCCCCTGCTCGTCATCCACGGCGACAAGGACCGCATCGTGTCCTTCTCCCAGTCCGTGTGGCTCGTGGAGGACCTGGAGGCCAAGGGGCAGGACGTCACCTTCTTCCGCCTGGCGGGGGCCGACCACGGCGGCGCCCCCTTCTGGCAGCCGGAGGTGCTCGACGTCGTTGACGACTTCCTCCGCCAGCACCTGGCCTGAGCGCCTCTGCCTTCACCTCCAACCCCGAACTCCTCGGTTTGCGCTCGAGGTCCCTGGGAGTTGGGGTGGTGTTCGAGCGCAAACCGAGGAGTTGGGCGGGGCTAGGGGGCAGGGCAGGGGCTCAGGCGACCGGGAGCTCGTCGACGCGGTTGTCGTAGGGGCCCTCGCCCAGCACCGTCCACACGCGCACAGCCGTCAGCCGCAGCCCCATCCGCACCGCACCCGGCGCCACCTCGGGCGCAGCCCCCACCTCGACGTCGGCCTCCGCGCTGAACCAGCCCCGGTGCGGGGGCGGCGTCGGCCCGCTGAGCGTGGCCCGGGGCAGCAGCCCCACCTGCCTCACCTTCGCGGTCCCCAACGTCGCCAGCACACTCACCCGCCCGCTCCTGCCGGCCGGGTCCGCGAACACCGTCACCGGGCGGCTGCGCGGCCCCGCGCCCCCGACGGTCGTCATCATGACGACGCGCCCGGGCGCCAGCAGCGCGTCTGCGCCAGGCAGGACGACGCCGGCGCCCTCCCCGGTACCGGCCCCTGGGGGCACGGCAGCCGGGTCCTGGTCCACCACGCCGTCCACCACGGCTCAGGCGGCCGGGGGCTCGTCGTCGGGCACGACGACGGTCCACTGGTCGCGCGCTGCCAGGAAGGCGCGCACGGCCGCCTGGGCCTCGGCCAGGGAGTGGTTCGCGCCCCAGCCGCACTGGACCTCGTTGGCGGCGGGCACCTGGGTGGCCGCCAGGATGTCGCGGCACGTCGCCTCAAGCAGCGCCGCGAACTCCTCCGGCTCGATACCGAGGGTGAGGGCGTAGAAGCCCGTCTGGCAGCCCATGGGCGAGAAGTCCACGAGCCGGTCCGTGTGGTTGCGCATGAGCTCGGCCGTCAGGTGCTCGATGGAGTGCACGGCCCGCATCCCCAGGTGCTCGACGTTGGGCTGGCACAGGCGCACGTCGTACTTGACAAGCACGTCCCCGCCCGGCAGGCGCTTGCGGTCCGCCACCCGCACGAAGGGCGCGAGGACCCTCGTGTGGTCGAGGTTGAAGGACTCGACGTTCATCCGGGGGCCGTCGGTCAGGGTGGACGACTCGTTGTGCTCACTCATGGCCCCAGGGTAGGCGGGCTGCGCGGCAGGATGGGGCCGTGCCCGACACCCCAGCCCCCACCGCGCCGGCCTCACAGCCCCGCCCGGCGCCGGCCGCCCCACCGTCCCCGCGCCGCTGCCCGCTGGCCCGATACATCCTTGGCGAGACCTGCGCCCCCACCCTCGTCTACCTCCACGGCATCACCTCCAGCGCCGTGTCCAGCTCTGGCGCCATCGAGCACTGGGCCGCGGCCGGATACCGGGTCCTCGCCCTCGACGCCCGTGGGCACGGGCTGTCGCCCCGGTGGCGCGAGGAGGAGCTGGCCGAGGCCGGCACCGTCCTCCTCGAGGACCTCCTCCACACCCTGGGCGAGCTCGCCCAGGAGCGCCACGCCCGCCGTGCCGTCGGCCTTCCGGTCGCTGCGGCGCGCCCCGTCGTCGTCGGCCACTCGATGGGGGCCGCCACCGCGATGGTCGCCGCCACCCGGCGCCCCGACCTGCTCAGCGGCGCCCTGCTCATCGACCCCGCCCGCTACGGCACCCGCGGCCCCGCGGAGCTGCGTGAGCGCGGCGCCGCCCGGGCCCGGCTGCGTGCGAGGGACCTGGCCGACCTTCCCGCCGCCCTCAGCCGTGCCCTGGCCGACGACGAGCTGCCCGACGTCGAGGCCCTCACCAGCGTCTGGGCCCAGCAGCGCACGGACCCGGCCCTGCTGACCACCGGCGTCGTCGCCCCCGAGGTCCCCTGGACGCAGACCATGGCGGCGCTCGCGGTCCCGACCCTGCTTGTCACCGGCGACCGGCCCGGCTCGGCACGCGTGGGCACCGCGGGCCTGGCGCTCCTGCGTGGCCTGGGCAACCCGTGGCTCGAGACCGCCCTCGTGCCCGGTGCCGGGCACGACGTGCGCCGCAGCGACCCTCAGGCCTTCCACCAGGTGACCGACCCCTGGCTGCACCGGGTCCTCGGCGCCTGACCCCGCCCGCGCACCGGCTTCGGTGCCGCATGAGGGTGACCCGAACACCGACGCGCCACAGCATGAGCGCATAGGATCGAGCTGTCCCGGCAACGAGGCCGGCATCCCGGCCCCCAGACCGTGGGGCCCGAGGAAGGAAGACCATGCCGACGCCGTCCGTGCGCCGTCCCAGGCCCGCTGCCGTGCGCGACCGCCGCGCCACCACCTCCCGCCCCGCACGCCGGGAGCCCATGAGCAGGACGCAGGTGATCGGCCTCGTCCTCGGGGTGCTCGCCTTCCTCCTGCCGCTCCTGCTCGACGTTCCCGGCCTCGAGGAGATGGGCGAGCGGATGCTCGCGATCTTCCTGCTGGCGATCGTCCTGTGGGTCACCGAGGCCATCCCCCTCGTCGCCACCGCGGTCCTCGTCATCGGGCTCGAGGTCCTGCTCGTGTCCAACCAGGCGCTCGTGCCGGTGCCTGAGGACGCCACCTCCTACTCCAAGTTCCTCGGGGCGCTCGCCAACCCCGTCATCATCCTGTTCCTCGGTGGCTTCCTCGTCGCCGACGGCGCCGCCAAGTACCACCTGGACAAGAACCTCGCAGCCGTCCTCATCAAGCCCTTCACCGGCTCGGCGCGCACCACCGTCCTCGGGCTCATGGTCATCACCGCCCTGCTGAGCATGTTCATGTCCAACACGGCGACCACCGCCACGATGTTCGCCGTCATCATCCCCATCCTCGGTGCGCTGCCCTCCGGCAAGCCCCGCACGGGCCTGGCGCTGTCGATCCCCGTGGCCGCCAACGTCGGGGGCATCGGCACGCCCGTGGGCACGCCCCCCAACGCCATCGCCCTGGGGGCCCTGGCCGAGCGCGGCTACCACGTCTCCTTCGCCTCCTGGATGCTCATGGCCGTACCGCTCATGGTCGTCATCCTCATCGGCGCCTGGCTGCTGCTCATCACCTTGTTCATCCCCAAGGGCCTGGGCGTCGAGCTTGACATGAAGACCTCCTGGGCCACCGACCGCAAGGCCATCACCTTCTACGTCATCGCCGCCTGCGTCATCGTGCTGTGGATGACCGAGTCCCTGCACGGCGTCAACGCCAACGTCGTCGGCTTCCTCGCCGTCGTCGCCCTGCTCGTCACCAAGGTCATGGGCGGCGAGGACCTCGGAAGGCTCTCCTGGCCCGTCCTGTGGCTCGTCGCCGGCGGCATCGCGCTCGGCGACGGCGTGGGCGCGACCGGCCTGGACACCTGGATCCTCAGCCTCTTCGACTGGAGCGCCATGCCGGCGCTCGTCGTCGTCATCGTCATGGGTGCCCTGGGGCTGGGCATGTCCAACGTCATCAGCCACTCCGCCGCCTCCAACCTCCTCATCCCGCTGGCGATGGGCCTGGCCACCGGGATCGACGGCCTCGAGCCCGTCACCATCGCCGTCGTCCTCGCCCTGGCCTGCTCGCTGGGCATGAGCCTGCCCATCTCGACGCCCCCCAACGCCATCGCCTACGCCACCGGCGAGGTCACCACGGCGGACATGGCCAAGGTCGGCGTGGTCGTGGGCGTCGTCGGCACCGCCCTGCTCGTCCTGCTCATGCCCCCGCTGTGGGGCGCCCTGGGGCTGCTGTGAGCGGGCTCGGCGCGTCGGCCGGGCACGCCCGCGCGCCGATCACCGTCGCCGTGCTCTCACCGGGCATGGTCGGCGGGCAGGTGGCCCACGAGGCCAGGCGCGCGGTCGGGGAGGTCGCCAACGTCGAGCGCCTGCACTCCCTCAGTGAGCTCATCGCCCTGGTCTCCGGGCCCGAGGCCGCACGGGTCGGCGACGTCGCCGTCATCTTCGCCACCGACGAGGTCGGCCCGCTCGACGACGTCGCCACCGTCCTGGCCGGCCACCCCGCCCTCGCCACCGCCCGCCTGGCCCTGCTCACCGAGCGCACCGCCCTGACCGGCATCGGCCACGCCTTCGACACGGACCTCGTGCGCGAGGTCATCGCCGTGCCGTGGCGGCCCGGCGCCATCGAGTTCCGGGCCGCCGCCCAGCTGCGCCGGTGGATGCGCGACAACCGCCCCAGCGACGAGCGCTCCCGCAGGCTCAACGGCGCAGGCAGCTCCAGCGTCACCCACGCCCCCCTCATCGAGGCCCTGTCGCACTCCACCGACCGGCTCACCGAGAAGTTCATCGACGCCTGCGAGAAGGTCCTCGGCCCGCGCCCCCGCCTCCAGCTGCCCGCCGGGGTGCGGCTGACCCACCAGGGACAGCCCGTCGACGCCGTCGGCGTCGTCCTGTCCGGGTCGGTTGCCCTCACCCGTGAGACCCCGGTCGGTGAGGTCGTCCTCCACCACGCCACCACCGGGCGCATCGTCGGGCTCGTGTCCCTGGCCGAGCGCGGGCAGGCCTTCGTCACCGCCACCACGACCACCGACGTCGAGCTCATCCTCCTGTCCATCGAGCAGCTCGACCGCGCCCTGAAGGAGAACCCGGTCACCGAGCAGATCCTCGCCGCCCTGCTCATCTCCTCCCTCACCAAGCGCCTGTCGCGCTCCGAGATCCTCCAGGTGGAGAAGATCGAGCTGGCAGCCGCCGTCGAGGCCCAGCGTGCCGCCACCCAGGAGGCCCTGGACGCCCTTGAGCAGGCCCGCCTCGAGCTGCTGGCTCAGGAGCGCTTCGCCACCTTGGGCGAGCTCGCCGCCGGTGTGGCCCACGAGCTCAACAACCCGGTCTCCGCCCTCGAGCGTGCCAACGACCACCTGCGTGCGGACCTGCTCACCATCATGTCCACACACCCGCAGGGGCCTCTCATCCGTGAGTCCGTCACGGCGGCACTGAGCCGTCCGGCGGTGTCCACCCGGGACGAGCGCGTCGCCCGCCGGGCCCTGGAGCGCGTCGTCGGGGACCGTGAGCTCGCCCGGCGCCTCGTCACCCTCGGCATGAGCCAGGACACCCCCCGCGAGGAGGTGCAGGCCCTCGTCGCTGACCCGGAGCGCCTGGAGGTGGCGCTGGCGGCCGCCTCCATCGGCCGGGAGGAGCGCAACGTGCGCACCGCCACCGGGCGGGTGCGCAGCCTCGTGTCCTCCCTATCCACCTACGTGCGCCCCGAGGGGGAGATGGACCAGGACGTGGACGTGCGCGAGGTGCTGGAGGACTCCCTGCGGCTCACGGCCCACCGGCTGCGCGGTGTCGAGGTCGAGCGCGACTACGACGACGTGCCCACCGTCCCCGGGCGGGCGGGCGAGCTCGCCCAGGTGTGGACCAACATCCTGTCCAACGCCGCCGACGCCCTGTCCGGCGCCGTCAAGGACGCCGAGGCTCAGGGCACCGCCTTCCACCCGGCGCTCACCGTGCGGGTGGTGGCCGAGGCGGCGGGGGTGCGCGTCGATGTCGTGGACAACGGCCCCGGCATCGACCCCGAGACCCTGCCGCGCATCTTCGAGCCGCGCTTCACCACCAACCACGGCAAGGTCCGCTTCGGCCTCGGCCTGGGCATGGGCCTGGCCAAGGCGGTCGTTGACGCCCATGACGGCACGATCGACGTCGATTCCCGCCCCGGGCGCACCTGCGTCCGGGTCGTCCTTCCCACCAGCACCGGCGCCTCGCGCCCCGACCCCAAGGAGCAGCCATGAAGCTCACCATCCTCGTCGTCGACGACGAGCCCGAGGTCCGCGACGCCGTCGTCGGCGACCTGCTGCCCTTCGCGGACGTCGTCCGTGTCGAGCCGGCCGAGGACGTCGAGGACGCCTGGGCGGTTGTGGAGGAGGTGGAGGAGGACGGCGACGTCGTCGCCCTCGTCCTGGCCGACCACCGCATGCCCGGCACCACCGGTGTGGACATGCTCATCGACATGGAGGACGACGAGCGCACCGCCGACGCGCGCAAGGTCCTCGTCACCGGGCAGGCGGACCAGGCCGACACGATCCGCGCCGTCAACGAGGCGGGCCTCGACCACTACGTCGCCAAGCCCTGGCGGCCCGAGGACCTGCAGGTGGTGGTGCGCGAGCAGCTGACGGACTTCGTCGTGGCCACGGGGCTCGACCCGCTGCCGCACCTGCGCGCGATCGACGGCGCCCGTGCCATGGAGATGCTGCGCTGAGCACGGCCCCACCCTGGGGGAGCAGGGTGCAGGGGCCGCCGCCATGACAGGATCGGCCCCATGAACCACAACCAGGACACCGTCGCGGGCCACAGGACCCAGGGAGAGGTCACCGCCCTCACCCTCGCCGCCCTCGCCGTGGGATGTGCCGGCATCTACTTCACCCGCAGCCTCGTGGGGCCCGCCTTCTTCGCGCTGACCCTCGTGCTCACCGTTCGCCCCCTCGTGTCCTGGGCCTCGCGCCACCGGGTGCCACGACCGGTGTCCGCGCTGGCGGCGGTGCTCATCATCTACACCTTCGTCATCGGGCTGTTCGTGGCCCTGGGCGTCGCCGTCGCCCAGCTTGTCGAGACGCTGCCGCAGTACTCGGCGAAGTTCCAGGAGATCTGGACGCAGCTGCAGGGGCTGCTGGTGTCGCTGGGCATCGAGCAGGACACGCTGTTGGACCAGCTCGCCTCTATGCTCTCCGCCAGCCGTGTCGTGGGCCTCGCCCAGGGGCTCATGGGGCAGCTGACCTCCTTCGGGTCGATCCTCATGGTCATGGGCATGACGGTCATCTTCCTCATGTTTGACATGTCCCGGATCGAGGTGCGGGCGACCGCCCTGGCGGAGCTCAAGCCGGGGATCGCCTCCGGCCTGGCCGGCTTCGCCCGGTCGGTGCGCTCCTACTGGCTGGTCTCCACGGTCTTCGGCCTCATCGTGGCCGTCCTCGACGTCGTCGCCCTGGCCATGCTCGGGGTGCCCATGGCGGTCACCTGGGGCGTGCTCGCCTTCATCACGAACTACATCCCCAACATCGGCTTCGTCATCGGTGTCATCCCGCCGGCCCTGCTCGCGCTGGTGGACTCCGGTCCCTGGACCGCCCTGTGGGTCATCGTGGCCTACGTCGTGCTCAACTTCGTCATCCAGTCCCTCATCCAGCCCAAGTTCACCGGTGACGCGGTGGGGCTCAACACGACGACGACCTTCCTGTCCCTCATGTTCTGGTCCAGCGTCATCGGCGCGCTGGGCACCATCCTGGCGGTGCCGCTCACGCTCTTCGCCAAGGCCGTCCTCATCGACTCTGACCCGCGCTCGGCCTGGGTGGGGATCTTCCTGTCCGCCGGTGACGCTCCGGTGGGGCAGCCCGAGGCGGTCGGGCCGCAGACGGTCGCCGCGCTCGACCTCGACGGGGACGGCGCGGATGAGGTCGTCGGCGCGGTGCCCGAGGACCTGCTCCAGGCGCTGGACGCCTCCCCCGAGGACGGGGTAGACGCCGTCCGATAGCCCTCAGCCGGCCAGCGCCGCCTGGTCCAGCACCGTCTGGCGCACGAACTCCAGCGGGGTGTAACCACCGATGACGGCGTCGTTGACGATGAGGAAGGGAGTGCCCGTGATCCCCAGCTGGTGGGCGTGCTGCGTGGCCTGAGCCACCCGGTCCACCGTCTGCTGAGCGGTCATGTCCGCGCGGAAGCGCTCCAGGTCCGCCACCCCGGCCTGGGCGGCGAAGGCCATGAGTGACTCCTCGGTGTACTCCGGGTGGCTCCTCGGGTCCGCGGCCGCGTACATGGCGTCATGGAGCTCCCAGAAGCGTCCCTGGTTCGCCGCCGCGATCCCCGCCTGCGCGGCCAGCGGTGAGGAGGCCGCGATCTGGGCCAGGTCCCGCCACTCCACGCGCAGCGTGCCGTCCGCGACCAGGTCGGACAGGCCCGGCTCGACCTGCTGCGCGAACATCGTGCAGTAGGGGCAGGAGAAGTCTGAGTACAGGACGAGGACCACGGGCGCGTCCACGTCACCCTTCGCCTGACCGTCGGCGGGGTCGCGGCGCACCTCGGCGCGCATGAGCGCCAGGACCTGCTCGTCCGTCACCGAGGGCGCGGAGGTCGGCTGGGCGGTGGGTACCGGTGAGGACGCCTGCGGGCTCGCCGTGGCCGGGGCCGTCGGCGAGGACGTGGCGGGGCTCGCGGCGCCCACGCCCCGGTCGCGCACGACGAGCAGGGACGCGATCAGGGCCAGCAGCACGGCGATGATGATGAGGACCGTGAGGATCGCCGGGGGCAGGCCCGGCCGTGGCGCGGGGGAGGTGGGGTCAAGCCTGGGGGAGGGGTCCATACTCATAAGGCCAGTCTCGCAGACCCGGGCGTTCAGGCCAGCGCCGCCACCACGGCCGTCCCCAGGGCGGCGCCCAGCCAGGCGCAGGTCACCGTGCCCAGCGTCATCGCCGCCGCATGGGCGGCCTCAGCGCCCCAGCGCCCCTCAAGGACCAGTCGTGCGCCCTCGACACTCGCCGTCGAGAAGGTCGAGTACCCGCCCAGCAGCCCGGCGCCCACCACGGTCACAGTGGTGGACGGCAGCACTGAGGACACGGCCGTGAGCAGCCCCAGCAGCAGGCACGCAGTCATGTTGACCACAACCGTCCCCCGTGGGGCACCCCCGCCCCGCGGCACGAGGGCGTCCACCCGGTAGCGCGCGCAGGCCCCTGCCCCGCCCGCCACAGCCAGCCACAACCAGGTCATGTGCGCCCCCGCCGCCCCAGGGCCCCGCCCAGGCCCAGCCCCACGGCGGCCACCACCACGCCCAGTGACACCGAGCCCAGCAGGTGTGCCAGTCCCATGAGGAGCCGACCGCCCGCCAGCAGCGTCTGGGACTGCAGGACGAAGGTCGAGTGCGTCGTCAGGCCCCCGAGGAGTCCAGTGCCCACCGCCAGGCGCAGCTCGCGCCCTGCCCGCAGCGTGCGCGCCTCGAGGAATCCGTACAGGACTCCCAGCGCCAGGGCGCCCGACAGGTTGAGGGCCAGGACCCCCGCGAGGGGCGCCGTCGGCACAAGGGACAGCAGCCACACCCGCGCCAGGACGCCCAGGGCCCCGCCGGCCATCACCAGCAGGTACGTCACTGCCCCACCCGCTGGGCCACCTGGTAGCCCCCGACGTCGAGGACCAGCTGGTAGACGGCCCCCGACGACGACGTGCTCATCGCCCACTCGGCCGCGTCGGCAGGAGGGTTGCCGCCCCAGGCCGGGGAGTAGGAGTCGATGACGACGTAGTCCGTGTCCACCGAGGAGGTCCCCACCCAGTACACGCTCGCGCGCGGCACGAGGTAGGCGAGCAGCCCGAGGTCCGTCTCCACCGTCGAGCCCTGCGCGACCGTCTCGACCACCTGCCGGGCCGCTTGCGCGCGCGGTGGCTCCTGGCCCCAGCCCTCCTCGAGCATGCCGGCCAGCGCCAGGCGCGGCGCCGTCGCCACCCCCAGGGCGATGGGCAGCCCCACGGCCACCGCAGCCAGCCAGCGCACGCCCGCGGCCGCCTGTGCCCACGGGCGGTCCCCCTTGAGGCGCCGCAGGACGTCGAGCAGCGCCCCCACGGCGACCGGCATGAGCACGGCGTTGTAGTGCCAGTGCTCCCACTGCCAGTAGGCCTCCTTGCCGGACAGGAAGCGCCAGGCGAGCGTCGGCAGGACCAGCGCCATCCAGGGTGAGGCCAGCCCCACGAGCCCCGCCGTCGTCGCCAGCACGCCCAGGGTCGCCACCTTGACCGAGGGCGTCAGCAGCCGCTCGAGCAGGCCGCCCGAGACGGTGGAGGCCCCCGACCCGTCCCCGCTGTTGCCGCCCAGCCCGTACTCCCACGCGCCGGTCGGGGACAGGGCCGGCAGGATCACGGCGACCGTGAGCAGGAAGGACAGGAGGCCGAGGAGCGCGAGCCCCAGACCCAGGCCGGCGCCCGTGAGCCGGTGACGCCCCAGCCGCACCTCGTCGCTCTGGCCCCGCCAGGCGATCGCCAGGCCGGCCATGAGGACGGTCAGGCCCAGGTCCTCCTTGACGAGCACCAGCGGCGCCACCCACGCGGCGCACGAGCGCCACCGGCCCTCGACGAAGGCGGCTGAGGCCCAGGCGAGCATGGGCACCGCGAAGGCGATCTCGTGGAACTGGGCTGCCACGGCCCCCTGCAGGCCCCAGGACAGGACGTAGACGAGGCCGAGCGCCCCACCCGCCCAGGGGCCGACCGTGCGCGCCGCCGCACGGGTGATGGGCCAGGCGGACACAGCCAGGAGCAGGTCCTGCACGAGCAGCAGCGCCAGGGGGGAGGGCCACAGCGCCCACACGGGGGCCAGCAGCACGAGGACGGGGTGGAAGTGGTCGCCCAGCAGGTTGTAGCCCTCACCCTTGATGGGCACGACCGGGGCCTCAAGGTGCGCGTAGGCCTTGGCCAGCTCGGAGAAGATCGCCAGGTCCCAGCTCGGCACCTGCATCGAGGTCCACTGGCCCACCGAGTAGGTGCACATCAACAGGGCGCCCACAGCGACCGCCACCACCGCCGGCAGGACACCGGCGGCAGGGCGCAGGCAGGCGCGCGACAGGGGTCTCATCAGCGCCGAGCCTACTGACTGCGGGCCGGGCGCCGCCGGAGCCCTCCCCGGTGGCCCGGGAGACGGACGCGGCGACGTAGGCTGCACCCAGTGCCGTCCCGAGGAGAACGCATGCCGAAGACCGTCGAGGACCTGGTCGCCGAGGGCCAGCTCCAGCGCAGGCTCACCAACCGTCACGTCCAGCTCATCGCCATCGGCGGGGCCATCGGCACAGGCCTGTTCATGGGCTCGGGAAAGACCATCTCCCTGGCCGGCCCCTCCGTGCTCCTCGTCTACGCCCTCATCGGGGCGGTCCTCTTCCTCGTCATGAGGGCGCTCGGCGAGGTCATGCTCTCGGACCTGAGCTACAAGTCCTTCGCCGACGTCGCCGCCGACCTCATCGGGCCCTGGGCGGGTTTCCTCACCGGCTGGACCTACTACTTCTCCTGGCTCGTGACCGCGGTGGCCGAGGTCGTCGTCATCACCGGGTACGTGCAGTTCTGGTGGCCCGGTGTGCCGCTGTGGCTGCCGCCGGTCGCCACGGTCGCGCTGCTGCTGTCCATCAACCTCACGACGGTCAGGGCCTTCGGGGAGATCGAGTTCTGGTTCTCCATCGTCAAGATCATCGCCATCCTCGCGCTCGTCGTCATCGGGGTCGTCATGGTGGTCGCGGGCTTCACCGCCCCGAACGGCGCCGTCGCCTCCGTGAGCAACCTCTGGTCCGACGGCGGTCTGTTCCCACGCGGCTTCGGCGGCTTCGCCCGGGCCTTCCAGATCGCCGTCTTCGCCTTCATCGGCACCGAGCTCATTGGCACGACGGCGGCTGAGGCGAAGGACCCGCACGTCACCCTGCCCAAGGCGATCAACGCCATCCCCGTGCGCATCGTCCTGTTCTACCTGGGGGCGCTGGCGGCCATCATGATGGTCACGCCCTGGCGCGAGGTCTCCCCGGACAACAGCCCCTTCGTGTCCATGTTCGCCCTCGCCGGGCTCGGGGTGGCCGCCGGCGTGGTGAACTTCGTCGTCCTCACCGCGGCGGCCTCGAGCGCGAACTCGGGCCTGTACTCCACCTCGCGGATGCTCTACGGGTTGTCCTGGGCGCGTCAGGCGCCCCGCGTGTTCAAGCACCTGACGGGGCGCAGCGTGCCCGGCTGGTCCCTGCTGGTGACCTGTGGGGGGCTGCTGACCTCGATCCCGCTCATGTACCTCTCGGGCTCGATCATGTCCGCCTTCACGACGGTGACGACGGTGGCCTCCGTGCTGTTCATCGTCGTGTGGGGCGTCATCGTCGTGTCCTACCTGCGCTACCGCACGCGCTACCCCGAGCGCCACGAGGCGAGCGCCTTCACGGTGCCCGGCGGGCGGCTGGCGGCCTGGGTGAGCCTGGCCTTCTTCGTGTTCGTCGCGTGGACGCTCACCCTGGCTCAGGACACGCGCCAGGCGCTGCTCGCCTCCCCGCTGTGGTTCGTCGTCATGGGCGCTGCCTGGGCGGTCCACCGGCGGCACGCGCAGCGCTGAGCGTGCCGCCGGTGGGCGCGTGGCCGGGGCGGCGCCCGGGGGTCAGTGGCGCAGCAGCTCGTCGCGCGCCTGGGTGAAGGCCTCGACGCAGCGGCGCACGTCCGCCTGCGTGTGCGCCGCGCTCAGCTGCACGCGGATCCTCGCCCGCCCCTTGGGCACCACCGGGTAGGAGAAGGCGATGACGTACACGCCCAGCTCCAGCATCCGGTCCGCGATACGGCCCGCCAGCACCGCGCCCTCAGGCCCGGGGAACATCACCGGCACGATCGCGTGCGAGCCGGGCAGCAGCGTGAAGCCCGCCTGCTCCATGAGGGAGCGGAAGAGCCCGGCGTTGCGCGCCAGCACCGCCCGCGACTCGTCGGCGTGCCGGGCGATGCGCACCGCCCGCAGCGACCCGCCGACGACGGCGGGGGCCACCGTGTTGGAGAACAGGTAGGGCCTGGCCCGCTGGCGCAGCAGGTCGACGACCTCCTGGAGGCCCGCGATGTATCCGCCGCTCGCCCCGCCCAGCGCCTTTCCGAGCGTGCCGGACAGCACGTCCACCCTCACCCCGAAGAGCTCGGGCGTGCCCGCCCCCGTCGCCCCGACGAAGCCGGTCGCGTGGGAGTCGTCCACCATGACGAGGGCGCCGTGCTCCTCGGCCAGGGCCACGATCTCGGGCAGGGGCGCGTAGGAGCCGTCCATGGAGAACACGCCGTCCGTGACGATCATGACGCGGGGGGCGCCCGCCTCCTTCGCCGCCTCGAGCTGGGCTCGCAGGTCCTCCATGTCCCCGTTGCGGTACCGGTAGCGGGTCGCCTTGCACAGCCGCACGCCGTCGATGATCGAGGCGTGGTTGAGCTCATCGGAGATGATCGCGTCGCCGGCGCGCAGCAGGACGTCGAAGATCGCCCCGTTGGCGTCGAAGCAGCTGGAGAAGAGGATCGCGTCCTCGGTCCCCAGCCAGTCGGCCAGCTCACGCTCGAGCTCGCGGTGCGGGGACTGGGTGCCGCAGATGAAACGCACCGAGCTCATGCCGAAGCCCCACTGGTCCAGGGCCTCGTGGGCGGCCTCGCGCACGCGCGAGTCGTCGGCCAGGCCCAGGTAGTTGTTGGCGCAGAAGTTGAGTGCGGGTCCCCCGGTGGTCTCGATCTCGGATCCCTGCGCGCTCGTGATCTCCCGCTCGTGCTTGTACAGCCCGGCGGACTCGATGGCGGCCAGCTCCTCGCTGATCTCCTTGTTGAAGGTGAGCATCCTTCACTCCTCCCAGTTGATGATGACCTTGCCGCACTCGCCGGAGCGGGCGGCCTCAAAGGCGTCCTGCCACTGCTCGGGGGCGAAGCGGTGCGTGACGAGCCCACGGACCTCGTTGCGCAGGCGCTCGGACGAGCCCAGCATGAAGGCCCCCTTGTACCAGGTGTCGTACATCTCGCGTCCGTAGACGCCCTTGAGGGTGAGCATGTGGGTGATGACCTTGTTCCAGTCGATCTCGTAGCCCGCCTTGGGCAGCCCCAGCATGGCGATCCTCGCGCCGTGGTTGCACACGTCGATCATCTGGCGGGTGGCGGCGGGGGCCCCGCTCATCTCGAGGCCGACGTCGAAGCCCTCCGTCATCCCCAGGTCACGCATGACCTCGTGCAGGTCCTCGCGGCCGGTGTTGACGGTGGTGACCCCGACCTTCTCCGCCAGGGACAGCCGGTAGTCGGACAGGTCCGTGATGACGACGTTCCTTGCCCCGCAGTGGCGTGCGATGGCGGCGCACATGACGCCGATGGGGCCCGCACCGGTGATGAGGACGTCCTCGGAGGCGAGAGGGAACTGCATCGCCGTGTGGACGGCGTTGCCGAAGGGGTCGAACAGTGCTCCGAGGTCCGGGTCGATCTGCTCCGACTGCGGCCACACGTTGCGGGCCGGCACGACCACGTAGTCGGCGAAGGCGCCGTCGCGGTTGACGCCGATGGAGCTCGTGCGGATGCACATGTGGCGCCGGCCCGCACGGCAGTTGCGACAGCGTCCGCAGGTCACGTGCCCCTCGACGCTCACCCGCTGGCCGATGGACAGGTAGTCGGTGTCGTCCTCAGCGGTGGACTCGTCGGTGGCGGTGCCCGTGCCGATCTCCACGATCTCGCCGTAGAACTCGTGCCCGAGCGTCATCGGCGGGTGGAGCTGGGCGGCGGCGAACTCGTCCCAGCCTGCCAGGTGCAGGTCGGTGCCGCACAGGCCGGTGCGTAGGACGCGGATCTTCACCTCCCGGAATCCGGTGGTGGGTTCGGGGACGTCCTGCAGCTCGAGCCCGGGCCCCGGGGCCGGCTTGCGCAGTGCACGCAATGGGATCTCCTTGTGCATGGGCCGCGGCGGCGCGGCCGGGTTGCCCCGCCGGGTGGGCGGTCAGCGCGGCCCAGCCTAGACGCCGTGGGCCAAGGGGACCTACCGGTTCCGGTACCGCGCCGGGGCCAGGGGCAGCAGGCTCGTCACAGGTCGCCCTTGCGCTGCAGGCGCTGGAGGCTGAGCCAGCCCACGGGGATGGGGACCCAGAAGGTGACGAGGCGGTAGACGATGGCGGCGGACAGGGCCACGCCCGAGGGGATGCCCGCCGCGACGAGGCCCGCGGTCAGCGCGATCTCCACCGGACCGATGCCTCCGGGCGAGGGCACCACGCTGCCCACCGTGTTGGAGGCCAGGTAGGTGATGGCTAGGACCGAGAAGGGCAGGGTGTAGCCGAAGGCCCACAGGCTCGCCCCGAAGGAGAAGATGTAGGACAGGCTCAGCAGCAGCGTGCCGCCCACACCCAGCGCCAGGCGGCCCGGGTTGGACAGGACCCACATCACGCGCGGCCACACCTGCCGGTAGGTCGGCTCGACCTTCTCCCACAGGAAGGTGCGCGCCCGCGGGATGAGCAGGGCCGCGGCCACGGCGGCCACCAGCACGACCGCGGCCAGCATGATCCACCCCGACGGCAGGGTCAGGCCCGTCGAGCGGCCTGTGAGCGCCGCCAGCAGGACGAGCAGCACCACCGTGACGGCGAACTGGACCACCTGGACCAGGGCAACGGTGGCGACGCCGATCGCCGTCGGGACGCCCTTGCGGGCCAGGAAGCGCAGGTTGATGGCGGCGCCACCGACTCCCGCCGGGGCGACCAGGGAGACCACCGAGGAGGCCAGGTGCACCTCGGTGGAAC
Source organism: Actinomyces sp. W5033 (assembly GCF_051303165.1). Lineage (NCBI taxonomy): Bacteria > Bacillati > Actinomycetota > Actinomycetes > Actinomycetales > Actinomycetaceae > Actinomyces > Actinomyces sp. W5033. Next base: position 2,792 of record NZ_JBPPGD010000006.1, on the reverse strand, counting down.
GCATGACCCCCAGCCGCACCGGGGAGAAGGCGACGAGGGCGAGGCCTGCGCCCACGTACGTCGCCAGGGAGAAGACGAGGGCCGCCAGGATCCACCATACGTTCGCCTGGCTCACCGCCGTGCTGATCTGCTCGAGGTTCATCCGGGCCAGCAGCGTCCACAGCGCCACCAGGGCGATGACCGCCATGACGACGGTGCGCGTGGAGAAGCGGGTGAGCCGGGCGGGCTCGGCGTGCGCCGTCGGAGTGAGGGCGACGAGGGCGTCACGCAGCTCCTGCAGCACCCTGCCACGCCGGCCCATCGCCTCACGGGTGGAGTCCGGCAGCACGACCTTCTGCAGCATCGGGGCGATGGAGGCGAGCTGCTGGGTGCTCAGCACCCGGGAGGCCGAGGTGATGGCCCGATCGACGCCGACGGCGGAGGCGATAAGGGCCAGCGCCTGGGCGAGGTCCACGCGCCGGGACAGCTCGTTGGAGGCGATCTCCCCAGAGTCCCAGTCGAGCAGCCACACCTGCTCGTGGGCATCGACGACCACGTGCGCGCCGTCGAGCTCGCGGTGCGCCAGGCCAGAGGCGTGGGCGGCCGCCACCTGCTCCCACAGCTGGGTGAGGACGGGTTCGGGCACGCCGGAGCCCAGGGTGTCGAAGGACCGGGCGCCGGCGACGTGCTCGGTGACGAGGATGACGGACTCCTGCGCCTCTGCCAGGCCGAGGAGGGCGGGCGTGCGCACACCGACGCGCCTGGCCTCCAGGGTCATGAGGACGGCGTGCTCGGCGGCGGGCCGTACCGACAGGTCGCGGGTGGGGGACAGGCCTCGCACGCGCAGGCGGTCCCACAGCCCCGTGAGGAAGCCGGCGACCTGGCGGTCGGCGTCCAGGACGGTGACGTCGCGGCGCACGCCGTCGGCGTCCCACACGGCGTAGACCCGGTGGACGGAGGGACGGCCCTCGGTGAGCGCGGCGGAGTGCGCCTCGGCGAGCGCCGCCGCGGTCTCGACACCGTCTGCCGGGGTGAGCGTGTTGGCGGGCTCGTCGGCGGGCGGGTTGGGGGGCTGGGGCTCATGGGACGGCTCGGTGGTGGGGCCGACGGCGAGGCCGGCGTCGGTCGTGCCCGGCAGGGGGTCGAGGTCCACGGGTGCGGCCAGGGGGGTCTCGCGCACGCGCTCGGTGTAACCCAGGGGCGCGTCCGTCGTCACCGTCCAGGCGCGCGGGTCCGAGGTGGGGTCCATGCGCACCACGCGCACGGCATCGACCCCGGCACGGCGCAGGGCACGGACAAGGGCGACGCCGTGCGCCCGGCGGTCATCGACCCCGAGGGCCCAGCGCACCAGCAGCCCGACGCAGCGGCCGATGAGCACCGACAGCAGGGCGCCCGGCAGCGTGAGGGCCGAGCGCAGCACCGTCAGCCCGACGATGACCCACACGAGGCCCCAGGCGATGCGCACCGTCGTCGCCGTGCGGCGGTCCCCCGCGCCGGTGAGCAGGCCCGAAAGGGCGGCGAAGGTCGCCGAGACTCCGATCTGCGCCGTGCCTGAGGCCGTGACCGTCAGGCCCGCAGCCAGGGCCTCGGGAGCCCACATCACCAGCGCCTGGTAGGTGAGCAGACCGATGAGCCAGCCGCCGAGTGCCCCGAGGGCCCCCTGCAAGGCGCTGCGCCACGCGCTCTGGAACAGGCGGGTAAGCAGGACCGTCACCGGGATGAGGAAGGTGGCCAGGCCCTCGACCGCCTGGAACGGCAGGACGAGAATCTGCCGCAGGACCACGGTGAGGACGTTCTGCACGTCCTGGGTCACGCCGGTGGTCGTCTCGTGCGCGTAGATCGCCAGCACGATCATCGACAGGGCCCCGACGGCGGTGAGCGCGAGGTCGAGCAGGTCCTCGGCACGGCGCAGGCGCTGCGGCTGGGAGTCGATGAGAAGCGCGTGCGAGCGAACGGCCGGGGTGGGGCGGGGGACCGGTGGGGCGACCGGCGTCAGGCCGATGCGCGGGATGCCCACGGGGGAGGTGCGCGGGGCCGGGCCGAGGTCCGCAGGCGCCGGGTGAGAGGTGCCCTCGCCCTGGGTGGGGCCGTGGCCGGGGCGGGCGGTGGATGCGCCAGAGGCGTGGTCCATCGAGGCGTCCGGGGCCGCGGCGTCAGTCATGTCCAGGAGTCTACGGGCGTGGTGGTGTGTGGTTGTTGGTGGGTGGGGGTGGTCAGTGTCCCTGGGCGTGCTCGGCGTCGTCGGTCAGGACCGAGGCCAGGCGGACCAGGTCGAAGGGGGTGGAGGTCTCGGTGGTGGTGATGGTGCCGTCCACGGGCTGTGGCTGGCCCCCGGCGACGCTGTAGGTGGCCCGCCAGCTGGTGGTCAGGGCCACGACCACGCCCTGGGCGCACCGGCGGTAGCGGTGGACCACCGTGTGGTGGGGGTAGGCGGCCCCGGGGTCGGTCGTGGTCAGGCTGGTCCCGTCGCCCCAGTGCCAGGTGTAGGACACCGGGGTGGCGGTGACGTTCACGGGCACGCCGGCCACCGTGGTGGCCAGTGTCCTGGGTGAGGGGTCGGTGTGGACGATGAGGTCCCTGGTGACCACGACCCGCTCGCCCGGGGGCTGGCGCACCAGGCCCGAGCCGCCCACCAGCAGGGAGGACACGTCGCTGGCCGAGACCACCACCGGCACCGGCTCCTGCCCGCCAGCGGCGGGCAGGCACAGGCGGCTGACCGAGCGCGGCCCCATAGCACCCGCGACCTCCTGCCCCGTCAACCCGCACACCACCGACTCAGGCACAGGCTCAGCCGAACCACCAGCCACCACGGC